>JAZLLE010000037.1:0-5280 GCA_045597985.1 Bacteroidaceae bacterium | reverse complement strand
GCCATGTCAGTGATAACAACCTTATTTTGTTTTGCAATCACTAAGTTAGGTGAAATTTCTGACATTGTCAAGGCCTGATAAGCCTTTGTTTATCAGGCCGTTTGACAATCTTTTACGAAAAATGTTGCGGAATTAAGGTATTATGCGAGCAATACATAATGACACTAAACCTGCGACACGATAACAAATTGAGAGGTCTGCCTTCTTTAAGCAAATAAACATCTATAAACAAGCAAGTACATAGTGGTATGATAAACAAATATGAAATTCCGCTCAAGAACCGACACTCTATGATATACGCTATTACAACCAAAATAGATATTATATGTATAAGTTTCCGTTTACATATAAAACGTTGCATACTCTCAGACAGCCATTTACCTATACATATCCATATCAGAGAGTACAAAAACGAATTCATAGAATAAGGAAACAACAATAAAAGACCGGTTAAATCGATGCTTCTATGAAACCATGCAGGATTGTCCAATACTATTGCTCCGAAATAGGCACACACAGCTATAACAAATGCCCCTGTTCTACTGTTCAACTTAACAGAAACCAGAAAAATCAAGGAAACACCTATCATTAATGCCGAAATGAACCAACCAGCTTTAAATGTCTCATGAAAAAAAACATCTCTAACAAACAGTAGCAAATTAAAGTTATTATACCAACCACGTATAAAAGCCGTTGGTACAAGCAATACTGCAAACCAAAAAAGATACAAGTATGCGTTGCGTTTAAGAAAATGTGATAAAGTTTTTTTTCCACTAAAGAAGAAAAAAGAACTCATAATAAAAAATAGAGGAACGGCTAAATCCAACAGCGGGCTCATATATGGCGGGAATGGATAGGTGTGAATTGCCACAACTAATAGCGCCAAGAACAATCGGAGCAGGTCAAACCTCCACCCGGAATATGATTCACTTTGATTGCCTATCATTTCGCGGTAAATTTTCTAGCAAAAAGATAACCAGTCTCTCTCAAAGCAGACAATTCGCACAATCTGTATGTACGCGGGTTTGCACGTTGCATATCACATTTTAAGTATTGATCTTCGTTAAAGACTTTATTACGCAATGATGATTGCATAAGCTCTGATGCTACGAAATATTCATCACCGCATAATGAAAACCCGTACTTTCTCAAAATGGCTCGTTTTCGAGATACCAGATATTGTACTGCTTCCTCTGACAAACTAACCCAGTTAGATGACTTCCAAAAATCTTCATACTTATTTATCTCAATATGAAGCCAACGTTGAATAGCAATAAAGGACTTCCACAGGAATTGACTTATGCCCGACCGAATCTTTGATTTAGACGCATAGTTTCTGAGAAAAAGATTAATCCTATGCATCTTTAATGTTTCCTGATACGGCGTATCTTTTGTCAAGCCGGTTACAACGGAATTGCCTGAACGGCTCTGGAAATACACATTCAAGCCATTCGAATCCTTTAGAGGTAAATGAGTTCCAGAAATCAGATGATAGAAGCGATATGGTCCGTTCTTTGCTGCCGTCGCAAACAAGAGCATTTCTGTTTTAATCTGAGAAACGTGTCCCCAGCGTACATCCACCCTTTTGTCAAGAACATACAAATTGCTGTATTTCGTTGTCAGTTCGGGAAGTTGCCTGACTTTTTTGTCAAAATGAATGTATATATCATTTTGAGTGTTGTCTAATGCTGACAGCAGTAGTTGCAGCACCTCAAATTCATTATGCGCTATTATGAGATATGCGTCACACATACTTATCTTGCCAATTTATAGCCCCGAATCAGAATACGCGCAACGAAATCCAGATGATAATTCAACAGGTTCATAATCAGTCTCATCTTCTTTGAAAGAAGCGGATTGCCTTTTACAAACGAATTTATCTCTGGATGAACGCTGTGATACATACTGAATTTCTCAGGAGACAACACCCAATTTGTCTTTACCAGCAGCATATTCCAGTAAACCTCGTTCTTAAATTTAGGGAACGCTCCTTTAGCCTCCATATATGGTATGGATTCCGTAAAGCACTGCAGGCAACACTGATTAAATCTCTCATCAAGATTATTCGAGACTTGATTAGGATTTGCCAGGTTGTATATATAAAAAGGCTCGCTTATTTTGGCTATTCTATCTGTACATAAATGTAACCGTAATGAGAACCACACATCCTCACAATGACGCAGGTGTTCCGGGAACGAGATATCATTCTCTACTACCACGGAACGCCTGGCAACCATATTCCAGATATTGCAACCGTAGCCTTTCAGCAACATATCCCGGTATGTATCATCGTGGTTCCCGTGAACATCAAATGTACGGTAAACCACCTCATTATCTGGATATACCAACAAGAAATCGCTTACCACTATATCATATCCCTCGGCAGCCTTTGTCATCAGTCTCTCATACATATCCTCACGGACTGTATCATCCTGATCAACAAAAGCTATATACTCACCTCTCGCAGCCTTGATGCCTGCGTTACGTGCCGATGATATTCCGCCATTCTGTTTATGAATGACACGAACACGCGAATCGGCGGCAGCAATCTGCTCACACAATTCACCACTATTGTCTGGAGAGCCATCATCAACCAATATCAGTTCCAAATCCTTGTAACTATTATTTAATATGGAATCTGATGATTTATTGATATACTCGCCGGCTTTATAGACGGGTATTATGACCGAGAGTCTTACCATCTGGTTTTTGTTTATATAAACTTACTATTGGCTACACGAAACCAGTGTAGTATGAACGACACTCTGTTCCTGACAGACATAAACCAATGATTTTTATTCAAATATGAATATAGAGTCTTGAATTGTACGAAATCAAGGCACCAATAGTATGACCTCGTCTCTCCTTCCAGTCTCTTTCTAAATGAATTCAAAATTCCACAGGCATCTTTGACTGCAACTGTCTTTAAGAAACTTTCAAGCCATCTCTCAAACTGAAGAATTGAATCAAGTTTCCTTGCATCAGTTTCCTTGTCACGCGGTTTCTGTGATGATATATTCTGGCCTGACATACGAAAACCAAACAGTATTTCTGAAGTATTCGCCACCCCATTTATAGCCATAGACATCTGTGTTGCCGTATCAGACTTCCAGGCATACGGAAAATCCACGAATCCACCTATACGTCTTAATACTTCAGTTTTGAAAATATAATTCCCTATACACAAGACACTATCTGCGCACAAATAATGACTTATAAGGGTTTCTGTATCATAAAACTCATCGGATACAGAATCTGAACGCAACACACATCCTTCGGAATCTATGGTGTTTGCACGTGCGTGAAACAAATCAACATTTGGATATTTCTCTGTCAGTTTGTCAACTATCTCAAGGAAACAAGGCTCATAGACATCATCATCTGACGCTACTATTACATACTCCGAATTGCATAAGGAAAGAAGCAGATTCCAATGATCAACCAAACGAAGAGCGCCAAAATTGCTTTCATTCCTCCTATACTGTACTCTTGGATCATTCGCGAATCCGTCAACAACTTCTTTGATAGGCTCAGGCGAGCAATCATCAGACACAATAACGCTGAAATCGCAAAAGGTCTGACTGGTAATACTCTGAAGAGCTTGCTTCAGGAATGCGGACTTATATATTGGAAGAAGGAATGTATATTTCATCTAGTTTTGCAAAACCCGTTTTCCAACCATTAGGCCAACAATTTTGGGCGGCTCACCAAGAAACTCACAGAACGATATTCTATCTAAAGCAGGCACTATTAAAGGAAGAAGATTAATTATTAAGTATCATAGTAAGAAAGGTATCTGCAACGTGTATAACACTACACTTAAGCTTGGTTATATATGCTGTTTTAGAAAACTCACAATTTCTGATGAACAGATAACCAGGCACAAGGAAAAACACAGCAACCGCTACGCTACCAATAACACTGCTGAATAATCTATTGACGGACATATAGAAAAATAATCATCTGAGCACATATTAACCTGATGCATACCATAACTTGTAATGTGTATAAGCACAACCAAAACCATGCAGGGTATTCGGACTAAGTCAAGAACCTTTGAATTCACCACTTTGCTGAGCTTATCCAAAACAACATTAATAATGAAATGATTATTTCTTGTATATTTTTTCTATAAACCATTTTACTGGTCTTGTAAAATGCTTTCCGATTCTAAATGTTATCGTATTTCGGACAACATCCGCTGAAGTACATAAAGCTCTTTCAAGAGGAAACATCATTAAAGATTCATCTTCTAAACCACGGCGCTTCATAGCATTAACACACGAATATATTTGCCAAGCAGATGCACGATACACATTTTTACCCAATGAAATAGAATGTTCGTTTTGTCTATACCAATACAAGCACTCATCAACATAAGAAATTGGTCCCATTTCTTCTAACCTATAATACATATCGTAGTCAACACACCGTTTCATACAAATGTCCACTCCACCAGACAGAATGTACGCATCGCGTTTAAAAGCGACGAAATGACTCACGGGGCCAGATTTTGATGTTAAAATGCTCTCCCCTGAACACAACGAACGGCCTTTGAAAATAGAGCTTACGTTAAAAGACTCATCTGCCACATAATGATTAGAGTATGCCATAACAATATCAGGCTTATTTGCAAATTCATTAACCATTCTTGCTAATGCATTATGCTCCAATTTATCATCAGGATCTAAAAAGCCACATAGTTCACCACTTGCTACTCTAACACATCTGTCCTTTGTATAGCCACACCCTTGATTTTTAGCATTTTTAAAAACTTTAATTCTCGAATCATCTTGATATTGTTCATAAAGGATACAAGAATTATCGTCAGAGCAATCATCTACAATGATAATCTCAAAACTCTCATAAGTTTGCGACAATACACTATTTATAGCATCTGGCAAAAAAATGCCATTATTATAATTTGCAATAAGAATTGAGAACAGGGGATTTAACTTGCTCATTGTTTATTCATAATATGTTACTTACTCACTAGCAGGATGAAACTGTGAACTACTCTGTGATATGCGCGCAATCATAATAATCCTTATTATCTGCAAGATCTGCCCGATTGTAGCTTCCATTACTATATACGTTTATAACCCAAAGACCAAACATATTTATTAGCCACCATTTGAATGTAACTGTCCAATTTCCACGTGTCTTGCAAAAATAACCATTTCCAGCACCGTCTGAGGCGGTTGCCGCAAAATTCTCTCTCAAAACTTTAAGTTTTATTTGGTTTTCAGGCCTATCGTGGACGGCAGCAGATTGTCGTAA
>JAZLLE010000036.1:0-10443 GCA_045597985.1 Bacteroidaceae bacterium | reverse complement strand
TATAATTACGCTCGTTTCATTTCATTATTTGAAATGAATGCAATGAGGCCTCATTTCGTTCGTTTCAAATAATGAAATGAAACGAGCGAGGCCTCGGGGGAAAACACACTAAAGCTTCACTCTGATCAACACGTAGTCAGAGCCACAACGAGGCGTCTTTCGGATGAGCCGTCTCGTTTGCCTTACTTCATTCCCGTTTTGAAAGCCTTGATGATGGCGGAGTTCAGGCCGGAGTGGTCCATCTCGTTCAGGCCTTTGATGGTGTAGCCGCCAGGGGTAGTGACGCGGTCTATCGCAGCCTCGGGATTCTCGCCCGTGCCTTGCAGAAGGGCAACTGCTCCGAGCATTGTCTGCATTGCAACCTCCTTGGCATCGTTTGGATAGAAACCCATCTCAACACCGGCCTCGGTCTGGGCGCGGATAATGCGCATAATGTACGCAAGTCCGCAAGAGGCCATCAGCATACCAGAGTGGGTGAGTTTCTCATCGCATACCTTCGCGCTGCCAATGTACTCAAACAGAGACTTTACCTTGGCGATGATGTCCTGTGGAACATTCTGGTCTGGCGCTATGAATGTCATACTGGCCCGGAACTCTGCGGCAATGTTGGGAATGACATAGAACAAATGCGGCATCTGGCTTCCCTCAAGCGTCTGCCTCAGCTGGTCAAGCGAGACGCCTGCCGCTATTGATATGAGAATGGTGTCTTTGGAGAGGCAGTGCCTTATCTCGCTGACTACTCCGCATACCTGCCAGGGCTTTACCACCATTACTATTATGTCAGCCCCGCTCGCGGCCTCAGCATTCTCTGTGCTGGTGCTCAACTTTGGATATTCTGCCTTGAATGCGGCTAACCTCTCTGTATTAAGATCTGCAACAGTGATGCTTGCATCTAAATTGCTCTTGCACCAACCCTTAACCAAAGCGCCGCCCATATTGCCTGCGCCGATAACCGTTATTTTAACCATAATTGTACGTTATTTGCGCAAAATTAGTAACTTCGCACAAATTTTGCTAATAAATGGTCACTATTGTAGAAGTTAAGACCGGACGGCAATTGAGACAGTTCATTACTTATCCGGAGAAATTATACAAAGATTGTCCGCAATGGGTTCCACCTCTTATGGGTGATGAATTCGATACGCTCAGTGATAAAAACTCAGCTCTTGAATATTGCGAGTTTAAACTTTTCCTGACTCTTGATGAGAACAAGCAGATCACAGGCCGTGTGGCTGGCATCATCAACAACAGGGCCAATGACAGATGGAACGAGAAAAACGTCCGCTTCGGATGGATTGATTTCATAAATGACATAGATGTTGTACGCGCGCTTGTAGGTGCCGTAGAGGATTGGGGCCGCAAGAAGGGTATGACCAAGATAAAAGGTCCTCTGGGCTTCACCGACTTTGACAAGGAGGGAATGCTTGTTGAGGGTTATGAGCATCTGTCGCCATTCACCTGCATATACAATTTTCCATATTATAATGACCTGCTCGGCCAGCTTGGATTTACCAAGGATGCAGACTGGACTCAGAAAGTGCTTGATATACCATCAGAGCTTCCCCCTGTGATGCGGTATGCCCGTCTTGTAGAGGAAAGGTATGGAATTCACGCCGTAACAGGACTGTCTATGAAGGAGATGTGCAAGCGGTATGGTATGAAGTCCTTCCACCTTATCAACGAGTCTTTCGCTCAGCTTTATGAGTATGCGCCCTTCTCTGACGAGCAGATAAGGCGCTATCTTCAGACATATGTGCCAATTCTTGACCCGGACTTTGTATGTATGCTTGTTGACACCGACGACAATGTGGTTGGTTTTGGATTCTGCGTTCCCACACTCTCCATGGCGGTAAAGAAGTCAAGAGGACGTCTGTTCCCGTTCGGAATACTGCGCGTTCTCAAAGCTCTCAGGAAAAACGATACCCTTGAGGCTCTTGTGGTTGGCATCAAGCCTGAGTATCAGGGCAGGGGAGCGAGTGTGCTTTTACTGGAGTATCTGCATAAGAATTGCATCAAGCGTGGAATCAAGCAGATGATAATGAATCCGCAGCTTGAGGATAATGTGAAGGTTCAGACTATGTTCGGCGGTATGTACGAGACCCGCGATTTCATGCGCCGCCGCAGCTATACAAAAGATTTAAAAGTAAATAACTAATTATTTTCACATATGGGAAACTACTTTTTTGATATGATTCCGGCTGCCGAGAAGGAACAGCTCAACTACATTCCTACAGTTCCGGAGTTTCTTACCTGGATTGAGAGTCAGTATGCCGACAGTCCTGCTTTGTCAGATATTGTCGTTACATATACTTATAAGGAGATGTGCGAGCGTATTGCACGCCGCCGCACTGTCATTGCAGGACTTGGACTGAAGAGAGGCGCCAAGATTGCTATATTTGAGCGCAACAGCATCGATGCATTGGAGATGTTCCTTGCAGTGGCATCATCGGGAATGGTTGCCATCAATCTGCCTTCTGCCCTGCCGGAGCCTGCGGTAGTCGGGAGCTGCCGTCGCTTTGACGTTGAGGCAATATTCGTGCGCGATGAGTTCAAGCCTTTGTGCGGCCAGCTGGAGGGCCTTGGCGTAAAGGTGCTTGCATCGAGCTCTATGGCCGATACCGCAACTCCTGTCACTCCTGTTGACAAAGAGGAGATTGCAGCCATATTCTTTACCGGTGGCACCACCGGAGCGCCTAAGGGCGCAATGCTGCCACATCGCTCACTGATGCGCGGCTCCTTCAACGGCTGCTTTATGCCGGGAAGCGTGCTTTGCGGCCACAGATACATTGGTATGCTGCCGCTGAGCCACGTGTTCGGTATGATTCGCGGTACTATGTCGGTTCTCTATACTGGCGGACTTTGGTTCTCTTGCGAGGATATGAAGGCAACAATAGGCAAACTGCCTGTTATCAAGCCTACCTGCCTTGTTCTGGTTCCCGGTATCTGCGATATCCTGAACGGACTCGCAAAGTTATATGGAACTCAGTTCCTGGGCGGTCAGCTCAAGACCATCATATCCGGTGCCGCAAATGTTCCTCCACGTCTCATCAGTGAGTTCGATAAGATGGACATTGCCCTTCTGGGTGGCTATGGAATGACCGAGGGCGCCAACCTCACCTCTGGCAACGGCGATGTAAAGACTCATCCCACATCAGTTGGAAAGGTTTATCCGGAGCAGGAGACCAAGATTGTGGATGGCGAGCTTTGGATTAAGGGCGACAATGTATTCACCGGTTACTATAAGGACGAGGCAAACACCACTGCAGCCTTGACGCCGGACGGATGGCTCCGTACCGGTGACCTTGCCCGCTTTGATGAGGACGGATTCCTTTATATAGTAGGCCGTATTAAGAACCTGATTATTCTGGCTAACGGAGAGAATGTAAGTCCTGAGGAGATTGAGGAACCGTTCTATGCAAGTCCTTTCGTAAAGGACGCTTTGGTAAAGGAGGGCGACATAGACGGCACTCCCTGCATCACCATTGAGATTCTGCCGCAGGCACAGGCATTCGCAGGAAAGTCTGACGAGGAGATCGAGGCCTTTATGAGGAATCTTGTGGATGAGGTAAACAAGACGCTGCCTACCACACACCGCATCAGCAAGATGAGCGTACGCAAGGAGGATTTCAAGCGTACCGGCAGTATGAAGGTTGCCAGAGTATGATTTTGACACGGCACTGACCGTATAAATAAGGCGAAAATGACAAGAGAAGAGGTTTTTGATTCCCTGAAAGAGGTTATTAAGGTTGTACGCCCTAATATTGACCTGGGAAACGTGGACTATGATACAAGACTCATTGAGGATCTGGCATTGGACTCACTCTCTATGATGCTGACCGCAATGGCAATAGAGAACAAGCTCGGTATCAGGTTTGATATGCAGCATACATTCAAGACAGTAGGCGATGTCTGCGACATAGCGCTTGAACTGTTGGGAAAGTAATATTTTAGACAATGGCAAAGACATACGAGGAGATAAACGAGAAAATCCGCAAGGGTAAGGCTGTGGTGCTGACCGCCGAGGAGGTGTCTGAGATGGCTCGCACAATGTCGCCCAAGGAGATTCTGGACAAGGTGGATGTAGTAACTACCGCCACATTCGGAGCTATGTGCTCAAGTGGCGCGTTTTTGAATTTCGGTCATGCCAACCCGCCAATCCGTATGGAGCGGATTGAGTTGAATGGCGTGCCGGTGAGTGGAGGTCTTGCAGCCGTTGACACATTTGTGGGTGCTACAGACTGTAATGCGCAGAATCCCAAATATGGTGGCGCTCACGTTATTGAGGACCTGATTGCAGGCAAGGAGGTTGTTCTGAAGGCTTGGGGCAAGGGTACAGACTGCTACCCCCGCAAGCATATCAAGACAATAATATCGCTTGATACCATCAATGAGGCTATTATGTGCAACCCGCGCAATTCCTACCAGAACTACAATGTTGCGGTAAATACGTCAGACCGTCTGCTATATACCTATATGGGTACATTGCTGCCGCATCTCAGGAATGCATCGTACAGCTCGGCAGGAGAGTTGTCTCCGCTGTTGAACGATCCCGATTGCCGCACCATTGGTCTTGGCACGCGCATCTTCCTTTGCGGAGCACAGGGTTATGTGGTATGGAACGGTACTCAGTTCAACTGCTCCAAGCCGCTTAACGACAATGGGGTTCCTATGGGCAATGCCCGTACTCTCGCGCTGATGGGCGATATGCGTCAGATGAGCACAGAGTTCATGCGCGGAGCATATTTTGAGAAGTATGGTGTTACAATGTACGTTGGCGTAGGTGTGCCAATTCCTGTGCTTGACGAGGATATGGCTGCCCGTGTATCCATACGTAACAGCCAGATAGATACATTCATAGAGGACTATGGCGATGAGTGCAAACTTATAGGTCAGGTCAACTATGAGCAGCTTCGCAGTGGCGAGATTGAGTTCCGTGGAAAGAAAATCCACACGGCACCATTGTCCAGTCTGGCAAAGGCACGTCAGATAGCCGCCATCCTGAAACAGTGGATAGAGAAAGGTGAGTTTGAGCTTACGGCTCCGGTACGTCCGATGCCTGTAGGCACCAGTCTGAAGGGTCTGAAGGAGAATCTTTAATCAGTAAATGGAAGTACTATGGTAAAGAAGGTTGTTGTAACATTCACCGCCGGCTCAGCCGGACGCTCACTTACATACGAGCTGATTAAGAAGTACGACATTATGGTCAGCATCATCAAGGCTGACATCGATGCCGGACGTAACGGAAAACTGGTGCTTGAGCTGGATGCTGACGAAGATCATATCCGTCAGGCCATTGACTATATGGAGAAGAGCGGAGTAGAGGTTAGTCCGCTTGAGAGTAAGATTAAGTACGACGGCTCACGCTGCATCAGTTGTGGAGCCTGCACATCGTCTTGTCTCTCGGGTGCTCTGTCCATTCAGGCTCCAGACTGGAAATTAGTATTCCAACCCGACAAGTGCATTGTATGCAAACTCTGTGTAACCGCATGTCCGCTCAAGTTGTTCACCACTGAGTTCGCTGATTGAGCGGTATGGAGTATAAGGAACGCCGGTATCGCGGTCAGCTCACCGCCGAGGGGCGAAGAGTATTCTGCGTCAAGTTCCTTGAGTCCGATTTATGGATAGGAGTCGATAGTGGCTCCTATTCGTCTTCTATGAAGGACGATGCACTGGCCTGGACGGTTGAGCTCCGCCGGCAGATGGATGCCCATATCCTGCTGGAGCCAGACTTCAAGAGCTCGCTTGTTCCATACGATGTGGCTCCGTACGCACCGGAGACTATGCTTCATATGAGCGCCGTATCGCACCGTACAGGTATTGGCCCTATGAGTTCTGTGGCCGGAGCGTTCGCTGAATATGTTGCAGTTCGCTTGAAGAGGAAATATGGCTGCAGTGAGGTGATTGTAGAGAATGGTGGCGACATTTATGCCCAAAGCATCTCTGATATGGATGTGGCGGTCTTCGCCGGCCAGTCTCCTTTGTCAGATAAGGTAGGGCTGCACATTCCCTCCGGTGAGTTTCCGCTTGGCATCTGCACCTCAAGCGGCACTGTGGGACCATCGTTGAGCTTTGGCCGTGCCGATGCAGTGATGATTGTCTGTAAGGATGTGATGCTGGCCGACAGCTATGCCACCGCATTCGCCAACCGCATAAAGAGAGTGGAGGACCTTCAGCCTGTTATTGATCTGATTTCTCTTCACGATGACATATTGGCCGCAATAGCCATCAAGGATGACCGTATGGCCTTGTGCGGACAATATGAGCTCAGACTATTTAATAAATAGACGATAGTTTACTGCTACATAGCTTATTAAGATATGAAACTGAAATATTGCATAAGGTCAATGAGGCTGCGCACACTGCCTCTCTCGCTGGCCGGCATCATAATGGGCATATTCATTGCCGTCTCATATACACCGGTTGACTGGAGGGTTATCCTGTTTCTTGCGCTTACAACCATATCGCTTCAGATATTGAGCAATCTGTCCAATGAGCTTGGCGATACTCTTCACGGTACCGACAGCGCTGATGAGCGTCAGGGAATGCACTATTCGCTTATGGACGGCGGTCTTACCATTCCGGAAATGAAAAAG
The DNA here is from genome assembly GCA_045597985.1 of Bacteroidaceae bacterium. GTDB lineage: Bacteria > Bacteroidota > Bacteroidia > Bacteroidales > Bacteroidaceae > Colenecus. Next base: position 3,850 of record JAZLLE010000036.1, on the reverse strand, counting down.
CTTATTGCGGGCTCTGCAATAGCAAGCGCTGTTTTCGGAGCGCTGATGATATGGTTCTCGTTCGGCACTCTTCTCAGCCTGCCAGCCATAGCCTTCCTTATTCTTGGCGTAATGGCATTGTGGGCGGCTATGCACTATACTCTTGGCGATAATCCATATGGCTACCGCGGTCTTGGCGATATCTCTGTATTCATTTTCTTTGGCGTTGCCACGGTGCTTGGCGGATACATTCTGTGCGCGCATCATATTTATTCCTGGACAGTGCTGCTGCCAACAGCCACCATAGGATGTTTCAGCGTGGGCGTATTGAATGTGAACAACATACGCGATATGAAGACCGATGCGGCCACACGTACTACTGTGGCCATAAAGCTTGGCGGCAAGAGAGCCCGTATTTATCAGACCATACTGATTGCTTTAGGATGGCTCTGTATGCTTACATACACCATATTGAGCAATACGTCCTGGCTTTATCTGATAACACTGCCTCTGTTTGTGCTGCATCTCATTGGCGTGTGGAAGAGGAAGGACCGTGAGCTGGACAAGATGCTGCCGCTTCTGGTTATGTCCAGCTTTGCTTTCTCAATTCTTGCGGGTATCGGTTTCTGTGCTCATTAATAGTCTTTTATGGTATATACAATAATCATAGTGTTAGTCTTTCTGCTGGCTCCGGCAGGTGTTCTGGCTTTATGCCGCAAGTTTAAATGGCTTGGCAAGATTGGACCGGTGCTTGTGTTGTATGTACTGGGAATAATCATTGGCAATATCGGCCTTATTCCCGGGGTATCGCTCCCTGGGCAGATGGCCGGCGTGCAGGATATACTCAGCAGCGCAATGGTTCCTATTGCCACTCCCCTGATGTTGCTTGGCTGTACGTTCAAGCGTAGTGAGACCCGCAGCCAGCTGCTTGCCCTCATTACCGGTGTCACAGCGGTCGTTATCTCTGTGGCGGTTGGATATCTGGTGTTTGCCGATGCTATTGACTCAAGCCGTATGGCGGGCGACAGTGCCGCAAAGATAGGTGGTATGCTTACCGGAGTATATACCGGAGGAACCATCAATTTAGCTGCATTGAAGACTATGCTTGGTGTGTCCGATGAGACTTATCTGCTTCTGAATGGCTACGATATGGTTATCAGCTTTGTGTATCTGATGTTTCTTGTGGCGTTCGGCATCAGGATGTTCCGTGGTTTCCTGCGCAATGAGACATCGCACAACGATACTGTGGATGGGGCAGAGCAGGCCAATCCGTACAAGGGTCTGGGCACCAGGAAAGGCCTTGGCGCGCTTTTGAGACTGATTGGTATAACGGTCTTGGTATGTGGTCTTGCATACGCCACCACACTGCTTTTCCCAAAAGCGCCATTTATGACAATCTTCATTCTGGCTCTCACCACGCTCAGCATAGCGGCATCGTTCATACCTAAGCTGAGAACGCTTCCATATAGCTACGATGTTGGTATGTACTGCATCTATGTGTTCAGTATTGTGGTGGCATCGATGGCCAATCTTGGAAATCTGGATTTCTCGGGTGGGGTAGGATTGCTTGGCTACCTGACCTTGGTGATATTCGGATCACTGGTACTTCAGGTGCTGTTCGCGTGGATTTTCCGCATTGACTCAGACACTATGGTGGTCAGCTCCGTGGCGTTCGTGTGCTCACCGCCATTCGTTCCTATGATAGCGGCTGCCATGCGCAACAAGCGTGTGCTTGCGGCAGGTCTGGCAATTGGCATTGTAGGCTATGCGGCGGGCAATTACCTGGGGTATATCATTTATCGGGTTCTGACGGCTCTTTAGCACGCCAGCTTTGGGAGTGAACTTCACTGTCAAAGCAACTCCGGAATTGCCAGCATCCTCCGACTACTGATTCGCTGTGAAAACCGACTAAAGTAAGGCGTTAAGGTGGTAAGGTGGTAAGGTGTGGTATTGACTAAAGAAAAATCTGTACAAACTTTTGCTCTATGAGGCTTGTGTGGCTATGTTTTCTGAACTAGCCGATTTTTGCTGCCCAGTTGGATAAATTTTGCTACCCAACTAGAGAAATAAAATCGGCCTTTTAGACACTACGGTGCTGAATGGCTTATCGCTCTGCGGATAAATACTTACAATCTGCGCCTGGTTACGCTTTCGGATGCGTTTTCCGGCTCTTTTGACTTACCTGGCCTGATGCTCACTCAGTGTTGCGTATATTATTGCGCAATAGCGTATTGCGTTTGGTACCCGTAGCCAAAAATGCACTATTCTGGCATATTGCTTTGCAACCCCGACTGACTGGAGTATCTTTGCAATGTCAAGAGATTGCTTCAAGATTAAGTATTGAAATAGAGAAACTATATGGAAACCTTCACATCAGCCTTTGGTATTGTCTGCCTGATATCCCTACTGATTGCAGCACTGGGCTTCATTTACTTTATTTACTTCTTTTCAATAGGGTATGCCTTCTCCATCGCCGGAATGGCGTTGGCAACAATGATCCTGTTCTGGGGCGATATGGAAATATGGGGGATTGCATTCTGCGTACTTCTTGCCATCTATGGGCTCAGGCTCGGCATTTATCTGCTCGTAAGGGAAATAAAAAGTGCGTCATACAGGAAGATTCTTCGTCCAGAGACCGACGCGAATGCGAACAAACGCAGCCTGGGCTTCAAAGTTACGCTGTGGATAATGGTTGTTACACTATTCATCGGGCAGTTCGCCCCGGTCTTCTTCCGCATACAGAACGGCTCGGCACCCGACACTTGTGCCATTGTTGGATTTTTCATCGCCCTTGCCGGTGTTATACTTGAAATATGGGCTGATGCTCAGAAGTCGATGCTCAAGCGCAGGAATCCCAATGAATTCTGCCGTACAGGGATTTACAGAATGGTACGCTGCCCGAATTATCTGGGAGAGATCCTTCTGTGGACGGGTGTGTTCCTGTCCGGATTCACCGCACTTGACAGTCTGTGGCAGTGGATCATTTCAGTATGGGGATATGTCCTTATTCTGTGGGTGATGTTCAGCGGCGCCCGCCGTCTGGAACTGCGGCAGAACAAAAACTATGGTGACCGTCCGGAATACAAGGAGTACATCACCAATGTTACAATCATTCTGCCGTTTGTTCCGCTTTACAGTGTAGCCAGGTATAAATGGCTGATGGCGTAGGGCTGAGGGTAATCACCTTACTACCTTACCACCTTACCAACTTACTGTCTTGCCTTCCTGATAGAGCTATAAACTTGTTCCAGTTGGCGATGACGATACCATCATCAATTCAGAAGTACTTCAGGCTAAGATAGCCCGTGGTATTGCGGAGTATGAACAAGGAAAGACAATTGCCATAGCTGATGGCGAGAGTACGGAATCATATATAGAACGGCTGTTAATGGATTGATTATATAACAGTCAAGTGAAAGACCTTAAAACCTTAAATCATTAAGTAAACATTAAAAAATAAGTTGGTAAAGTTTAAGCCGGTTTAACGAGATAATTCCACTTGGGTAGTTTTTCCATCGGAATGATGCGCCTGCGACATTTCCTCTCGTAGGATTCGTCAATCGGTCTCTTGATATCATAGGTTTTGTTGTTTATGTCGACATATACGGTCAGTCCTGTTTTCGTGGTCGTTGCTGCAGCACGTTCCGCCGCATTCTCCACGGAGAGCAGCGGAGCCCCGCTCCAGCTGCGGGATATCTGCGAGAACAGCTTGTGCTCGATGGGGTTGAACTTGGAACAGTAAGGCGGATAATGCATAACGAGAAGGTTCATATCAAGTCTGGAGGCAAGGTCCATGAGATCCTGCTTGACTATGCGGTGGGAGCTGGAGTTGGAACCTCCTCCGTCGCACAGTATCACCATGGTATGGGCT
>JAZLLE010000035.1:0-6848 GCA_045597985.1 Bacteroidaceae bacterium | reverse complement strand
GTACAACCTGCGGGTTGGCATTCTTCCCATCCTTGGACCAGCCGGGGATGCGGACATCGTCCTCACGGGACTCGAAATACATCGTGGTCGTGACATAGAATACGACCGCCACACTGCCGCCAAGAACTTTTCTGGTCTGATTGTAGGTTACCTGCTCCACGACGTGCTTTACATCGTAAGATGCTTTGCGGTGTTTTGATTCTGGCCTCCAGCACAGTTCGTCAAGGAAACGGTACACCTTGTCCTCGTCGTAGTACCTGTTCATGAAGTAGGCCATGTACCGCAAGGTTTTCAGCTTGCTCCCGGGTCGGTAAAGGCGTGTGACCACAAGACTCTTGAATATCTCATTGTCGCTTGTCCGTACGGAACCGAAGCCTATCTTGTCAAACAGACGGCCGTAGATGAGATCCGGTCCGACAAGGCGCAACTGCTCCTGACCGATGCCGGCAAAGATGGCATCGTATTCCTCAGCACCTTCAGAGGCAAACAGATTCTCTCCGAACTCGTGCTCATCCGCCCATTGGCGGGCCTGACGCTCCAAGGATGCCAGTACGGATTCGTCACGGCTGCTGCCGAAGGACTTCTGGACACAGTACTTGCCGTCCACCTTGGCGATTACCTGTATCGAGGTGGTTCCACTCTTGTTCTGCTTCCTTCGGACAAACATACCACGAAGGTAGCAATTTGCCGTGGGACACCCAAATCATGCCATCAATCTGCCTCTCAGATAGCTGTGGGACACATTGGCGCTGCGGTCACGAAAAAGTGCGGAAAACAGGAAATAGGCTATGGGCCGTCTTCATGGAAGGCAACATAGAATTCTACAAGCACGTCGGATTTGTTTTAGCATCGAGTCTCCATATACATTACCACGCTGAGCCCAGAGAAAGTGTAGTTCCCTATTTCCTTGGACAGGAACTCAAATCAGGATACCTGGAAGGAATTGAAGGGACTTACCATACTCCAAAAGGATACTATGTGGCGATGAATGACCCTGCCGGATTCGAAGATTTCGAATTTGGATTTTCTCCGAAAGAGAAGCAAATTCTAGCCGTACAAATTCGATAAACGATTGCACCCAGTCATATCGGCTGGGGCTTTCTGTTTTGTTCGCAACAATAATCTATTCTTACGCTACAAGGCCAAACTGGAGCAGTACTGGTAGCCGTATAAAAACGGAAAAGGTCGCCGGAACCCCGACGACCCTCTCACTATCAAGTTTCTAATCAATTATTCTGATCAGCCTCGTCAAGGTCGGTCACAATGGTGCGGCCTGACTGAAGTTTCTCGTACTCATCCTTGTTGGCAACGATGATGTGATCGAAGTCGCGCAGACCGGTACCGGCAGGAATCAGGTGACCGCAGATAACGTTCTCCTTCATACCCATCAGGTAGTCTGACTTGCCGTTGATAGCAGCCTCGTTCAAAACCTTTGTAGTCTCCTGGAATGATGCGGCAGACATAAAGCTCGAAGTCTGAAGAGCGGCACGAGTGATACCCTGCAGAACCTGAGTTGATGTAGCAGGACGGGCATCGCGGGTCTGAACCAACCTGAGGTCCTTACGCTTCAGCATTGAGTTCTCATCGCGAAGCTTACGGGCTGTAACAATCTGGCCGGCCATCATAGTCTCGGAATCACCCGGATCAACAACATACTTCTTGCCCCAGATACGGTCGTTCTCGTCCATAAACTCCAGCTTGTCAACGTACTGCTGCTCAAGGAAGCGGGTATCGCCCGGATCATTGATCTCAACCTTACGCATCATCTGGCGAACGATAATCTCAAAGTGCTTGTCGTTAATCTTCACACCCTGCAGACGATAAACATCCTGCACTTCGTTCACGATATACTCCTGAACAGCGGTCGGGCCCTTGATTGCAAGGATGTCCGACGGAGTGATGACACCGTCTGACAGAGGAGTACCGGCGCGTACATAATCGCCCTCCTGAACCAGAATCTGCTTTGATAGGGCTACAAGGTACTTGCGCTCCTCGCCTGTACGTGATACAACGGAAATCTCACGGTTACCACGCTTAATCTTGCCCATATTGATGGTACCGTCAATCTCGGCTACCACAGCCGGGTTGGACGGGTTACGGGCCTCGAACAGCTCTGTTACTCGTGGCAGACCACCGGTGATATCACCAGCCTTACCCTGAACACGCGGAATCTTTACAAGGATATCACCAGCTGCAAGCTTCTGACCATCCTTCACAACAACGTGACCGCCTACAGGCAAGTTGTACGAGCGGATAATCTCGCCATTATTGTCAACGATGTGTGCGGTAGGAATCTTAGCCTTGTCGTGAGTCTCAGTGATGATGATCTCCTCAAGACCGGTTGACTCATCTGACTCAACCTTGTATGTCACACCCTGGATAACAGAGTCAAGACTTACAGTACCCTCAGACTCAGTGATGATGACAGCGTTGAACGGATCCCACTCTGCAATCAAATCGCCCTTCTTCACAACAGCATTGTCGCTGATATAGAGAGATGAGCCGTAAGGCAGTGTATGTGTTGAGAGGACGATGCCTGTGTTCTGGTCAATGAACTTGACCTCACCCAGACGGCCTACAACGATACGATATGCTATGCTATCCTCCTTCTTTGCGTCAACTGTACGAAGCTCCTCAAACTCGATGCGTGAATCGTTCTTGGCCACCAGACGTGAGTTGGCGGCGATGTTCGATGCGGTACCACCGGCGTGGAATGTACGAAGTGTAAGCTGAGTACCAGGCTCACCGATTGACTGAGCTGCGATAACGCCGACAGCCTCGCCCTTCTCAACAAGACGGCTGGTTGCCAGGTTACGGCCATAACACTTGGCGCATACACCGTGCTTTGACTCGCAGGTGAGCACTGAGCGAATCTCTACAGTCTCGATAGGAGACTCATCAATCTTCTTGGCAACATCCTCGGTGATCATATCGCCACCGGCAACCAGAAGCTCTCCGGTTGTAGGATGGATTACATCGTGTACAGATACACGGCCCAGGATTCTCTCATACAGTGAGGCCACAACCTCGTCGTTCTCCTTCAATGCGCTGCAGACAAGTCCGCGGAGTGTGCCGCAGTCCTCCTCTGTGATGATGACATCGTGGCTTACATCAACAAGACGACGTGTCAGATAACCGGCATCGGCAGTCTTAAGAGCGGTATCGGCAAGACCCTTACGGGCACCGTGTGTTGAGATGAAGTACTCAAGCACTGACAGACCCTCCTTGAAGTTCGACAGAATAGGGTTCTCAATAATCTGAGCACCCTCAGCGCCTGCCTTCTGAGGCTTGGCCATCAGACCACGCATACCGGAAAGCTGACGAATCTGCTCCTTAGATCCACGGGCACCTGAGTCAAGCATCATATATACTGAGTTGAAGCCCTGGTCATCGGATGAGATGGTCTTCATAAGAACCTTGGAGAGGTCCTCGTTGACGTGGGTCCATACATCAATCACCTTGTTATAACGCTCGTTATCGGTAATAAGACCCATATTGTACTCTGCAAGGATACCCTCAACCTCCTCGTTGCCCTTGGCCACGAGCTCTTCCTTCTCGGCCGGGATGATGATATCGTTAAGGTTGAACGACAGACCGCCCTTGAATGCCATCTTGTATCCCAGATTCTTGATTCCATCCAGGAACTCGCAGGCACGGCTTACACCTACCTTCTTGATGGTATCGCTGATGAGGTCACGCAGAGTTTTCTTTGAAATGATATAGTTTACATAACCAACCTCGTCAGGAACAATCTCGTTCACGATGATTCGGCCTACAGATGTCTCGACAAGGTGCTTGATGAAGTTGCCCTGCTCGTCAACATCCTTTACCATTACCTTTACTACAGCGTGGATATCAACACGACCCTCGTTGTAGGCAATCATTGCCTCCTCAGGACCGTAGAATGTCATACCCTCACCCTTGACTTTCTCAATGTAGTTGCCATCGGCATCCTTCACTGAGCGGCGCAGTTTGGTGATGTAGTAGAGTCCGAGTACCATATCCTGTGCTGGAACGGTGATAGGAGCACCGTTTGCAGGATTAAGGATATTGTGTGACTGAAGCATCAGCATCTGAGCCTCAAGCACAGCCTCATTGCTCAGAGGAAGGTGAACAGCCATCTGGTCACCATCGAAGTCGGCGTTGAAAGCGGTACAGGCAAGTGGGTGCAGCTGAATGGCCTTACCCTCAATCATCTTAGGCTGGAAGGCCTGGATACCCAGACGGTGAAGTGTCGGGGCACGGTTAAGAAGAACTGGATGACCCTTCATTACATACTCAAGGATATCCCAGATAACCGGATCCTTGCGGTCAACGATCTTCTTGGCGGACTTCACGGTCTTGACGATTCCACGCTCAATGAGCTTGCGGATAATGAACGGCTTGTAGAGCTCGGCTGCCATAAGTTTAGGCAGACCGCACTCACCCATCTTCAGCTCAGGACCAACAACGATAACTGAACGTGCTGAGTAGTCAACACGCTTACCGAGAAGGTTCTGACGGAAGCGGCCCTGTTTACCCTTAAGAGAGTCACTGAGTGACTTGAGAGGACGGTTGGCCTCACTCTTCACGGCGCTGGACTTACGGCTGTTGTCGAACAAGCTGTCAACGGCCTCCTGGAGCATACGCTTCTCGTTACGGAGAATAACCTCAGGAGCCTTTATCTCTATAAGTTTCTTTAATCGGTTGTTACGGATGATAACCCTGCGGTACAGGTCGTTGAGGTCTGATGTGGCGAAACGGCCGCCATCCAGAGGAACCAACGGACGGAGCTCCGGCGGTGTTACAGGAATAACCTTCAGCACCATCCACTCAGGACGGTTCAACTCGCCTGACGCACGGAATGACTCCACTACCTGCAGACGCTTCAGGGCCTCTGTCTTGCGCTGCTGTGATGTATCGCTGTTGGCACGGGCACGAAGCTCTGCTGCCAGCTGGTCAAGGTCAAGCTTGCTGAGAAGATCATAGATAGCCTCGGCACCCATCTTGGCAATGAACTTGTCAGGATTGGTATCCTCAAGCATCTGATTCTCCTTTGGCAGGTTGTCAATGATATTCAGGTACTCCTCCTCCTGGAGCAGGTCCTGACAGGCTGAGCCAATCTGACCCTTGCCACTCTCGGCATAGACACCCGGCTGGATAACCACGTAACGCTCATAATAGATGATTGAGTCAAGCTGCTTGGTTGGAATGCCCAGCAGATAGCCAATCTTATTTGGAAGTGAGCGGAAATACCAGATATGAGCCACTGGCACAACCAGTGCGATATGTCCCATACGCTCACGACGTACTTTCTTCTCGGTTACCTCTACACCGCAACGGTCGCAGACGATACCTTTATAACGGATGCGCTTGTACTTTCCGCAATGGCACTCATAATCCTTGACAGGACCGAAGATGCGCTCGCAGAACAGACCGTCACGCTCCGGCTTATATGTACGATAGTTTATTGTCTCAGGTTTCAACACCTCACCGCTGGAATTCGCCAGCATCTCCTCAGGCGACGCCAGACTGATGGTAATCTTCGAGAAATTGCTCTTTGTCTTAATATCTTTCTTAAAAGGCATATTCTTCTTGAATTATAGTGATGAATTAATCGAGTGCGATGCTCAGTCCAAGTCCGCGAAGCTCGTGTAACAGAACGTTGAGAGACTCCGGAATACCTGGAGTTGGCATAGGATCACCCTTGACAATTGCCTCGTATGCCTTGGAACGGCCGGTAACGTCATCAGACTTGATGGTAAGAATCTCCTGCAGCACGTGTGATGCGCCGAACGCCTCGAGAGCCCAGACCTCCATCTCTCCGAAACGCTGACCACCGAACTGAGCCTTACCTCCAAGAGGTTGCTGCGTAATCAGTGAGTACGGGCCAATGGAACGGGCGTGCATCTTATCCTCAACCATATGGCCGAGCTTAAGCATATAGGTTACACCTACTGTAGCACACTGGTCGAACGGCTCGCCGGTACCACCATCATACAACTGGGTCTTTCCATAGCGTGGCAAGCCAGCCTTGTCGGTCCACTCATTCAGGTCATCAATAGATGCTCCGTCAAAGATAGGAGTTGCGAACTTGACACCAAGCTCACGTCCGGCATGACCAAGAACAGCCTCGAAAATCTGACCGAGGTTCATACGAGAAGGCACACCCAGTGGGTTCAAGCATATATCTACAGGAGTACCATCTGCGAGGAATGGCATATCCTCCTGACGTACAATCTTTGATACGATACCCTTGTTACCATGACGACCAGCGAGCTTATCACCTACACCAATCTTACGCTTCTTGGCAATATATACCTTTGCCATCTGAAGCACTGCATTTGGAAGGTCGTCACCCATAGAGATAGCATACTTGCGACGACTGAGCTCAGCATCAAGGAGTTTGTACTTGCGGATATAGTTCATAATGAGCTGCTTGATCATACCATCGGTATGCTCGTCGCCTGTCCAGCCACCTGCCTGTACTCCGTCATATTCGAGGTTTGCAAGCATTGGGGCTGTGAACTTACTTCCCTTTGTGATAACCTCTGCTCCAGTGAAGTCTGTTACGCCCTGACAGGTCTTGCCCACAGTGAGCACCATCAACTTGTCAATGAGAATCTCCTTAAGGTCGTTGCCCTTTGCTTCGTACTCGTCATTGATCTTCTGGATGATGATCTTGTCCTGCTTCTTAGACTCACGAGTCTTGACTGCGCGCGAGAAGAGTTTCTTGTCGATAACGACACCTGAGAGTGAAGGATTTGCCTTGAGTGAAGAGTCCTTTACGTCACCAGCCTTGTCACCGAAGATGGCACGCAGCAGCTTCTCTTCCGGAGAAGGATCGCTCTCACCCTTAGGCGAAATCT
>JAZLLE010000034.1:0-26002 GCA_045597985.1 Bacteroidaceae bacterium | reverse complement strand
TCTGTTAAGGACATCATTGGCGCGGACCTGCTCGTGAAGTTTTTCGGTAATCTCCGCAGAGTCAAGATCCTCGGAGTACCCCATCTCTCGAAGGAGCTGCTTGCGCCGGCGGGTAAGTTTTATCCGGTCAGATTCGAGGCTTCTGCGAAGCCCTGTACTGAAGTCCTTTTCCATACCACAAAGGTAGGAAAAAGAAATGACTCTACCAAATTCAACAAATTGTGTATCAATGGATTAAAGACCATTTACGGGCTTTCTGACAGACTTGACACCCTTTTGTTCGGAGGGTCAAATGAAAAGTTTTTGAGAGCCCTATATAGCCTCTTAAATAGCGACAATAGGCTGATTTTCAATGGGTTGAAAATCGAACATGCGACACGATGAAAATTTTTGAAAAAAGTTATATCAGGGTGGCGAAAGCCCCGCGCTTCCCTCAGTTTTTAATCAGGTCAGGGGTACCTGAGCAGTTACAAAAATTTTATCTGCCCTTTTTTCGTTTCTTTGACCAGTTTTCTGTTAAATATTCAAAATTAACACCTTTATAACACCTCAGAAAAAGGAAACGCCTTGCAAATCAACGACTTGCAAGGCATTCTAAGTACCCAGAGCCGGTCTCGAACCGGCACGAGTTTTACCCCACTGGTGTTTGAGACCAGCGCGTCTACCGATTCCGCCATCTGGGCATTTGGTGAATCACAATTCCGCGACGCTTTGGTGGAATTGCATTGCAAAGATACGGCGTTTTTTTGGATTTCACACAAATAAGCGCACAATAAGTTTGATTTTTAAGAAAAGGGCACTATCTTTGGGTTATATGTTAGGAAATGACAACTTTTGCGTGATACTTGCGGGAGGAGCAGGAACAAGAATGTGGCCCCTCAGCAGGAAGCATCTGCCCAAGCAGTTTGTGGATTTCTTCAAAGATGGCAACACACTGCTCAAGCAGGCGGTGACCCATATGGAGAAAATCATCCCCAAACAGAACATCATTGTATCAACCAACATAGGATACTACGACCTGGTGCGTGAGCAATTGCCAGACCTCGATCCCCTACAGATTCTCCGCGAGCCCGCGATGAAAGGCACCGGCCCCAGCTTTGTACTGGCGGCATACCACATACGCGACATCAACCCGAACGCCAAGGTAGTGGTGCTGCCGTCCGATACGCAGATACTGGACGAGGAATCGTACTTTGACACCATTGAGCGCGGAATGGCCTTCATTGACAATCACGATATGCTGCTCACAGTAGGCATCAAGCCCACCCACCCAGAGACCAGATACGGATACATTCAGATAGACGAAGAGGCCACCGATGGTATGTATCGCGTGCGCACCTTCACTGAAAAGCCAGAGGAGAGCTTTGCCAAACTCTTCGTAGAGAGCGGCGAGTTCTACTGGAACTCCGGCGTGATGATGTGGAACGCCGACGCTTTCATAAGGACAGCTGCGGTCTATCTGCCGGAAGTGGTCAGCCAGTTCGAGATGATCTTCAGCACCTGTCATAACCGTGATGCCCGCCGCAACCGTCTCTACGCATTCTACGAGGCTTTTCCCCACGTATCAATTGACTACTCGCTACTGGAGAAGGCCGACAACGTATATATGGCGATGGGTACATTCAAGTGGAACGACATAGAGTCCTGGGACCTTCTGTACGATGTAAGCAAGCACGATGAGTGCGGAAACGCCCTGATTGCCGACGATGTCATGACATACGGCTGCCACGGCAACCTTGTGGCCAGCCATTCCAGCAAGAAGAAACTGATTGTGATTGACGGGCTGGAGGATATGCTGGTGGTTGATACCGACGACGTGCTGGTTATTTGCAACCGTCACAACGAGCAGGCGTTCAAGAAGTACCTGAACGACGTAAAGGTAAGCCACAAGAACGAGGAGTTCACCTGATTATCTCTTCTTCAGAATCGATTTATAGCGGCTTTCATCGCCAAGCACCGTCAGGGCAGAATCGAGCATTGAGTCACTGCGCATATTGTATCTGACAGTACCTTGCTGATAATAATAGCGTGTTGCCAGACCTGAGCCAACCAAAAGTGTAATCTCATCTTTAAACTGGTCAAGGTCATTATTCAGGTCATACTGCAGCTTGTTCTTCAAAGACTCGAACTCATCGCCCGATTTGTCAAGCAGACCCTCGAACTTTGCAATCTCGCGCAAGGACTCAAGCGCCTGACTGCTCCGGCTGGTAAACTTGAAGTCTGAGTTGCGCACAAACTCCTTGAACTCACTATACAGCGAGTCAGACACAACAAACTCATCAACCTGCGGAATTGACTCGTGCTCCAGACAATATTTGTTCAGGAAATCAAACAGCACGACATCGGTTGAGAGGTAGAACATAATATCCGGCATTGTATCCGCAATACAGGGGATATCGGGCCTGATGCCACCGCCGTCGCGGACCTCACGTCCGGCTTTGGTGTAGAAGACGTGCGTCAGGCTGTCCGGAGTACGCTCAGCCTTGCCGCTGGCATTGTGTCTTGAATAGTCAATCTCCTGTATGCAACGTCCGCTCGGTATATAGTATTTAGCGGTGGTCACCTTCAGCGTACCGTTGAATGGCAATGTGCGGGTGGTCTGCACCAGTCCCTTGCCGTATGTCCGCGAGCCAACTATCACCGCACGGTCCAGATCCTGCAAGGCGCCCGACACAATCTCTGAGGCCGATGCAGAGCTGCCGTTTGTCAAAACCGCCAGCGGGATGTCGGTATCAACCGGCTCACGCCTTGTCTGGTACGAGCCACTTGCCTGCCGTATCTTTCCCCTGGTCTCAACTACGGTCACGCCCTTCGGCACGAACAGGTTTACAATCTCCACAGCCTCGCTCAACAGGCCGCCGCCGTTGTCGCGCAAGTCAAGAACGACGGACTTTGCCCCCTGCTCTTTCAGGTCAAGCAACGCCATACGCACATCGCGCGAGCAATTCTCAGTGAAACTGTCCAGCAGAATGTATCCAACGCCCTTCCACATACCATAATAAGGTACAGACGGCAGTGCGATGTTGGCGCGTGTTATAGGAATGCTGATGCTGTCGGACACGCCCGGACGCTCCACCGTAAGAATGAAACGTGTAGATGGCTCACCACGCAGGTGGTCGCTCACATAATCAGACTTCTTGCCCTTCATACTCTCACCGTCGATGCTCAGAATGCGGTCTCCCGCCCTCACTCCGCTCATTGCGGCCGGCATATTCTCGTACGGCTCCTCAATCACCACATAATCCATATCAGGGTACTGACGGATAAGAGCGCCTATACCGGCATACTTGCCGGTGGTCATCATCTTCAGTTCGTTCTCCTGATCCTGCGGATAATAGACCGTATATGGATCCAGCGTGCCAAGCATAGCGTTGATTCCTGCGGTGACCACTTTCTCCACATCAACGGTATCCACATACATCATATCCACATCGCGGAAGATATTGTGAAAAATATTCAGATTCTTTGAGATTGAGAAATTGCGGTCCGATGTGCCTGCTCCTGTCAAAGCCAGTCCAACACATACAGCTGCAGCCACAATGATGGGGTTTTTCCTTATTTTCATTTTCACAAAAGATGATTTCAGCCCTAAAAGTACAGAAAAAACATCTCTTTGCACATTTTTTTTGCCAAAGATGTTTGTTTATCGAATAAAAGCAGTACATTTGCATCGCTTTTGAGACCTGCGGGTCACAAAGACATACAAAATGCTTCCTTAGCTCAGTTGGTTAGAGCATCTGACTGTTAATCAGGGGGTCCAAGGTTCAAGTCCTTGAGGGAGCGCAACCCATTCTTATGAATGGGTTTCTTTTTTGTAGGACTCTCACGTTTTTCGCCTGCGGCTCAACAGCTTCGCAGTCAAGTCCTTGAGGGAGCGCAATCGTTTGGGAAACCAAACGATTTTTTTTGCGGACTCTCACGTTTTTCGCCAGAGGCTCAACAGCTTCGCAGTCAAGTCCTTGAGGGAGCACTTATCTCAGAAGAGGAAGAACATCGCAACGCCTATGATAGTGACAAAAGTTCCTATCACCTCCTTGAATGTAACTTTCTGATGATTGATGATTGCGTACGGAACAATGATAAGCACGGGAGTAAGGGCCATCAGAGTTGATGCTATTCCGGCCTCAGCATACTGAACCGCCATAAGAGACAGTGACACCCCAATGAAAGGACCGAAGAATGTAGTCAACGTTGCAAATGTCATTCCGCGGCCATCTTTCAGAACGGACTTCATCTGGCCGAGACGGCCACTTACCAATACTATTAAAAGAAATCCCGCAAGACCGGCCACAGCCCTTATGAAAGTGCCGGCAAACGGCAGAAACGTAACCATTGAATCAGTAGCGTCGGCAGGAAGCACAGCAGCATAATGTTCCAGACCTATTTTGCTCAATACAATGCCAACCCCCTGCCCTGCACCGGCCCCGATGCCGAACAGCACACCTTTCAGCGGAAGGTTCAGCACCAGTTTATGCCTCTCCTCACCGCCACCACGCACCAATATGGAGATGGCTATGCCAGTCAAAGTAACCAGCATGGCAAGCCAGGAGCTGGCAGACATTCTCTCACCAAGCATAAGCCACCCGGCAATACCGGCCAACGGCGGCGCCAGAGTCATAAAGAGCTGACCATAGCGTGAGCCGAATATCACATACGAGTTAAACAGGCAAAAATCGCCGAATACATATCCCACCAGTCCGGACAGCAAGAGCCAAAACCAGGTACTGGCATCGGCATACACCGGCAAGGGACTTCCTACGGCTATCCAGAGTAACACACCTAACATCAAGAGAGACAATGCCATCCTGATCAGGTTCAGAGGCTGAGCGCCGATTCTATGACTGGCAATGTCCGCGAACAGCGCTGTGGCTGTCCACGACAAAGCCACCACAAGCGATAGTATCTCGCCGGTATAAGTTTCCATCACACAAGCATCCTGTCCTGCGGCGCAGTGCCTTAACGTACACCACCGCCCAGAGCTATGTAGAGTTCAATCAGGCTATTAGTACCATCATACAGGTTTGAAGCCTCACCAAGCTGCGCCTGAAGCAGTGCCTCCTGCGCAGTGAGAACCTCAATGTATGTAGCCTTGCCGTTGTTCATAAGTTCCTGTGTGGCAGAATACGCCTTTTCAAGAGCCGCGACCTGTTGTTTGTAGATAACATCCTTCTCACCGGCTAGTTTGGAGGCACGCAGTGCGGAATTCACCTCATTGCCCGCATTCAGAATAGTCTGAATGTATGCGCCAGCCGCCTGTTCCTGTTGAAGTTGGCTTATCTTGAGATTTGCGCGCAATTTGCCCTGAGCGAACAGTGGCTGCGCAAGCGAGGCTATTGCGTTGTATATCAGTTCTCCTGGATTGGCAATCGGCATTCCGTTGGTACCCCATCCTATCAGGCCTGACAACGAGAGAGAAGGGAACATTGCGGCACGCGCCTGGTTGGTCACATAGTAAGCTGCCTCAACGCTACGGCCTGCGGCACGCACATCGGCACGATTCTCCAATATCTGGGCAGGTATTCCTGTGCCAAGACTCTCTGGCATATTGTATGTATTCCATTCGCTGCGACAGATATGCTGCGGTGACTGTCTAAGCAAAAGACATAACGCTCCCTCCAAATCGCTGATTGAATTGGCTATGTCAAGTTTCTGCATTTTAACGCCAAGCAGTGAGGCCTCCATCTGATTTACCGACGATGAATAAGCCTTGCCGTTCTCAAGCAACGCCTTCTGAGTCTCAAGTACCTTGCCCCAGATACTTTCTGTAGTCTTCACTATCTCCAGTTGCCTGTCAAGCAGTTGAAGCTCATTGTATAGCTCCGCTACAGATGCCACAAGCTGTGAGCGGACAGTTTGTTCATTATCTGCAGACTTCAATGCCAGGACTTGCGCCTCGCGCTTGCGGTTTGTAATGCTTCCAAAACCATCCAATCCCCAGTTGAGTCCCAATGGCAAAGAATATCCGTTATCCGGAGTGATGTTAAGAGACGGTGATAACGACAATGCAGGCAAATAGCCCAGTCTGGCAGACTTGAGCGATGCCTCCGTCTGCAATACTGTCAGTCTGGCCGCCGCAAGGTCTGTATTACGCACAAGTGCGGAGTCAATGAGTGGCTGTAGAAGCGGATCCTTGAATATCTCTTTCCAAGGCAGATTTCCCAACGACTCAATACTCGTTGCTTCCGAAACAAGAGCGTCACTGCCAAAGAGGTCGTCCGGAGCAGCGATATCTGATGTATACCTGTTGAATATGCCACAGCCTGTCAAAGAGAGCAAGGTTACTGATACAATTAATGCAATTATCTTTTTCATTCCACGGGTTCTTCTATTAATTCCTTACTTTGAAACTTATCGTGCAGATTTTGAAATATAATGTAAAAACAAGGCACCACAAACATAAGCGCCAAGGTTCCTACAGACATACCACCTACCACACCGATAGCCAGCGAGCGATTTCCGTTGGCACCGGCTCCGCCCTCAATAATCAGAGGTATCATACCGGCAATCATCGTAAAGACCGTCATAAGGATAGGTCTGAGACGATCGTGGCAAGCCCCGACAGCGGCCTCAACCACAGGCATTCCCTGCTTGTGCTTCTCCACCGCAAACTCTGTTATTAGAATTGCGGTCTTAGCCAGAAGTCCGATAAGCATAATGACACCAGTCTGCAGGTAGATGTTATTCTCCATACCGAACAGTTTGGAGAAGAGGAAAGAGCCCATCAGACCAAACGGGACAGAGAACAGTACCGCGAAAGGTATGAACCACGACTCATAAAGGCTGCCCAGAATCAGATATATCAATATGACACAGATAACATAGATTATACCGGTCATATTGCTGTCGGCATTGGCGGCAAGCTCACGTGACAAACCACCATACTCGTAACCATAGCCCTGTGGCAGATACTCATCCGCAACCTCCTTGATGGCTTTGATGGCATCACCTTCAGATGAGCCGTCGGCCGGTGACACTTGGCAGGATATTGATTGATACAGATTGAAGCGGCTCAACTGTGCCGCACCGGCAATCCGCTTCAAAGTGACAAACTGCGAGATTGGTGTCATCTCGCCATTTACCTTGACAAAGATATTTTGCAGAGAGGAAGGGTCAAGGCGGTACTCAGGTCCCGCACTTGCCATCACTCTATAGACCTTTCCATATTGATTGTAATTGCCAATGTAAGCGCCGCCGCAGTATGAACCCAGGACGCCTAATACCTCCTCGGGAGATATTCCGGCACGGTCGCACTGAACGGGATTCACATCTACCTTATATTTTGGGAAATTCTCGGAGTATGTGGACACTGCCATCTGAATCTCAGGTCGTTTCTGCAGTTCCGCAAGGAAGGTGTTGGCACATTCGTTGAACGTTGTCATATTGCCGCCCTGAAGGTCTTCCAAAATCAACTCAATACTGTTGGAGTTTCCGTAACCCGGAATCTGAGGCATCTGGAACGGAATGACGGTAGCCTCCTTAATATCCTCGCAAGAGTAATAAAGGCGGGCTATCACCAAATCTATTATATGTTGAAGACCCTTTCTGTCGTCCCAGTGCCTCAAACGGACAATAATAGTTCCATAGCTGGAGCCAGCGCCGGAGATAAGTCCCCATCCGGCTATCTTTCCATAGCTCTCCACCTCTGGTATCTGACGCACCTTCTCTTCCACCTTATTTAGTATAAGTCCGGTTTCGTGAAGAGTTGTGCCAGCTGGAGCCGCGACATCAACTAACATAACGCCCTGATCCTCTTGCGGCACAAGTCCCGAAGGAAGCACTTTCATAAGATATACCATAAGTCCCACGGCCAAAGCGAGCAACAACCAAGCCAGCTTCGGACGCTTTATGAACTTCGGAACGGCCTTGCTATACTTGTTGAATATGGCATTGTATGATGCCTCGTACATCTTGCGAGTATAGTAGTTTAGGTTTTTGCGAGTGCCGTCTGACTCGGTTTTCGGCCTCATAAGCATAACGCACAACGCAGGACATAATGTCATAGCGCAGATGCAGGAGAGTCCCACAGACGATGCTATGGTAATTCCAAACTGTGTGAAGAATGTGCCCGACGTTCCTGGCATAAACGTAACAGGGATGAACACCGCCATAAACACCAGCGTACAGCTGATAACAGCCACAGAGACTTCGCCCATAGCATCCCGTGTGGCCTTGTGGGCGCTTTTGCAACCTGTCTCAAGCTTGGCCATCACGGCCTCCACAACCACGATGGCATCATCCACCACAGTACCGATGGCCAATACAAGAGCGAACAAGGTAAGTATGTTCAGAGAGAAGCCAGCCAGCTTGACTATCGCAAAGGTTCCGAGCAGTGACACAATTATGGAAATTGAGGGGACAAGTGTAGCCTTGAAGTCCTGCAAGAAGAAATATACCACCAGAATGACCAAAAGAATGGCTATGATAAGCGTCTCTATTACGCTGTGCATGGCTGCATTGAGGAAGTCATCGGATGTTAGTAACGTCTCAAACTCCATACCAGGAGGAAGTTGTTTTTCAAGATCCTTATATAGTTGATTGATCTGTGCATTCACCTGAGTGGCATTTGCACCGGCAGACTGGTTAATTACAAACATCACGCCAGGTTGCTGGTCCACACTGGATGTGAAGCTATAGCTCAGCGCACCCAATTCTACATCAGCTACATCTCTCAGATAAAGTGTATTGCCTGTTGTGGTTGCTCTCAATATGATATTCTCGAACTCCTCAACCGATGTAAGACGTCCGCGATACTCCATAGTATATTGATAGGTATTTTCAGACATTTCACCCAGTGAGCCTGCCGCTGCCACCAGATTCTGACGTCCAATGGCGGCAAAGACATCGTTCGGCTCCAGTCCGTATTGCGCCATCACATCCGGTTTCATCCAAATTCTCAACGAATATGTATTACCCAGATTCAGCACGCCGCCGACTCCACTTATTCGTTGAATACGTGGCTTTACATTGATGTCAATGTAGTTTGCTATGAAATCCGTAGGAAACTTCCCATCGCGACTAACCAATGTTGAGATCTGAAGGATGCTGTTCTGTTGCTTCTCAACACGTACGCCAACCTTGGTAACCTCCGCCGGAAGCAGTCCCATGGCACCAGACACCTTGTTCTGCACGTTCACGGCAGCCATATCAGGATTGGTACCCTGTTTGAAGAAGACCTTAATCTCAACCTGACCATTAGACGATGCGGAGCTGGATATGTATGCCATATCCTGAACGCCGTTGATGGCCTCCTCAAGAGGCATCACAACAGATTTCATTACAGCTGTGGCATCAGCCCCAGTGTAATCAGCCGAAACGAATACAGTTGGAGGGGCAATATCAGGATACTGCTCAACCGGCAATGTGCCCAAAGAGATTAAACCTATAATCGCAATCACAATGGAGATGGCGCACGCCATTACCCTGCGATTGACAAACATATTTTCCTTAGCCATATCCGTGCAGTTTACTTTTTCTTATTTTCTTTTTCAGGGAAAATCACCTGCTGGCCTTCAAATATATTGCCCACGCCTTTGGCTACTATTACAGTTCCAACATCAATACCGTCTAGAATCGCAGCATCTTTGCCATTACTAAGTTCCTCAATTGAGACCATCACACTCTCCGCACAGTTCTCGTTGTTCACGCGATATACCATCGTTTTATCCTGAACTCTGACAACCGCAGTGAGCGGAATGACTATTATACCAGAGTAATCAAACGGCATCTGTACGGTTCCCTGCATACCGGAATAAAGGAATCCATCCGGGTTCGGGAATGTCCCACGGCAGGTCACTGATCCAGTTGACTGGTCAAGAACGCCAGAGATACTCTCAACACGGCCTTTGTACTTGTATTCCATTCCATCTTTTGTCGTAAGAGTAAGTGGAGGCAACTGCGCAATAGCATCATTCAGATTACCCACCTCGTTGATACTCTCCTGCACCTGAGTCTCTGTAAGAGAGAACTTGGCAATCATCTCTGTATTTCCAGATATTGTTGTAAGGAGAGTCATTGTTGACACCTGATCTCCTGGATTATTAGGGATACTGCCAACCATACCATCTACAGGAGATGTAATTGTGCAGTATTCCAAATTCAGTTTTGCCTGAGCAACGGCAGCCTGTGCCTGAGCAACAGTAGCCTTGGCCCGGTTATAATCATTCAAAGAGGTATTTAGCAGATATTCACTCACTATACCCTTGTCGTACAGATTCTTATTGCTGTCATACTCCAGTCTGGCGGTATTCATCTGAGCCTCGGACGCCTGAAGATTTGCGTTCGCCGTCATCAGTGCTATATTAGCCTGACGTTGGTCAATGATGAATAGCTGCTGGCCTTTCCTAACTTTCTGGCCCTCGGTCACACATACCTTGACAAGTTGTCCGCTTGTCTGCGGAATGATTGAGACATCGTTCTTTCCTACAATTGTGGCACTCCAGGATACGGGGTAGACAATATCCTGCCTGACAAGAGTCATTGTCTCGTACGATGTATGCTGTTCCTGTGGAATATCAATACAGGATGTAACTCCAGCCAACAATATCAGGACTGGCATGAAATGGCGCGCTATTCTCTTCATTCTATTAATATTTGTATTCTTTAAGCTAAAAAACACAACTCTATGTCAATGCATATTATTGCCAGACACGGAGTTGTGCTATTCTTTTCTATTAAATAGGACCGTATTTGTTACTACTCAATGGCGGAGCTTATGGCCGCGGCTATCTGACGGAACTCCTCATCAGTAAGCTTAAGCTTTGGGTTACTGAAAAGCATATCCTTCTCGGACTGCATAGGAATAAGGTGGATGTGTGCGTGAGGCACCTCCATACCCAGTACGGCCTGACCTATTCGCTGACAGGGAATAACTTTTTTCTGAGCAACCGCAATGCGCCTGGCAAACAGCTGAAGGTCTGCAAGCTCATTGTCAGGGAGGTCAAACAGATAGTCAACCTCGCGTTTAGGAATCACAAGGACGTGACCTCTCACCATAGGGTTGATATCCAGGAAAGCAAAGCAATTCCCGGTCTCCGCAATCTTGTAGCAGGGTATCTCACCTTTTATGATTCTGCTGAATATTGTCATATTGTAATCTCAATAATCTCAAACGTGATTTTTCCACTTGGAATGGTAATCTCGGCTGTCTCACCGGCCTTCTTGCCGAGCAAGCCCTTGGCAATAGGAGTATTGCAGGATATCTTGCCAGCCTTAAGGTCAGCCTCGCTCTCCGGTACAATGGTATATACCATCACAGCACCGTTCTTCACATTCTTCAGCTTGACCTTGGTAAGAATCTGAACGGTTGATGTGTCAATCTTGCTGGAGTCAATCAGCTTGGCATCGCCAATCTGTGACTTCAGCTGAGCTATTTTTGCCTCAAGCATTCCCTGAGCCTCCTTGGCTGCATCATACTCGGCGTTCTCAGAGAGATCGCCCTTGTCGCGTGCCTCCGCTATCTGCTGGATTATCTCCGGGCGGCGCACATTCTCAAGATACTGTAACTCGGCTACAAGTTTCTTGTAGCCTTCCTCAGACATATATGCCATAACTTATGTTTTAAATTTCCACTTACAAAAAAAGCAAAAAAGAATTCCAACATTGGCTGAGATGTTGGAACCCTGTTCTTTATGTTTGTGATGCAAATATAGCGAAATTACTTATACCCGCAAATTTTAAGTACAAAAATGTCTTACTTGCCGTTGAGCAGGCCAGCTATGTGAGCATCAAGCTCCCTGAAATCAGGAACCCTCTCTGTAAGCTCGTTGTTGCGGTCAAGCAGGAAAGCAGTAGGCAAAGTCTCCACGCGATACATCCTGAGATATTCTGACTCAAGAGCATCCTCATCGTGCACGCATATCCACGGAAGACTCTCGGCACCACTCACCCAGAAATGCTCATCGGTATCAACAGACACCTGATATATCTCAAAGCCTTTGTCCGCATACTTGTTATAAAGCTCACGGAGCATCAGGTTGTACTCAATAGAGAAATCTGTCTTGAAAGCGGTGAAATCAAGGAGCACGACCTTGCCCTTCAAATCAGAAAGCCTGTGTACCTTACCTGTATTGTCCGGCAACTCAATCTCAAGCACGCCGGTCTCTGTCACCAGATTCGATAACTGCTCAGCCACCTCTTCCGACGCAGGGGAAGGTTTAGCAGTAGCCTTCATACCCTTTAGAGCCACATTATGCAGGTTTTTCGTGCGCAAGGCATCAGGATATCTGATATCCATAATCGTAGCCACTGAGGCAAAGCATTTGGAATCCTGCCTGAACTCCTGCGGGCGGAAAAGCGGATTTCCGCCAATGCTCATAAACAGGGCGTAATAAGCGCAAGGCTTCTCCGGCGCGCTGTAAATGAACTCGTTCGCAATCTCGGATTTGAACAAATCCACTCTCTCCGTGATTCTTTGCGATGCCACACCGGTCTCTACTCCGGCAGACGCTATCATCTGGTCAATCTCTTTCTGCAGACTCATCTGCCGCATTACAAGATCCTTCAGCTTTGAGCAATCCTCAGAGCCTTCAACCTGATATGATGTACCCATAGTTGGCAGGTCCGCTCTCACGGTCACGGTCTCTGTGGAGTCAATGGCCAGATTAACGAATTTCCTGTCAATGCGAAGGCGATAGAAATCGTAGCACTCAGGTCTTGGCTGCTCAAAGGAAAACGCTCCGTCTGAGCCAAGCTTTACAGAGTCAAGTACCTCCAGGCCACCAAGGCTAAGCCAGTCAAGATACAGAGTCTTGCCCTCCGCCCCGGTTATCTCACCTTTTACGGTGAAATGCTCAGTGCGGTTCTCCTGAGCACATGAAAGTGTCAGAAGAGCCGCACCCAGCAATACGTATAATGTTTTTCTCATTATTCCTCTACAGGAGTCTCGTTTTTGATCTCGCCCTCGTTATCCTCGCGACGCGGACCACGATGGTTGTTTCTGTCACCTCGGTTGTTGCGGTCGCCACGATTGCGGTCTCCGCGCTCAGGACGGTCACCTCTAGGCTGGCGCGGACGCTCCTCATAGCCCTCCGGCTTCTCGGTAAGAGCACGCTTTGAGAGTTTGAACTTACCTGTCTTAGGATCAATGTCAATCAGCTTGACCTGAATCTTGTCACCCTCCTTGATGCCAGTCTCCTCGATAGTCTCGTAACGTTTCCAGTCAATCTCTGAGATGTGCAGAAGACCATCCTTGCCAGGCAGGAACTCTACGAACAGGCCGTAAGGCATCACACTGCGGACGGTACCCTCGTAAACCTCACCTACCTCAGGAATAGCAACTATAGCGCGGATCTTTGCCAGAGCGGCATCGATGCTCTCCTTGTTATTGGCGGCAATCTCAATCTTGCCCACACCGTCAACCTCGTCAATGCTGATCTTGGCACCGGTATCCTCCTGCATTCCCTGGATAATCTTTCCGCCCGGGCCTATCACGGCACCGATGAACTCCTTAGGAATAGTCAGTGTCTCAATGCGCGGAGCGTGCGGCTTCAGCTCAGGACGCGGCTCAGCGATGCAATCAGTAATCTTACCAAGGATATACTCACGGCCAGCCTTTGCCTGTGCCAGAGCCTTCTCCAGAATCTCGTATGACAATCCGTCGCACTTGATATCCATCTGTGTTGCGGTAAGGCCCTTCACTGTACCTGTGGTCTTGAAGTCCATATCGCCCAGATGATCCTCATCACCAAGAATATCTGAAAGAACCGCATACTTGCTCTCGCCCGGGTTCTTGATAAGACCCATTGCGATACCTGATACAGGATTGGCAATCTTTACGCCAGCATCCATAAGAGCCAGTGTACCCGCGCATACTGTAGCCATTGATGAAGATCCGTTGGACTCAAGGATATCTGACACTACGCGCACGCAGTATGGGTAGTCTGCAGGAATCTGTCCCTTGAGGGCACGCCAGGCAAGATGTCCGTGACCAATCTCGCGACGGCCTGTGCTACGCTGTGCCTTTGCCTCACCGGTACAGAACGGCGGGAAGTTATAGTGAAGCAGGAAACGCTCGTCATGCTTGTCCAGAACATCGTCCACCATTTTCTCGTCGTCCTTGGTGCCAAGGGTTACGGAGCAGAGAGACTGGGTCTCACCACGGGTGAAGATTGATGATCCGTGAGGTCCTGGCAGATAGCCTACCTCGCACCAGATAGGACGGATGTCGGTGGTCTTACGGCCATCAAGACGCTTGCCCTCATCAAGGATGCAACGACGCATCGCATCGCGCTCAACATTCATATAGTAGCGGTCTATCAGAGCATCCTTCTCGGCCAGCTCATCGGCAGAGAGGTCTGCGTGTGCCTCGTTGTAGGCAGCCTTGAACTCATCGCGCACAGCCTCAAAGTTGGCCTCACGTGAGTGCTTGTCGGCATTGCCCTCGGCAGCCAGGTCATAAGACTTCTGGTAGCAGGCATCCTTTACAGCCTGACGAAGCTCCTCGTCGTTGTTCTCGTGGCAGTACTCGCGCTTTACGGTCTTGCCTACAGCCTCGGTAAGCTCCATCTGAAGCTGGCAGTGTTTCTTGATTTCCTCATGAGCGGCTTTCATTGCGCCAAGCAGGTCAGCCTCGCTAACCTCCTTCATCTCGCCCTCAACCATCATGATGTTGTCGTATGTTGCGGCAACCATAACGTCCATATCGGCCTGCTCAAGCTGCTTGAAGGTAGGATCAATTACGTACTCGCCATTGATGCGGGCTACACGGACCTCACTGATAGGCCCCTGGAATGGGATGTCTGATACCGCGAGAGCTGCCGATGCGGCGAGTCCTGCAAGCGCGTCAGGCATCTGCTCGCCATCGGCCGAGAAAAGTATGATGTTTACAAAAACCTCTGCGTGATAGTTATCAGGGAAGAGAGGACGAAGCGCACGGTCAACCAGACGGCAGGTCAGTATCTCGTAGTCAGACGGCTTTCCCTCACGTTTGGTGAAGCCACCAGGGTAGCGGCCTATTGAGGCGTATTTCTCTCTGTACTCAACCTGTAAAGGCATGAAATCGGTTCCGGGAACAGCATCTTTAGCGGCACAAACAGTGGCCAGAAGCATAGTCTTGCCAAGGGTCAGCATCACAGCTCCATCGGCTTGTTTTGCCAGTTTCCCAGTCTCCAGCGTGATGACTCTGCCATCAGGAAGCTGGATTTGTTTTGTTACAACGTTCATCTTGTTATTATTAAATTAAGTATAATATGGCGCGAAAATACAAAATTCCAGCGTCAACAACAAGACGAAGCGCATTTTTATAGCAGTGGCGTACTATTTTTGAGAGATTACTTAATCGTAAATCAGGATTGTCTGTCTTTCAGGTGATAGAATACGTCTGGCAACGTCGAGCATCTGCTCCTGGGTTATGGCCTCTATGCGTTTGAAAAGCTCAGTACGTGTCTGATACTCACCATAATGAAGAAATGACTTTCCCATACCCAAAGCCACGTTCTCGAAATTATCGCCAGCCACTCCCATCTGCCCCATCAGCTGTTTTCCGGCGGCACGCAGGCGCGACTCACCCATCGGCTCGCGGCACAGCTGCTCAAGTTCCTTAAAGCAAAGGTCCGTACAGCGGTCAACGTCATCCAAGTCGCAGCCGAAATAGATGCAGAACACGCCGGTATCGGTGTAGCTGGTGGAATTGCTCTCAACATTATAGACAAGCCCGCGTTTCTCGCGCAGACTCAGGTTCAGGCGGCTGTTCATTCCCGGACCGCCAAGGATATTGTTGAGCAGATATAGAGCCATTCTGTCTGGATCCGCGCCGGCTACTCCGCGGCTTCCTATCATAACGTGCGCCTGATGGGTATCGCGATGCATCTCAACGCGCGTCTTGACATACCGAGGCAACAGCATTCTTGTCTGCTGATAGTCAGAGCGTTGTTTCTGACAGGCGGCATGGCGGGTCACCGTCCTAAGCACCCTGTTCCAACTCAGGCCGCCATACACGAAGAAGACCATATTGGCAGGGTTGTAATGACGTGCGGCAAAGCCGGCGGCGTCTGCCTGCGTAAAGCCGCGGAGCTGTTCCGGATTGCCGAGTATGTTGTTACCAAGCGCATCGCCCTTGAAAAGCAGGCCCTCAAAATCATCGAATATCAGATCGGACGGAGTGTCCTCGTAGCTTTGTATCTCATCAAGGATAACACCCAGTTCCTTCTCTATCTCACGCGGCGGGAAAGTACTGTGGAACACAAGGTCTGTAAGCAGTTCCACCGCACGGTCGAAATCGCGGTCAAGGCACTCTGAGTAATAGACGGTCTCCTCCTTGGTGGTAAACGCATTCAAATCGCCGCCAACGGCCTCCATACGGTTGAGTATGTGCCAGGAACGGCGTCTCTCCGTTCCCTTGAACGACATATGCTCCAGGAAATGCGCCATTCCCTGCTCATCCGGAGCCTCATCACGCGTACCGGTTCCGATTGTATATCCGCAATAGACAACGTGCGTGGGCGATGGCATGAATATCAGCCGCAGGCCGTTGTCGAAAGTCTCAGTATATGGTCCCATCCTATCTTCTTTCCAAACAGGCGGCAAAATTAGTTGTTTTCGCAGGATATTAGTATCTTCGGCGCACAAAAGATGTAAGCATGAAGCGTGTTATTGGAATAAGCGAGACCGTATTTGATATTCTGTTCCGTGACGGGAAGCCGGTGGCAGGCGTTCCGGGAGGCTCCGTATTCAACGGAATGATAAGCATAGGACGCACCGGCATTGAGGGATATATGATAAGCGACGCCGGTGATGACCAGATTGGCGCCTTAACTACTGATTTTATGGTAAGCAACGGCGTCTCAGCAGATTACGTAACCCGTCACAAAGGCAAGAAATCCGACATCTCTATAGCATTCCTCAACGAGAGCAATGATGCCGTGTACAGTTTCTACAAGGACTACAAGAACCCTCAGCGGGACTTTCTGTATCCGCCCGTTAACGATGGCGATGTAATTCTGTTCGGCTCATACTACGCCCTTAATCCGGATATCAGGCCCAAGATAGGCCCATTCCTCAGGCACGCCAAACAGCAGGGAGCCATACTCTACTATGACTTGAATTTCCGCGCCAACCACAGTCACGAGAAAGAGCGTCTGATGGATACAGTAATAGAGAACATCACGCTTGCAGACATCGTCCGCGGATCGTCCGACGATTTCAACATACTGTACGGCACCTCTGACTCACAGCATATCTGGGACACCTACATCAAAGAGCACTGCAGCTCATTCATTATGACCAGGGGCTCAGGCGGAGTGACGCTCCACACACAGGCAGGACGTATGGATTTTGCGTCGAAGGCCATACAGACAGTCAGCACGATAGGAGCCGGCGACAGTTTCAACGCAGGAATAGTATATGGCCTGGTACGGCACAACATAGTTCAAGGCGCAATACCCGCACTTCCGGCAGAGATCTGGGATAAGTTGATAGGCTATGGAATAGACTTCGGAAGCGAGGTGTGCCAGAGTACTGAAAACTATATCAGCATAGATTTCGCGGCACGCTACAGGCAATAGGCCTTTCCTGGTCAGAAAGTCAGATTAAAGGAGGTTCCGGCGGAAAACATCAGTCCGTAGCCGCCTAAATGCTCAAGACCTGCGAAGCAACTCACAACTGAGCAACCGGATGTACGGACAGAGAGTCCGGCACGAGCCCTTGCGCTAAACGATGTGGGATATGACACGCTGATGATATTCCCTGACATATCGTTCAGAGTATAATCCTCGCCGAGACATGCTCCGGCTTTCAATTCAGCGAAAGAGCCAAGAGACCTGTACAACGGAAACTTTCCTGTCAGTCCGGCGTGAACGCTTCCCAGAAGAGGCAGCGCGCCCATATCCGGCAATATCACATCATTGTCGCCAATCCACCGCATGCGCGAAAGGTCGCCTGACAGAGTAACGCCGATCATATCTGTAAGCATTCTGTCGGCCTGAACACCGATTGAATATCCAGGTATCAGCTGTTCCGGCCTGCTGTTTTCATAATCCGCAATCCTTTCAAAATTATATTGCGAGTATAGCGCGAACGACCAGTCTCCGCTCTCCGGCCAGCAGACAGGCGTTGAGGCCATCTTTCCTTTTCCGAACAAGGCATCATTCAGCCAATAGGCAAATTCGCCGCTGAAAATGCCGAGTCCTGCTCCAGCCAAGACATCCGATATCCAATGCTTGTCTGCCACGACACGCGCAATTCCCGTTCCGGCCGCAATACCATATCCGGCCACACTGAACCAGGGACTGATACTCTCACCATACTCTTTATGAAGTATTGTTGCGGCAAGAAAGGCCGTAGTTGAATGTCCGGAAGGAAAAGAGTTATCCTGAGTATATCCAGGTCGTGGTCTTCTGACCGTATATTTCAAGGCATTGCCAATGACAGCCTCCGTCACGACGCCTGCCGCTCCCGTAAAAAGGACTCTTTTCATATCATTCCAGTCCTGACGTCCACTCAGTTTCAGTGTCAGGCAAGTTGCCAGAAGTATTCCGGCTGGAGCATACTGGACTATATCTGAGACATCCGAGATTTTTGCCGGAACGCCGATTTCACCAGCATAATGTATCCTGTCCGCTAAAATATAGTCAGTATAAAGTGAGCCGACCCCCAGCATCAGGGCAGGAGCCAGACTGAGGTTAAGCAGTGACTCTTTCTCACGAGCCGTTTTCTTTTTATGATAATCCGCATTGAACGTCATCCCCTCAGAATGCGTCTCAGACAAAACGACTTGGGCATCAACCGGGCAGACAAGACAGATTGACAATATCGCCAACAACAACAAACGTTTCTTCATTTTCTTTGATATTTGAGAATTAAAGCTGCTGCATATCGTTCAGATGCTTGTAATATCCGTTCAGCGCCAGCAGCTGCTCGTGCGTACCCCGCTCAACTATGCATCCCTCGTGTACCACACAAATCTCGTCGGCGCTCTTGATGGTTGAGAGCCTGTGCGCGATGGCTATGGTGGTGCGGTCTTTCATCAGACGCTCAAGAGCCTCCTGCACAAGACGCTCCGACTCTGTATCAAGCGCGCTGGTAGCCTCATCAAGAATCAGTATCGGCGGATTCTTCAGAATGGCGCGGGCAATGCTGATACGCTGGCGCTGTCCTCCGGAGAGAAGACAGCCGCGGTCTCCGATATTGGTATCATAACCTTTCTCGGACTCCATAATGAAATCGTGGGCATTGGCTATCCTGGCAGCGGCCTCAACCTGCTCGCGGGTGGCTCCCTGCACGCCAAAGGTTATGTTATTGTAGAAAGTATCGTTGAACAGGATAGCCTCCTGATTCACATTGCCCATCATTCCGCGAAGTGAGCGAAGAGAGAGGTCACGCACATCCACGCCATCAATGGCAATAGAGCCCGATGTCACATCATAGAAACGTGGCAGCAGGTCCACCAATGTGGATTTTCCCGAGCCAGACTGTCCTACCAGCGCAATGGTCTTTCCCTTAGGGATGGTCAGGTTGATGTTCTTCAGCACCGGTCTGTCGGCCTCATACTGGAACGATACATCGTGATACTCTATGCGGTCGTTCATTCCCTTGGCCTCAACAGGATTCTCCTTGTCTGTTATGTTGTTCCCGGCAAGCAGTATCTTATCTATTCGCTCTACCGACGCAAGACCCTTGGGAATGGAATACCCCGCCTTGGACACATCCTTGATAGGATTGATCACACTGTACAGGATAGTAAGATAGTAAATGAACTCCGAGGCGTTTATCTCCGCCCTGTCGCCAAGGATAAGAGAGCCGCCGTACCAGAGCACCAGCACAATCAGCGCAGTTCCCATAAACTCGCTCACCGGATGAGCCGATGCCTGACGGATACTCACGTGATTGCTGGCCGTGCGGAGCTGCTCGCTGCTATTGGAGAAACGCGATGACATCTTCTTCTCGGCCAGAAAAGCCTTTACAACGCGCAGGCCGCCAAGAGTCTCCTCCAGTTGCGACATCGTATCGCTCCAGCGCTCCTGCACCTCAAGCGACTCAGCCTTCAGCTTTCGTCCTATCAGTCCCATAATCCATACAATGGCCGGAGCCACCACAATGGTGAAGATGGTCATCTGCCAGCTTATCACGAACAAGGTTGTCATATAGACGACTATCAGGATAGGATTCTTGATGAGCATATCCAGCGAGTTGGCTATGGAGTTGTCAATCTCGGAGACATCGCCGCTCATACGGGTGATGATATCGCCCTTGCGCTCCTTAGAGAAGAAGGACATTGGCAGGTCCAGCACCTTATCGTATATACGCACGCGCACATCGCGGATAACGCCGTTGCGCAGAGGCACCATCACCGCGGACGACGCGAAATAGCAACCAGTCTTGAACAGGGTGAGCACCACCAGGATAATGCCAAGAATAAGCAGT
The DNA here is from genome assembly GCA_045597985.1 of Bacteroidaceae bacterium. GTDB lineage: Bacteria > Bacteroidota > Bacteroidia > Bacteroidales > Bacteroidaceae > Colenecus. The sequence continues at coordinate 5,647 of JAZLLE010000034.1, read as the reverse complement.
GCGGTGGATGCGCCATACTGCTCAATCCAGCCATTTACATAATAGTAGAAGTTGTTCTTCAGGACAGAGAACTCCGGCAGGCCAAGCTTGCCATAAGTCACAGCCTGATATGTATATGTGGTGTCGTTCACCTTGAACAGGAGCTCAAGTATCGGGGCTATGAGCGCAAACGAGAAAACATTAAGGAAAGCGGAAAGTATATTGAATATGACAGCCCACGTAAGGTTACTTCTGTAGGGCCTTACAAATCTTCTCAGGAAACTGAACAAATCTTTCATTCATTGAAACTTTAGACGGCAAAGTTAACGATTTTTCCCGCAATTGGCTAATTTTGCATAACTATAACATATATTGTATGGCAAACAAGATGGCGGCACTGGCCAAGGACACGGCCATTTACGGACTCAGCAGCATATTGGGAAAATGCTTTAATTTTCTGCTAACCCCCTTATTCACATACGCCATCACCGACAACAAGGCGCTGTACGGAGCGTACGTAAACATTTACGCCTGGACGGGACTGATTCTGGTAATCCTCACTTTCGGAATGGAGACTACAATGTTCAGGTTCGCCAACAAGGAAGGCAACGACCCCAGGCGCGTCTATTCCACATCGTGGATATTCGTGGCAATGCTGTCAATGGCATTCGCGGCGCTGTGCTGGGTTTTCACCGTACCTATATGCGAGTCCCTGGGCTATCCTGACCATACTGAATACATCAGGACAATGTCACTTGTAGTGGCTGTTGATTCCATACAGTGCGTTATGTTCTCATACCTGAGATACCGCAAGCAGCCTGTCAAGTTCGCCGGAATGAAACTGCTCAACATTTTCCTGTCACTGATATTGAACGTAATACTCGTCAAGACCATTTACGAGCCTGTCGTGGAAGGCTCCAGAGAGGTCTCGTGGTTCAGTCCGGACAACATCATCAGCTGGGCGTTCTACATCAACCTGTTCTGCTCGTGCATAATGTTTCCTTTCTTCGCGCCGGAGTTCAGGCACCTGCGCGCAGGCTTCGACCGCACACTTATGCGTCAGATGCTGTCCTACTCCTGGCCAATCGTCATTCTGGGACTGGCGGGAATCCTGAACCTGCACGCCGACAAGATCTGCTACACGTGGATTATCCCCGGAGATGAGGGACGGGACCAGCTGGCCGAATACGGAGGCTGCGTCAAGGTGGCTGTAATAATGACTATGCTGACCCAGGCGTTCCGTTACGCATACGAGCCTATGGTGTTCAGCGCCGCCCTCAACGACAAGGAGGGGCAGAAAAAGATGTATGCCGATGCGATGAAGTACTTCATCATTTTCGCGTTGCTGGCATTTCTGACAGTGATGTTCTATATGGACATACTGAAATTCATTGTGGGCAGAGAGTACCGTGACGGACTGAAGGTAATTCCTATTGTCATGATGGGCGAGATATTTATGGGTGTCTATTTCAACCTCTCATTCTGGTACAAGCTCACAGACCAGACCTGGTGGGGTGCCGTGTTCTCAAGTATCGGATGCATCGTGCTGCTGGCAATAAACTTCCTGTTCGTGCCCAAGGTGGGATATATGGCCTGCGCCTGGGGAGGCTTCGCCGCATTCGCCATATGTATGCTTATGTCCTACTTCACAGGACAGAGGCACTACCCCATAGACTATCCGCTCAAGGAAATTCTCAAGTATGTCCTGCTGGCAGGCATCCTGTATGTGGCCTATGTGCTGATAGATAAGACCAGCCTGACAGTCTGGCTTAAGATTATAGTCAACACCGGCCTGCTCTGCGTATATCTGGCATATATCCTGAAAAAGGATCTGCCTCTGAGGTCGCTTCCCGTAATAGGACGTTATTTCCGCTGAGCCGGCCTTCCTGCCTACTTATTCCATTGGCATTTGTATAAATTATTGAAAAATTAGTAAGTTTGCACAAACAATCAAGATTAACAATTTCTATGAGAAAAATTATCCTTTCACTTATGGCATTGGCCACATTGTCTGCCTATGCGCAGTTCGGCGGCCGCGGTCAGGGAAATCCCACCGTACCTTCAGTAACCGAGAATGTAACCGAGGACTTCAAGCCCGCATCGAACAATCAGGCTAACCACCAGTATCCTATGGTCAACTCACAGCGTATGGTGCGCGCGCAGATCTCAGCGCCGAACGCCACCTCCGTAGGACTTGACATAGATGGTAAGATATACTCAATGACCAAGGACGAGAAGGGCGTATGGACCGGCACCTCCGCACCTCAGGACGAGGGTTTCCACTACTATCAGCTCAACATAGACGGTGCAAGCGTTCCGGATCCGGGAAGCCTGTACTACTATGGCGCAAGCCGTTGGGGCAGCGGAATTGAGGTTCCGTCGGCCGATCAGGACATCTGGCAGGTGAGGAACGTTCCTCAGGGCTCAATGAACGAGGTGTTCTACTGGTCAACAGTAACTGAGCAGATGCGTCACTGCTACATCTATTTCCCGAATGAGTACTACACCAACCCGACCAAGAAGTTCCCGGTTCTGTACCTGATGCACGGTATGGGCGAGAACGAGCACGGATGGGCAGAGCAGGGCCACACCGGTCAGATTATGGACAATCTGATTGCTGAGGGCAAGGCTACTCCGTTCATCATTGTCATTGACTGTCTGGATGCTCGTGCCGCACAGCCGGCAGCAGCTCCCGCAGCACCTCAGGGCGCTCCTCAGGGCGGCCAGCGCAGAATGGGCGGCTTCGGCGGCTTTGGTATGGGTGGCGCATTCCAGGATGTTCTGCTCAAGGACATCATCCCGATGGTAGAGAAGAACTATCGCGTAATAGCCGATCCTCAGCATCGCGCAATGGCAGGTCTGTCAATGGGCGGTATGACCACTCACTCGGTAACACTTGCCAATCCTACCACTTTCGCATATGTAGGTATGTTCAGCGGCGGTACATTCAACACCAGCGAGCTTGAGAACAACAACGACTTCAAGAAGACCAACAAGGTCCTGTTCATGAGCTGCGGAGGCAAGGAGAATATGGGTGTCATGGAGGCTGCTGAGAATCTGAAGAAGATTGGCGTCAACGCATACGGCTACATCTCACCGGAGACCGCTCACGAGTGGCACACCTGGCGTCGTTCACTGTACCAGTTCGTACAGCTTATCTTCAAGTAAGAATTTTCGCGACAATCTCTTTTAATTAACTAATATGAAGAAATTTGCAGTTCTTTTCAGTGCGGCTCTCCTTACAGCCGGTTTCTGCGCAGCGCAGGACACTGAGATCAAGGAGGATTTCGTTCCCTCCTCAATGAACCAGCCGGGACAGCAGTACCCGATGGTAAACTCACAGGGCTACGCCCGTTTCCGCATCAACGCTCCTCAGGCACAGTCCGTATCAGTAGGTCTGGGTCTTGGCGGCACTCACGGTGGCACAGACCTCGTAAAGGGCGAGGACGGCTATTGGATGGGAACCACAAGCGCTCCTCTGGTAGAGGGCTTCCACTATTATCACCTGACAATTGACGGTGGCACATTCAACGACCCCGGCACAAACAACTACTATGGCTCTACACGTTGGGAGAGCGGTATTGAGATTCCGACCAATGAGGATAAGGACATCTATGCTGAGCGTAACATCCCGCACGGATTCGTACAGCAGATTCTTGTATGGTCAGAGAGCCGCAACGAGCTGGCACGCGCATTCGTCTATACTCCTCCTACATATCACGCTGACAAGGCAGATGTCAAGTATCCGGTTCTGTACCTGCAGCACGGCTGGGGTGAGGATGAGACCGCCTGGATGACACAGGGTCACGCAAACCTTATTCTTGACAACCTGATTGCCGATGGCAAGATTAAGCCTGTAATTGTAGTCTGCACATACGGTATGACCAACGGTGGCTTCGGCCCGGGTATGGGCTTCGGTGGGCCACGTCCGCAGGGCCCACGTCCTGCAGCAGGTGCTCAGGGCCCACGCCCACAGGGTCCCGCAGGTGCTCCGGCAGCACGTCCGCAGGGCCAGCGTCCGGCCGGTGGCTTCGGTGGTTTCGGCAGCAACGAGGGCTTCCAGAAGTTCCTCTGCGACGAGCTTGTTCCATATGTTGACGCTCACTTCCGCACTATCGCAAACAAGGACAACCGTGCTATGGCCGGTCTGTCAATGGGTGGTATGGAGACTCACTCCATCACTCTGGCACGTCCTGAGATGTTCGGTTACTATGGTCTGCTCTCAGGCGGTCAGTACAACCCGTCAGAGATTCAGGACAAGAATCAAGTAAAGAAGATCTTTATGAGCTGCGGTGAGAAGGAGAGTCCGGATGCCATCAACAATTCCGCCAAGTCTCTGAAGGAAGCAGGTTATGACGCAATGGGCTATGTATCACCGAATACCGCCCACGAGTTCCTGACCTGGCGCCGCTCACTCTATCAGATGCTTCAGTTCTTCTGGGGCAAGTAATCATTACTGATAACAAATAACAGTAAAGCGGCTGGAAGGGATTCCAGCCGCTTTTTTTGTGTTTCTGTCGCAGCAAGGCAGCTATCAGAGGGCGTTGCAACAAAGGCCGCAGTCAGAGGCTATTGCAGCAAGGCCGCAGTCAGAGGCTGTCTTTGGGGCTAGGCTCTACGAAGCCTACTCGCTACGCCGTGAAATGCTGAAACGCGGAACTCGCTAACGCTCAGACATCCGCGTTTCTCAACGCATTTCGCGGCTACTCGCTTAACGGCTTCTCCGAGAGACGCCCCAAAGACAGTCTCTGACTGCTACGGAATTGCCGTATTCGGGCACCTGCGGATTCTATCAACTTGCTTGCTATTCCTGTTAAAATCGCCATTGTTTTGAGTTTTTAAAGCGTTAAACAATAATACTGTCCTCGTCTCAGGTTCACGCCGCAAAGTTATGGCGTCTATCTGGAACCGCAATGGGTTGTCCCCGACTCCGGCCCCGTTTGTCCCAAAGTATGCCATAAATATCTGATTAACAACGAGCCGCAGAGCACCCCCTACGGTTTTCCCCTGTGATTCCGCTATTCCTTCACTGTGACTCCACTGTGACTCCTCTTGTTTTCCACTCATTTTCCGCCTCTGAGTGGAGAACGAGTGGACACAGAGAGGAGGCAGAGTGGACACAGAGTGGAGAACGAGTGGAGACTGACTGGACACATAGTGGAGACCCACTGGACACCGGATTATACAAGTGTTCGCTGCGGCTCCGATATGACTACGATATACCTTCGCTGTGCCTTCACCATTTCATCGATGTTTTTCCGCTCAAAAACGGAGCCAGGCGAAGGCTATACCAGTTAACCGCCAATGGAAACATACATCAAGATTTCAAAACTTACTTTTTATATAAATCAAATGAATCGAATACGCGCTCCGCGCGGCTATTTTGAGACAGGGCGCACAGCCATACCTTCGATCGGATCGAAGTTGTTCATGTTACGGTAGCCATTGCCGAAGTTGAGATACCTCGCTTTGTCTGTCGGCCAATAGTAACCGTCGCTGCCCAGGGCGAAGACAGAGCTGAGGTTGACGCGGCAAATACCAGCGGCAGGGAGGAAAATACTGTGGCCTTCTTCACCATTTTCTTTTTTGCCAGTAACAAACATACCAGCTACGTTTTTGCCGTTATAGGGATAAGACGATTTCCAAGTCCATGTGCAATTGTTCATTA
>JAZLLE010000033.1:0-3375 GCA_045597985.1 Bacteroidaceae bacterium | reverse complement strand
GTCGGAATAGCCAAGGCGTTTGAAATCTGCGAGCGACTGCTGAATGCCGAGTTCAGGATCGTGCATCTGGTCAATACGTACAGCACCGACTTGTGCAAGCCATCGCTTAAAAGGCTCGGCCTTCTTGGATGGAATAGACTGAATAATACGGAAAAGCCCTTGAATATCTATACATTTCGGACTGTGCCGTTTACCATCGGAGGATATGAACTGGTGGGAGGGACAATTTGTCCCCCTCACGAAAAAATCAAGTTCGGAATCGCGTTTGCGAAGTTTTTGAAGTAGTCAGATGGATCCTTACTGTCGGTGAGAGCTTCAACGGAATCAACAATGCAGAAATAATATTTGTTGAATTGAAGGCTATGCCACATCAATATTCACTGATACTTTGCGCGGTTTCGTTTCATTATTTGAAACGAACGCAATGAGGCCTCACCGCGTTCGTTTCATTACTTGAAATGAAACGAACGTGGCCTCAACGAATAATGCCGCAAAGCCTCGCCTCTCAGGACCTGTGGCTAAAAGTAGAAATGAGACAAATTCGTCGAACTCACGTTAAAATACAAATGAGCCCCAAAAGTTTACTGACTTTTGGGGCTCATATCAGGAACCTGTCCATGCGGACTCGGTCGCGATGGCTTACTTACAGATTACCTACGGATTCACTTGCGAATCAATAGCTGAAGCTGTAATCGGCTTCCCAGTCGGTGTCAATCTGGAGGGTGCCGCCAGCGGTGGCGTTGAAGAACATACCGCTTGCAACGGTCTGGCGGTTGATCTTGAACGGCACGTCCGCCAGGGCGTGGGTGGCTATGGCGTTGCCTTCGGCATCAAGCACCTCGGCCAGCACATCCATAGTGGTCTCGGAGGATGTTGTCAGGAATGCGTTGATGGTAAGCTCATTGATAGTCTGGCCGGTCAGGGCGCTGATATCCCAGTCGCGGGTGTATTGTCGGCTTTTGGGGGCAAGGCCGTCGGCCGGGTTGAACGAGGGGTTGCCCTCGGCGGCCTCGGCGCTGGTGTTCAGTGTTATTCGCAATGTCTTGGCATTGCCGGGAATGTTGTCCTCGGTGTTGAGAACGAAGGCTGTGACAATCCTGTTGAGCGTCATGTCGGCCTGAAAATCCTTGCCAGGCTCTATGGTTACGGCCATTGTGTGGGAGAATGTCTCGTATGCCACAGGCGTGCTCAATTGCGCGAATGCCGGAGTGATGATGTTTGCCGCATCTGAGCCGTCGGTGGCGCCAGACGTGCCCTTGTGCCCGATTGCCACGAAGGTGTACTCACCGGGGGCCAGCTCAAAGCCTATGCTGCCGAAGCCTTCGGCCGATTTGTGCTGGCTCAGCTGGTATGCCACATTGCCTTCGGAGTCGAACACCTTGAATGCGAGGCGCGATACGGCATCGGCGGCTGAGGCTCTTGTCTGTGTGGAGCTGCCGTACGAGATGTCCAGTGCGCGGATGCTGAGCTGAATGTTACTAACTTGCTGATTGTCAGCGGAACTTTGCTCCTTGCTGCAGGAACAGGTGACGATGCAGGCTATCGCGAGCATTGCCGGGTAATAGATACAATTTTTCATAGTTGTTGGTACTAAGTAATCTTCAAAAAACACCTTGGTAATCTCTCCGAATCTTTTTCGCCCGAAAGAATCATCTCATCAGTCACTATGCCCGCATAGCTCCTTCTTCAATAATCCTTTCTGACTGAAAAATCTTCTGGCTTTCTTACCAACTTGTTTTTTTACGCTTACTAAAACGGCCGCAAGTTAAGGCTTTAAATTGGAATGGCAATGAATTTCGTGGAGAAAGTAAAAATGATGTCACTTTGATACTTTTTCTGAGTCAATCTGAACATTTTGTCTGCCATTTTGTTATTTTCGCATCACAATAATTTTTAATACGTAAACAGTATGATTATCGGAACAACACGTGAGCTGAAGAATCACGAGTATCGTGTTGGGTTGGTGCCCGACAATGTGGCTGCATTCGTGTCGAAAGGACACAAGGTTTTGGTAGAGAAGGGTGCCGGAGCAGGCGCCGGCTTCACCGACGAGCAGTACAAGGTGGCGGGCGCGGTTATCTGCGATACTCCGGCTGAGGTCTTCGCTCAGAGTGATATGATAGTAAAGGTGAAGGAGCCGGAGCAGTGCGAGTATGGCTTCCTTCGCAAGGACCAGATATTGTTCACTTATCTGCATCTGGCACCGAATCCTGAGCTGGCCCAAGCTCTGATCAAGAGCGGCTGCAAGGCTGTTGCGTTCGAGACCATCAGGGATGCGCAGGGCAACCTGCCGTGTCTGAGGCCTATGAGCCAGATTGCGGGCCGTCTGTCTATACAGCAGGGCGCCAAGTATGTGGAGATGAGCTACGGTGGCCGCGGTATTCTGCTTGGCGGTGTTCCGGGCGTTGAGAAGGGCAACATTGTGATTCTGGGTGGCGGTATTGCAGGAACGTATGCCGCAAAGGCTGCCATCGGTATCGGCGCGCATGTTACCCTGCTGGATGTTAACCTGAACCGTCTGTCTTATCTGGACGATGTGTTCGGCAACTCTGTGGAGACGCTGTACAGCACAGAGGCGAATATCCGCAAGGCACTGAGCACTGCGGACCTTGTTATAGGTACGGTGCTGGTTCCGGGTGGCAAGACTCCTAAGCTGGTGCGCAGGGAGCATCTGCCGCTGATGAAGAAGGGTGCTGTGATTGTTGATGTGGCCATTGACCAGGGCGGTTGCTGCGAGAGCTCGCACGTGACAACTCACGACAATCCGGTATTCGTGGAGCAGGGCATAGTCCACTACTGCGTGGGCAATATGCCGGGTGCGGTTCCTTATACATCGACCGTGGCTCTTGCAAATGCTACCTTCAAGTATGGTATGATGATGGCCGAGATGGGCCTGGAGCAGGCTGTCCTGGCAGATCCGGGCCTGGCGATGGGTCTAAATATCTACAAGGGCCTCTGCACCAACGAGAACGTGGGCAAGGCTCTGGGTCTGGATTACATTTCAGCTCAGGACGCTGTGCAGAAGTAACATTTAATAGACTGAATAGTGACGGGCCATGGTATTTTCCTATGGCCCGCTGCTACGTCTTGACAAAAAGTCTTACTTTTGTAAATATTATAACGTGAGTTCGACGAATTTGCTTAGAATAAAGTCAGTTGATTATCAGTTGCTTTGACGATGTTGACGCATGGCTTTTTCGGAAAGAGGCAGTATGAGGCAATAGCTCCGAGCAAGTTTACGACAAAATTCTCGAAAGAACGGTGTCTGGAGTGTTCGACTTGCGCAATGTTCTTCAATTCATCATTGATGGTCTCGATTATAGCACGCTTTCTAAGAAGCACCTTGTGGATATGTATCCTCTGGTTCTTGCACAC
>JAZLLE010000032.1:0-49358 GCA_045597985.1 Bacteroidaceae bacterium | reverse complement strand
GGAAGGACCGAATCGCGCAGTGCAAAGTAAATGAATGCCACCTTTGAGAATCTTTTGTAGTCAAATGTCCGAGAGGAACTTCCCCGTTCACTACGATAGGACGGAATCCGACAATAGAATGGGAGTGATGTTGGTCCAAGGAATGGCTGAAAACAACTTGCCACACATCGTGAGATGAAAAAGCGCGAAACCGCCGTATGCGGAACCGCACGTACGGTGGTGTGGGAGGTCGGTAAATGTGAAAGTAGGAGGCAAATGCCTTTAATGATTAGCATTTACCTCCTACCCAATTCTGTCAGGCTATCTGATAATGCAGCGAGGAGTTGTTTCTGCCATTGCAGGCTATTTTTCGTGTAATGTTAAAATAGCACCTTTTAGCTGCCCTGGATGCAAAAAAAAATGCAAAAAAAATGTTATAAAAGAAAAAATCGCTATCTTTGACCGCTTTAAAGATTATAAAAAATATAAAAGTTAGAGAAGATATGAAAAAGCGTTATCTGTTTCCGGCCGATTATATGGCAGATCCGTCAGTCCACGTGTTCAATGGCAGGCTCTATATTTACCCCTCTCACGACTGGGAGTGCGAGAATGTTGAAAACGACAATGGCGATCAGTATGTGATGAAAGACTATCACGTATTGTCAACAGATGATGTTATGAATGGCGAGGTTGTAGATCACGGTAAAGTCCTTGATTTGCAGGATATACCTTGGGCTGGCCGTCAGCTTTGGGACTGCGACGTTGCAGAGAAGGACGGAAAGTATTATATGTATTTTCCGATGAAAGATAAGAACGACGTCTTCCGTCAGGGTGTAGCCATTGCCGATAATCCTGCCGGTCCTTTTATTCCCGAGCAGGAGCCAATACACGGAAGTTACAGCATTGATATGGCTGTCCTCAGGGATGATGACGGTCAGTATTATATGTATTTCGGTGGCCTTTGGGGTGGTCAGCTTCAGTGCTATCGTGATAATATCGGCATTGAGGACCCTGCAATCAACAATACTCCAGACAGCGTACTTCTTCCCAGTGGAAATGAGCCTGCTCTGCCTAGCCGTGTGGTACGCCTTTCCGGTGACATGCTGCAGTATGCGGAAGAACCAAAACCGGTGCTTGTCGTTGACGCACAGGGAAAGCCGCTCCCGGCCGATGACCCGCACCGCTTTTTCGAGGCAAGCTGGGTTCATAAGTATAATGGTAAATACTATTTCTCATACTCAACCGGCGACACTCACCTGTTGTGTTATGCAATCGGTGACAATCCTTACGGCCCCTTCACATATCAGGGCGTAATCCTGACTCCTGTAGTGGGCTGGACAACTCATCATTCAATTGTGGAATACAAGGGCAAGTGGTATTTGTTCCACCACGACAGTGTTCCGTCTGGCGGTAAGTCGTGGCTGCGTAGCCTTAAGGTCTGCGAGCTGGAATACGATGCCGAAGGCCATATTAAGACAATTGATGGTATAGATTGATGTTGAGGCTGCCGCTTTTTATATTATATATAAGGTGGCATTGAAAAAAGGAAACAAACAATAATAATAAATATTAAGTAGATGAAAAAAATCAATTCTCGAGGGAACTGCCCGAATTTGTTGACGGCTTTGCTTCTGCTGGCCGCGACACTGTTTGGAACAGCTTCCTGTGAAAGGTATGATCTGGAAGAGCGCACGCCTGAATGGCTTGGCGCGAGTATCTATGAGTATCTGGATGAAAATCATTATGACACTTATGTGAAGCTCATTAATGATTTGAATTACAAGGATATTCTGATGAGGACCGGTAGTAAGACATTGTTTGTAGCCGATGAGGATGCTATCAATCGTTTCTATCAGTCTGGGGTTTTTAAGAAAGCCGATGGCACACCGGTAAGAGGTTATAATGATCTCTCATTGGCTCAGAAGAAAATGCTGCTTTATGGCTCAATGTTGAACAACGTCTATCAGGTAGCAATGCTTTCAAGTACAGAGGGCACACCTCCACTTCAGGGTGACTGTATGAGAAGAATTGTCTCCTCTTCAATATGGGACTCTGTTCCATTTATGAAACCGCAGTCTATGCCATCCAATAAATACTGGAATCATTTGAGATCAGGTGATGGTGTGTACATTATGACTGATGAGACGAACAAGCCTATGGTATTCTTCACCTACAAGTTCTTACAGATGAAGAAAATCCAGAACACTGACTATGACTTCCTCTTTAATCAGGGTGAGTATAGCAGAGGTAAGGCTATTCCTGCATATCAGCCTGGTGACGCCAGCATCAACGGTTCCAGAATCAAGGAGCAGAACATCAAGTGCTTCAACGGATTCGTGCACGTTATGGAAGATGTCATCTATCCTCTGCCGAACATGGCTGAGTACCTGAGGACCAATCCTAATACAAGCAAGTACAGCTCATTGCTTGAGCGTTTCAGCGCACCTTATTATCAGTTTGGCTCACTCAGCGATGATGGCTCGACAATGACAAAAGAGTTCAACCGTCTGTATGGCGATTCATTGAAGGGCACAAACATTGATACTCTCTATCAGATGCGATTCTTCTCAAAGCGCTCTCACGATGGAACCTCTTCCGGACCTCTGGAGACAGATGCTTACGGAAAGTCTGCCAATGGAGTGCTTAAGTTCGACCCGGCTTGGAATACATACTATTCTGCTACCTCATCCACAACTACCTCAAATGTGGCTATGCAGCAGAATATGGGCGTGATGCTCGTTCCAAGTAACGCCGCAATGGATGCTTGGTGGAACTCTGCCGAGACCGGCAAGGTAAACCCGTTGAGGGAGCGTTATCAGGTAATGGACAGCATTCCTGACGATGTTATCGTAAAGCTTCTCAACAATAATATGCTTAACTCATTTGTCAGCTCCGTACCGAGTAAGTTCGCTACAGTGCTTGACGATGCAAACGATCCTATGGGTATTAAGCCTGAGAATATTGATAGTGTTAAGATGTGCTGCAATGGTGCCGTTTATTTCACAAATGTGGTATTCAGCCCGACTGCATATCGTTCAGTATCATTCCCGACCCTTGTCAATGACACCCTGAAAATCATCAACTGGGCAATTGATAACCTTGGATTCGACGCTTATCTGAACTCAATGGTTGCAGAGTACAGTTTCTTTGTACCGAAGAGTCAGGTTGTTCCTGGTGTAAGCGATTATCCTTCAATAGCAGGTCGTCCGGTTCTTCTCTATCTTGATCCGGTATCTGCCGCTAATAAATACACACAGCTGTTTGCTTTCTACTATGATGAGAAGGCTCCTCTGAGCGAGAGAGTAAAGGCCGAGATATTTAATTATGATTTGGAGAATCAGTCTGTTGGCAGTTGGATTCGCACCGCATCCATAGGTAATAAGGACAAGGGCGAGGCCGGTGAGGTCATTGACCGTCTTGAGGATATCCTTGACTACCATATTGTAATTGGTGATGTTCGCAACAAATATTCATACTATCAGACTAAGGGTCGTGGTACAGTCAAGGTTGACGTTGACAACAAACACGTATGGGGTGGTTTCCAGTCTGAGACAAGTGAGCCAGCCACTATCTCCACAATATATGATATGACAACACTCTGGCAGGGTAATGGTGTCACCTATATGATAGATGAGCCGCTTCTTACCTCTTACAATACTGTATTTGATGTCATTACTGACCCGGAGAGACCTAAGTTCAATGAGTTCTACAATCTGATGTCCGGATTCTTCCAGAATGAGAGGAACGGTCACGCCATGGGCGGCGACTGTGTATCTACATTCAACACATATCACTATACAGTATATGTTCCTTCAACTGAGTCCCTCAACAAGGCTTATCAGACAAAGGAGATACTGAACTGGACTATGATTGATGAGTTGGAGGAGTATTATCAGAATCTGGCAGAGGATTCAGCTGCTTACAGAACTGCTATGATTCGTCTTTCAAAGGCTCTGAGAACAGACATCGTGAAGAAACTCAAACAGGATAAGTATGCTTCCTGCCAGATTTGGAATGAGTCTGACAATAACTACAGCGCATTCTGGAAAGAGGCTGTTGCCCTGCTCGATGCTGAGGCTACAACAGACGAGGACCTGAAATATGAGTATGGATATTATGTGAATGCCGGTGGCACCTTCACAGATCCGGAGACTGGAAAGGTTCTCCCGGGTGTTCTGGATGGCCAGCTCAATAATTTCGTCAAGTATCATATTCAGGATAATTCAGTTTACTATGGTGGTGAGCTGAAGATGGATTCACACAGCTCAGATCCTTACGCTCACTTCGAGACCGCTTATATGAACAGCAGATCTCAATTCGAGAAACTCGCTGTCAAATCTGATGACTCTGGTATTACAGTTGTTGACTATGCCGGTGTTACCCATAAGGTATTGACCGATGACGCTAAGTATTACAACAATATGTGCCGTGAGATTGAGTACGATGCAAATCGTCAGAGTGCTAAGTACATTGAGACATCCTCATTCGCAGTTGTTCACCTGATTGACTCTCCTCTGAACAATGGAATTGAATTCACTTATTATAAGTTCTAACCGGCAAACTAAAGAAAAATGAAAAAGATGATAAATAGAATAATGAAAGGGGCCGCAGCTCTGGCTCTTGGTTTGCTTCCGGGATTCGTATTCGCACAGAAGGCCGGTGATGTCATCAGCGGTGTCATTTCTGACAGCGAAGGTCCTATGATGATGGTTAACGTCATAGAGGTTGACGCTTCAGACCGTATTATCGCCCACGCAATTACCGATATTAATGGTCAGTTCTCCTTCCGTCTTGGCAGCCCTAATGACAAGCTGAAGGTATCATACGTTGGTTATGAGACAGTTCTTCTGCCACTGAACAAGACCTATTTTGATATTACTCTTAAGGATATGCAGGCAATCGAGGAGGTTGTCATCAGGGCTGACCGTGTGACTGAGTCCAGTGGTCTTGCTATTCCTGAGCGCGAGGTCTCCGGTGCCGCACAGCGTATCTCAATGGAGGAGTTTGAGGGACTGGGAATCACAACAGTTGATGAGGCTCTTCAGGGCCGTATCGCTGGTCTGGATATCGTTATGAACAGCGGTAACCTTGGATCAGGCTCAACAATGCACTTGCGTGGTGTATCCACCATTACAGGTGACTCCAACCCTCTGATTGTAGTTGATGGTGTTCCTTGGAACAACGACTTCAGGTCTGAGATTGACTACGCAACCGCCAACGAGGAGCAGTTCGCACAGCTTCTTAATGTAAACCCAGAGGATATCTCCAGTATCACAGTATTGAAGGATGCCTCATCAGCAGGTATCTGGGGCTCACAGGGTGCTAACGGTGTAATCGAGATCAAGACAAAGCGTGGTACACGCGGTAAGACCCGTGTCACATTCTCCTATCGTATGAACGGTACCTGGCAGCCGCAGAGCTATAAGCTTCTGAATGGTGACCAATATACAATGTTCCTCAAGGAGAGCTACTTCAACCCACACCTCAGCGACGATGCTGCAAACATCAATGAGATCAACTATGATCCAAGCTGGTCAGAGTACAATATGTTCAACGATAATACGGATTGGCCGTCACTTGTAAAGCAGTTCGGCGCACAGCACTCATTCAACCTGGCAATCTCAGGTGGTGGTGAGAAGGCAAACTTCCGTATCTCCGCAGGTTTCGATACCCAGAACGGTTCTATCATCGCTCAGCATCTTAACCGTTTCACTACCCGTGTGGCATTGGACTACTTCATCTCAGAACGTATTAAGGTTGTTACCAACTACAATATGACCTACACTAAGAACCATCAGAATCCTACCAGCCTTGGAGCAGCCTTGAAGCGTATGCCTAACCTTTCTCCTTACTACGAGGATGCTGAGGGTAACGATACAGACGTTTACTATGAGGTTCTTAACAGCGTAGTATCTGAGGAGTTGAGAAATGATATAGGCGTCAACCCGCTTAACCAGGCCTACAATGTAAACAATGTGTCAACCTCACTGCAGATTAATCCTGAGTTCCGTCTTGTCTATAATATTCTCGGACTTGAGAATGACCAGACAAAACTTACGTACGAGGGTATGGTCAATTTCAGTGTGTTCAACAGCACATCCGATAACTTTGAGCCGTCAAGTCTGCATACAGGCTCCTGGAACTCAAGTGGTAACAACAGTTCATCGACAAACACAAATAAGAGAATGTCTGTCGCAACCGAGCACTCTCTGACATTTGTTCCTCACTTCAATAATACTGATCACTCTGTAATGGCACTTTTACGAGGCCATATTGAGTCCTCAAATGACAAGAGCCAGTCTCAGGGTATTTACGGACTTCCTTCAGGAACATTTACATCAACCGCCCTGCCTGGTACTATCTCAAACTTCAGCACAGGCGCGGGACAGGGCAGAAGCGTATGGGCATTGTTCCAGGCACACTATGCTTACAAAGGCAAGTACATCGTTGACTTCACTTCCAGAACTGACGGCTCAACAGCATTCGGTGACAGCCGCCGCTGGGGTACATTCCCATCAGTATCATTACGTTGGAACATCAGCGATGAGCCGTTCATCAAGGACAACGCTCCTTGGATCACGATGCTCTCCATCCGTCCCAGCTGGGGTATCAACGGACGCTCACCAGGCGGCCAGGGACTCTACTATAGCAAGTATTCATCAGGTAACTCATATCTGAACACAGCTACTATCTATCCTTCAAACATCCGTCTTAACAAACTGCAGTGGGAGGAGGCTCAGCAGTGGAACTTAGGTTTCGATGTAGGTCTGTTCAATGATAAGCTGACATTTGATGTGAACTTATACACCAAGTACACCACAAAGCTTTTGATGAACAATCTCAGCATTCCTACATCAGCCGGTTTCAGCAACATCCAGTACTCCAACCAGGGTGAGATGCGAAACAGAGGATGGGAGCTCAACCTGAACGCCAACCGTTTCATCAACGTAGGTAAGTTCTCAGTTAACGGTAATCTTACATTCTCTGACAACTACAATGAGCTTACAGAGATGGATCCTACCATCCTTGATGGTTTCAATAAAGAGTTCAATTATGACAATGGCCAGTGGCTTACTTACGTTCAGCTTAAAAATGCTTTCGGCTCAATCTACGGCTTCAAGTATCTGGGCGTTTACCAGTACAGCGAGTACAGTCCTGAGGAGATTCCTGGCGTAAGCGGTCCTAACGCACCTGTCGTAACGGATGAGAATGGCAATGTCATTCTCGATTCCAAGAATAAGACAAAACCTATGATGTTCGCATACGGCGAGACCGCTGAGTACGAGTTTGTAGGTGGTGACGCAATCTATGAGGATATCAACCATGATGGTAACATAAATGAGCTTGATATCGTATATCTGGGAAGCACACTTCCAAAACTCTCCGGTGGATTCGGTCTGAGATTCACATATGGACGTTTCTCCCTGAACACTCAGTTCAACTTCCGTTGGGGTAATAAGGTCGTCAACAATGCCCGTATGGGACTTGAGAATATGTACAACAACGACAACTCCATCGCTTCTGTCAACTATAGATGGCGTGTTGAGGGCGACTTGACCACAGTGCCTCGCGCACTTCATAACTACGGTTACAACTGGCTCGCCAGCGACCGTTATGTAGAGGATGGCTCAATGCTCCGTCTGAACTACGTACAGCTGTCTTACTCACTTGATCCAAAGATTACAAAGAACTTTGGTGTACAGGGAATGTCACTCGCAGCATCAATGAACAATCTGTTCGTTCTTACCAAGTACTCAGGTGCTGATCCTGAGATCTCGCAGGGTAGCTACGGTCTTGCTACGGATAATAGCCAGACACCTCGTGCAAAGTCATTCACACTTAGTCTGACAGTTAATTTCTAATCTAATAATAGCAGATAAAGATGAAAAAGATATTCAATATAGCATTATCGGCGATTCTGGGTCTGTCATTATCAGGCTGCAACGATTTTCTTACACTTGTTCCGTTGAACGATGTAGTATTGGAGAACTTCTGGACTGATAAGGCCGATGTAGAGAGCGTACTTCTCGGCGCCTATGCCGCTATGGAGTCGCAGGATTGTATAATGAGAATGTCAATGTGGGGCGAGATGCGCTCAGACAACATTGTTGCCAGCAGTTCCGCATCCAATGATCTTACTCAGATTCTTAAGGACAATATCCTTGAGACCAACAGCTTCACATCATGGAGTTGCTTCTACGATGTCATCAACAGGGCAAATACAGTTCTGTATTATGCTCCTGGTGTGGCTGAGAAGGATCCTAACTATACCGAGGCTGAGCTTAGGGGACATCTGGCTGAGGCCTATACACTCCGTTCATTGTGTTATTTCTACCTTATCCGCGCATACAGGGATGTTCCTTACGTAACCAATCCCTCCAAGGATGATGAGGAGGAGTTCGTAATTGCCGCGTCAAGTTTCGATTATATTCTTGATGAGTTGATCTCAACACTTGAGAGCATCAGTGTTCCGGGTCAGGAGTGGGCTGTGAACCGTTTCAAGGAGATTGGCGATGTATCCAACACCTCACGTATCACACGCGTTGCAGTCTGGGCTCTGCTTGCAGATATGTATCTCTGGAAGGGTGACTATACAAAATGTGTTGAGAATTGCGAGAAAGTCATCGCAAGAAAGAATGTTGACTATAAGGAATTCAAGGACAAGCAGGGTACAGACTGCACCATTGAGCTTTACGAGAATATTCCTTTGATAAAGGAGTCGCTTGGTACCTCAAAGACAGGTACCGCCTATAACGAGATATTCGGTACAGGTAACTCATACGAGAGTCTGTTTGAGCTTGCATTTATGCAGAATCAGAGCGTTTCAAACGGCTTCGTAAACAGCTATTACGGAAGCCAGGATAGTCCTAACGGATCAATTGAGGCTTTCTCACAGCTGCTTACCGGTGTTAAGGACAACAGCAACAAGTATTTCCAGAAGTATGACTCACGTTGGCTTGAGTATATGGAGGAGGGTACATCATCACACCGCATCAGAAAGTATGTTCGCTCAAATGCCGAGGTTGATGTCAATAACCTTACTCCTACCATCAGCTCACAGACACGTAGCAACGTTAAGAGCGCCAACTGGATTATCTATCGTCTTACCGATGTTGTCCTGATGGAGGCTGAGGCAAAGGTAATGCTGGCCGCTAATGAGGCAAATGCCTCTCTTCAGGATTCTTTGCTGACACAGGCTTATCATCTTGTAAAGGCTGTCAATGACCGTGCCTTGAACATCAAGGTCAACTCATTGGCAAAGTCTATCGCAGAGAAGGATTTCAAGGCTTCTATACAGCAGGCTGAGGAGGCTGTTCTTCTTGAGCGTCGTTGTGAGCTTCTGTTTGAGGGCAAGCGTTGGTTTGACCTTATGCGTGTAGCCAGAAGAGACAACAACACCAGACGTCTTGTCAGCTGGGTTCTTCAGAAGCATACCGAGAATCAGAGCGCTATCCGTATTAAGCTTGCTGATATGGATGCCATCTATTTCCCGATATCGAAGGATGAGCTTAAGATTAATCCGCTTCTGAAGCAGAATCCTGCATACATTGAGGACGAGTATATTTCAAAGAATTAACACGTAAAGTTATCATTGAATAAATGAGCTTTTTGCGAAAAATAAAGAGTCTGACACTTGTTACCGGATTGGTGACGTTTGGCATACTTGCCCTTGAGGGATGTTTCAAGGAGCAGGCTCCGGCCACGTACTACACCTTTACCGGTAATACAGTGGCTGACTATCTTGAAGCTTCGCCTGAGGTCTTCGGTGATTTCATAACAATCCTCAAGAGGGCTAAGACATGGGGTGAGTTGGACACTTACGGTGAATATACCTGCTTTGCTCCAACTAATGATGCCATAGCCGCTTTTCTGAAGAGCAAGAATCTCAGCTCTGTTGAAGAGTTGCCCGCTGCCGATTGTGATACCCTTACCTGGACACATCTTATCAGAAATACTTTCTTTATTGCAGATCAGTCAGAGGGCAGTCTCCCACAGGTTAATCTGAATGACCGTTTTCTCTCATTGACCTACGATTCTGTTCCTACTGAGAATGGTAAATACCGTCTGCGTTATTGCATCAATAAGAACTCTCATCTCCTGATAGTTGATGACACAGTTCAAAACGGTGTCGTTCACGTTGTGGACAGTGTAATTAAAGTATCTGGTGACTATATATATGATGTGGTCAAGAATGATCCTAAACTGTCCATTTTTGCAACTGCCCTCAACCTTGTCGGTCTTGAGGACTCTCTCAAGGAATGGAAGGATGAGACCTATCATATCAGTTCCGATTCTGTTGATGAGGGTGTGATAGGCCAGGGAGGTGGTACAGACTACCACGTTTATTACTGGGGTTCAAGAAAGACTAATTTCACTATCCTGGCAGAGCCTGATTCCATCTTCAAGGCGAATGGTATAAATAACATTGATGATTTGATAAAGTTTGCCAAGGAGGTATATGATGAATCCTACCCGGGATATGTCGGAGCCTATGACGAGGATGATTATGGAGACCGCAGGCATCCGTTGAACCGTTTCGTGTCCTATCATATACTACCCTTCGCGGTGCCTACCAGTTTTGATTTTAATTGCCGTGAGGATATTATCAAGTCAAGATGTGTTCTTCAGTACATTGATCCTGAGGATTATTTCGAGACCTACATGCCGCATTCCATCATGCGTGTCTCTACCGTGACAGACGGATCGGTAGCCGGCACATACGTCAACCGCAGGGGTATCGGACCGAATACCATCGAGTTTGAGGGACGTGCCAATCATCGTGGCGTCAGAGTAATGACGGCATCTGAGATGCGCGGGGTTGACAATGAGGCTTGTAACGGATACTATCATTACATTGATGATATTCTTTTATATGACGATCTTACTCGTAATGATATTCTGAACCGCCGTATGAGAATAGACTGCTGTACCCTGTCCCCGGATTTCATGACGTCCGGCGCCCGTCAGCTCTCTACAAGGAATACAGGTTTCAAACAACCTAAGAATTTCCACTCATACACGGACGACTACATTATGTGGGTAAGAACAGCTGTTACCTCCAACTGGAGTTATCAGGGCGACGGACTTGACCTGCAAGGCAATTACGACTTCTACCTTAAGTTGCCACCTGTTCCATTTGACGGTACCTGGGAGCTTCGTCTGTCTTATCGTGGATATGAGGGTTGCGGTATAGTTCAGAACTATGTCGGAGACTCACCATATACCCTGCAGCCTTGCGGCATTCCTACAGACCTTACCCTGTCCGCCATTGACAATCCGAATATCGGATGGGTATCAGATGAGGAGCTTGGCGACGAGGATGCTATCCGTGCATTGGACAAGTCTATGCACAACAGAGGTTATATGAAGGGTCCGGACTCACATACCAACGGCTCTGACGCTTTCCGTACACTGGGTACAATGGCCCGTAGAATCATCACAACAGATTATTTCTACGCAGACCAGGATTACTACCTGCGTATGAAGCTCGTCCTGGACAATCCTAAAGCCGAAATGAATTTTGACTATATGGAGTGGTGCCCGAAAAGTATCTACGATAACCTGGAGGACACTCATTAAGAATAATAATTAACAAAAGATATGAAGCATTATTTTAATTCATCAATCAAGACTTTTCTGGCCATTCTGGCCATAGGTCTTTGTGCATCCTGCTCCGATGTCTGGGACAGTCACTATTCGGTTGATCCGGAGGTGGTGCCTGATATGACTATTTTGGAGCAGTTGGAGAGTAATCCTTCCACCCAGCAGTTCGTCAAGGTTCTGAAAACGACCAAGACTTACAATGGAAAGAAGATTGTAGATGCTGTAACGTACTATGATCTCCTTAAGTCTGATCAGTTCCTTACAGTCTGGGCTCCGGACGACAAGGCAATGTCTGAGCTTTCAGACCTCGCTACTTACACAAAGGAGAATAAGACTCCCGAGGAGAATTATCTTGTAAGTCAGAGATTCCTGAAGAATCACATTGCCCGTTTCAACAATCCTGTCGGAAAAGTCGGCAAGCGTGTCACGATGATGAGCGGCAAGCATTATGAAATGTTTCTTGACAAAATTCAGAGTGCTGGCTATACATCAAAGAACCTTGCATGCAGCAATGGTATTCTTCATTTAATAAACGGATCAATTGATTACATGCCAAGTCTCTATGAGTATATCACCACATCTGACGAATATAAAGACAATATCGGAGGTTTCATCGCTAAATACACAAAGTACGAGATTGACGAGGCGAAGAGTGTCGCTGCCGGTGTGGTTGATGGTAAGACTGTCTATGCCGATTCCGTTATGAAAGAGGTCAGCATCATACTTGACAAGTTTGGCTACATCAACAGAGAGGACAGCTTGTATAATGTGGTATTGCCTGGCAAGGATGCCTTGAACTCAATGATCGCAAAAATATCAGATAGCTTTGATTTCGGTAATATTGATACTGAGGATGACTCTTTGCAGACATTCTGGTTGAACAATGCCATCCTTACAGATGCTTTCTTCAATATGAACAAGGCCACACAGCCGTTCATGAGCTCTGGTGATATCGATTACTCGTCCTTCACATCAACTACATTCGACCTTTATGAGTATCAGATGACCTATAAGGATTACCATATTTATGATATGACTCCAGGAAACCGTTTCTTTGATGCTTATCTTGTTGACTCTGTGGAGTGCAGTAATGGTACAATCTACGTATGCTCAGAGTGGCCCTTTGACCCAGCCCGGACCTACAATGCTCCAATTATGCGCGAGGCCGAGATGGCAAACGGACGTATCCCATCTGTTGATGTTACCAATGTCACTGAATACCCAGTAAATAACATCAAGAATCAGGAATATCTTGACGAGCTGATTACCATTGATCAGATTTCAAGACAGAAGCTTCTTATCATCAATGGTAAGAACGCCGTTACTGACCGTTGGAAGGTAACATTCAACATCTATGATAACCTTAAGGGCTATTATAACATTTACGCAGTGGTGTTCCCGAACTGTATTACCGGTAATATCGTGCCTCCAAAGACTAATATGTTCACCGCCAAAGTCAACTATGTTGACACCACCGGTGTATGGGCGGATCCCTACTATATGACGGATGCCCGTGGCAGAGCTATGACATTTGAGAACAGAAAGGCTGCTGTAGATACCATTATGATTGCAGACCATCTGTTCCTGCACAACTGCAACCTGGGTCAGCCTGATGCAAGAGTGGAGGTTGTACTTGAGTGTAACATCACCTCATCAAAGGTCTCACAGGGCTACTCGAATACAATGCTTCTTGACGGAATTCTGTTAGAGCCTGTTGAGCCTGTTGTGCCTGTTGTGCCTGTTGAATAATAACCCTCTCAATGATAATAGTTATGAAGATGAATAATATAAGAACAGGAAAGGGTTTCATTCCCAAGGGACTGCTTATGCTTTTACTCGCATTCCCTGTGTTTACTTTTGCTCAGACCACACTTACTGGTACTGTTATTGACGCGGCTCAGGGCACACCGTTGTCAGGTGTTCTGGTTCAGGCTTACAGCGATGCATCATGCACCACGACAACCGACGATAACGGCGCCTATACAATAGAGGTTGCCGGTGGAGAGAAAATGCTGTCATTCCAGCACGATGGCTTCGTATCCGTCAACAGTCCTATCTCACACCTTAATCAAACTGTAGGAATGAGAAAAGGCGTTCAGGGCCAGCCTGATATGAACCGTATGAGAACTGTTACCGGTGTAGTCACCGATGCGGCCGACGATTCTCCCATGGTCGGTGTAAGAGTTCAGGCATATAACAATGCCCTCTACGCCGCAATGACAAAGGAGGACGGCTCTTATTCCATTAAGGTTCCTGAGTATGTCACATCACTTACATATGCGCTTGAGGGATGCAACACCAATGTGGCTTCAATAGCATCAACCAATGCTCCTGTAAATGTGAGGCTCTATACTGATAAATTCTCTGAGATTTACACAACCAAGACCACTGGAACAAAGTCCAAGACTACTCAGGTAAGCAGCCTCAATGCCGACATCAGTGTTGACCAGCAGCTCCAGTCCGGACTTCTGGGCGATATTCTTACCTCAATGCGCTCAGGCGGTCTGGGCGCAGGTGCCTCAATGCTTGTGTCTGGTATCAACTCCCTTAACATCAATACTCAGCCTCTGATTGTGCTGGATGGTGTTATAATGGATATGCAGTATGACCGTGAGTATATTCACGATGGCTACTACAACAACCTTCTTGCAAACATTATGGTTGAGGACATAGAGAACATCACTGTTCTCAAGAGTGGACTTGCCATCTATGGAGCCAAGGGTGCCAATGGTGTCATTCTGATCAATACCAAGCGTAACAAGAGTATGGCCACAAAGATTGACGTCTCATTAGCCGGCAATTACCAGCTGATGCCTAAGACTCCTGTCATGATGAATGCATCCCAGTTCAGAAGCTATGCGTCAGAGATGATTGGAACCACTCAGACCGAGGTGGCTGAGGATTACAAGTTCCTGCAGCTTGACCCGAACTACTACTATTATAAGACCTACAACAACGATACTGACTGGTCAAAGGAAGTTTATCGCAACGCTTTCGTTCAGAACTACAGCATCAATGTACAGGGTGGTGATGATATAGCCAACTATAACCTGTCGGTAGGTTATGCCTCTGGAAACTCTACTATGAAGTATAATGATTATTCCCGTTTCAACCTTCGTCTGAACTCGGATATCATTCTTGGTAACAAGGTTTCCGTCAGGTTTGACGCATCTTACAGCGACGTTACCCGTAACATGCGTGATGACGGTGTTCCAATGGACGTTGATGACGCGACCATTACCGCTCCGGGCTTCCTGTCACTCATCAAGGCGCCGTTCCTGAATCCTTACACATACGATATCCATGGAAATCTCTCACAGTTCCTGTCAGAGAATGACGATTATCTGGAGGAGATTCTTGGTCAGGATGTATCACTTGCAAACCCTGTGTCAATTCTTGAGAATGGCGAGGGCGTTAACAAGAACTACCTTGGCAGCCGTCTGATCTCAATCTCAATTCTGCCAAAGGTTAACATCAACCGTTACTGGTCAATCAATGAGCATTTCAACTACACAATGTCCTCTATTGACGAGAACTATTATCTGCCAATTCAGGGTACACCACAGTTCAAGGTTATAGGTATCGGTACTGTAGATAACAAGGCCGCTGCTATGGCAACACAGCAGAACTCTTTCATGAGCAACACTTATTTCAACTTTGACAAGCGTTTCAATGCTCACGACCTGCACATCTCGGGTGGATTCCGCTGGATCAGCAATGTCTATAAGCAGAACGGAATGATTGGTTACAATTCAGGTAACGACAAGACCCCGAATATGTCAACCAGCCTTCAGTACAAGTCAACAAACGGTGTTGATGACAATGATATCTCTCTTACCTGGTGGGCACAGGGTAACTACAACTATCGTGAGCGTTACTATGCAAGCGTAGGCCTGGGTCTCTCTGCATCATCACGTTTTGGTGGAAACGTATCGAACGGTCTGAAACTGGCAGGTGTTCCCTGGGGTATCTTCCCGTCAGTGGCAGGTGCCTGGGTCATGTCAGCTGAGCCTTGGTTCAAGGCACGCGCCATCAACTACCTTAAACTCAATGCCGCATTTGACCTGACAGGTAATGATGGTTTCAACGATACCGCATCCAGAACCTACTTCTCTCCTGTAAGCATTCTGAGCGCTACCGGTCTTGCTCTTGCAAACATCGGTAACAGCACTCTTCAGTGGGAGACTACAAAGAGATTCTCCGTAGGTCTTGATATGAACCTCTTCCAGAATCATCTGAACATCTCCGCAAATGCCTTTATGAGCTTTACCGACAACCTTCTCTCAATAAGTAAGCTTTCATATCTTACCGGTATTGAGGATTCCTGGAGCAACGGCGGCTCACTCAAGAACCGCGGATTTGATGTTGCTGCTACTGTCAAGCTGATCAACACCAAGAACTTCCAGTGGGAGGCTGGCGCAGGCATAGGTGCATACAAGAACGAGCTTACTGCTCTCCCGGATAATGACCGTGCCTTCAACACTGAGTTGTTCGGCGCTACCATACGCTCACAGGTTGGAAGTCCTGTAGGTATATTCTATGGCTACAAGACAGACGGTGTATTTGCAAATTCATCAGACGCTGAAAGCGCCGGGCTGAGTATGATTGCAACCAACGGTCAGAAACTCGCGTTCGCCGCCGGTGATATGAAGTTCATTGATCAGAACTCAGACAAGATTATTGACAAGAAGGATATGGTTCAGATAGGTGACCCGAATCCGGATTTGTATGGAAGATTCTTCACACAGGCCTCATACAAGGGCCTTACCCTGAGCGCTACATTCAACTTCTCATATGGAAATGATATCTTCAACTACCAGAGAATGATTCTGGAGAGTGGCTCACGCTTTATGAATCAGACTGTGGCAATGGTTAATCGCTGGACTTGCGAGGGTCAGGTTACCTCTATCCCATCAGCAAACTTTGAGGATCCTATGGGCAACTCACGCTTCTCTGACCGCTGGATTGAGGATGGCTCATACCTGCGTCTCAAGAACGTGACCCTGAGCTACAAGATACCTGTAAGGAATGCCATTATCCAGGGTATTACCGTATGGGGTGCCGCAAACAACCTGTTTACACTTACCAACTATCTGGGCTGCGATCCTGAGTTCTCAATGAGCAACAATATCCTTACCCAGGGTATTGACCGTGGTCTCTTACCTCAGTCCAGGAATTTCTCATTAGGAGTAAAGGTTAACCTCTAATTATTATGACAATGAAAACGAAATCCATTATATCAGCAGTTCTCTGCGCAGTACTTCTGGGATTTACCTCTTGTGAGAAGATGCTTTCCACATCGTCCACTATAGTTATGTTCGAGCAGGATCATCAACTGGACGCAGCCACTGATACTGTATATTCTGTTCTTGGAATTATCCAGAAGATCCAGAAGATAGCAGACCGTACAGTGCTGTTGGGTGAGCTTCGTGGCGACCTTGTCTCTCTGAATGATCTGGCATCCTCAGACTTGAAGGAAATCAGTACTTTCTCAGTGACTGGCGAGAACTCATACAACAATCCTATTGACTACTATGCGGTAATCAACAATTGCAATTACTTCCTTGCGAATGCCGATCTTAACTTAAAGATTAACAATGACTACATATTCCGCAAGGAGTATGCGGTTGTCCTTGCATATCGCGCCTGGACATATCTTCAGCTTGCTCAGGCTTATGGTAAGGTTCCTTTTGTAACAGTTCCTATTGACAACGGTGCCGACGCTGTAGCTGAGAAATATGACAGCCTGGACATCAAGCAGATTGCACAGAGACTGATTCCGGATCTTGAGCCGTATGTAGATTTGGAGATACCAAACTACGGCGGAATTGATACTCACGACAACTCGCAGTTGTTCTTCATTCCTATACGTCTTATTCTTGGTGATCTCTGCCTCTGGGCCGGTGAAGGCTATTATGAGAAGGCTGCCAAGTACTACCACGATTATCTTTGCCGTGTAGGTCAGTACAAGAGTACCGGTTACGAGCATATCTGGTGGAGTACCAACACCTGGTCGTATAAGAGCGACTCCTACAACTCTCTGTTCGGCTCTCAGAGCGCGCTTCAGCAGATTACCTACATCCCTATGGAGGATGAGTATTGGAAGGGTGTTACAAGTGAGCTCGTTGATATTTTCAATTCTACAGAGAACAACCAGTACTACTACAAGGCTACCGCATCCAAGGCTTTGCGTAAACTCTCAACCAGACAGACTTACTGCCTCTACAATGGTCGTGACGATGTAACTACCTATCTTACAGAGCAGGAGGCACTTCAGCTCAGCGAGCTTGACCGTGGTGACTTGCGTCTCTCCACAATTCTGTTCCTTGACAATGATATTGAGGATGAGAAACTTAGTGCGGTGTATAATACATCAAAGCAGAGAATTAACAAATTCAATGCCACTAAAATTTGTATTTATCGTTTAGACCTTGTATATTTGCGTCTTGCCGAGGCATTGAATTATGCAGGTTACCCCGAGGCCGCCTTTGCCGTATTGAAGTATGGTTTGGCTGACGAATGGGCAAATTATGTGAATTACGACGAGACCTACATAGGCGCTTACGAGAAAGACATGGCAAAAGGAAAGAACATTATAGATTTCCCGTACCTTGGTGCAAATCAGGGCTTCTACCCGTATGATGACCACACCACTACCGGTAATCCATCACCTGCCAGCAATACAATTGGTATTCACAGCAGAGGCTGCGGCCATGCTCACAAGGATACCACTTATGTGCTGCATACATTCGTTCCTGAGGACTATGCAAGCATTCCTGACTCTACTCTGACCAGATTGAAGAAACAGCAGATGGATGAGGTTGAGCAGTACCTCATTGACGAGCTGGCTCTTGAGTCTGCTTTCGAGGGTAACCGTTTCGGAGACCTTATCAGATTCTCACTGCACAGAGGCGAGAGGGCTGAGCAGAAGTGCTACAGCGACAATGCCTTCCTTGCTGAGAGAGTTGCCAAGCGCGATACAGACGGAGGGTATGACGAGGCTCTCAAGGCAAAGCTTACAGGCACTAACCCAACGGAGTACAACAGTGCCTGGTATATGCCGTTACCGTAACAATTCCAGCCTGCCGGCGTAGTCCGGCAGGTATTGAATATTAATTTTGAATTTGTGTTTTTAACCTATTTATTAACTAACAACTCAAGTTTATGAAAAAACTTAACTTATTGTTTGCCGCATCACTGATGCTTCTTGGTCTTGGCAAAGCTCAGGCTCAGGAGA
The DNA here is from genome assembly GCA_045597985.1 of Bacteroidaceae bacterium. Lineage (GTDB taxonomy): Bacteria > Bacteroidota > Bacteroidia > Bacteroidales > Bacteroidaceae > Colenecus. Next base: position 30,538 of record JAZLLE010000032.1, on the reverse strand, counting down.
TTCTGTGGAGCGAGGACTTTGAGAATGGCTTGAACTTCTTCACGGACTCTGTTCCTGCAGACAGCATTCGAGGTCTTGATTATTACATCGGCAGGACCGATGGCAATGGTACATGGGATGTCACTACGTACAAGGAGGACCACTACCTGCACGTTGACACAATCATTCCATTGTTCCACGGTATCGCACCGGTTAACAATCCTGATCAGCGTATTGACGTTGTCAGCATTGAGAGAGATGCTACCGGTAAGCACTCCTCTACTCTGAAAGAGCTTGGCGGTAATGGCGGTCAGTACTATATGCAGTACGTATCCGGCCCGAGCTCACACAGCTTTGATCCATGGGGCAATCACCCGGCAGGTGAGACCAACGATTATGAGGCTAACGTATTCGTACGTGGACTCCCGGTTGCGAACAACACCTCTTATCGCGTACAGTACTACATGCTTATGACAAGTGATGTTGACAGCGCTGCGGTTGACCTCCGTCTTATGCGCGGCTGGTACAACTCAGAGAAGGCTTTCACAACTCACGGTGGTAGCGGTGCTCCTGAGTGGACTCAGATTATCAAGAGCTCAGACCTTCCTGCTATTCCAGATGGTGGCCAGCCACAGTGGTATCGTTACAGCTACATGACTTACTACACCAACGACTCAATCGCCAACCACGCCGTTCATCAGAATGGTTACTGGTGGGTCGACGAGTGGAGAGGTGAGCTGTGGGCACGCAGAGACCAGATCCCTGAGGATACTGTTAAAATGTTCGCTGACAATGAGATTCTTGATTCAGCAACCAACGCAACGTGGGGTTGGATTGTTCAGCCTGACACATACTTCCTTCGTTTCTCATTCATGGGCCCGCACTCAACATATCAGATTGATGATGTTGACCTCTATCAGTCTTGGATTGGCGGTGCAGAGTACTACGGTGACGTTCTCCGCGTTAACTTCGGTTATCAGACCAACCTTGAGGATATCGCCAACTCTGACGGTGTAGGTCAGATTGAGGTACCTGCCAATGCTTATGATATTATCGCATGGGATCCTTTCTACGGTGATATGTCACTCAAGGACGAGGGTCTTATCATTGCAGCTGAGTTCCACAATGACGGATATCTCTACATCTGGATTGACGATGACTTCGAGAACTACGAGAATGTAAGATTCAGCCTCTTTAACAGCCTGCTCCCAGAGGAGTACACGCTGAAATATACAAGCTCGACTCTTTACCCGAAGGCAAACGATGCTGAGTGGGTTAATGCTGGCAAGATTGTTCCTGACTTCGAGAATGAGAAGGCTCTTCCGAGACCGTTCTCAGCAGTTAGAAGAGACCTTCTTCCTCCTTCGGTTGTTACTACCAACCCGGAGCCTAACTCATTCGGCCTTGGTGCTGACAACAAGAGCATCATCGTTGAGTTCAACAAGCCTGTATATGCTGGCAAGAGTGGCGTTGGCATGGTTATCCCGGCTGACGAGAATAACCCAAGACAGCGCGACCTTACTTGTGTCGGCTATACCGACGATACCTATATGAATGTTGAGTTCACTCTTCCGGAGGGCTTGGAGGGCAATGTAAACTTCAAGGTTTGGAAGGCTCGTGCTCTTAACCCGGATGATCCTACACAACCAGCTGACAATGCTCAGGATGGTAAGGAGTTTGACTTCGTACTCTCATTCGGTACTCCGGATCTCAGCGATACCACTACTCAGGCTTACAAGAGCTATACTCTTCTTGCTACCGCTTACGAGAACGCTCAGAGCGTTATCGAGGATTGCGAGAGCGACATCGAGATCTACGGTGGCGTTGCTTACGAGGAGTTCAAGGCTACCGTTGCTCTGTATGAGCCAAAGGCATTCCTTGCAAACAACACAGCTCCATCAGCATTCGAGGCTGCTGCCAAGACTCTGGATGAGGGATCAGACGCTATGAATACGCGTATGACAAATGTTGACAACTTCGCAACCGCTATTGACAATGTTGCCACATACCTTGGCGAGAAGGCTGATTATGCAGCTTATCCTGAGTATGACGCTCTTAACGCTGCTTATCTGAAGGCTAGCGCTCTTGATCTGACTGTTCTGTCAAATGACGAGTTAAAGGCTGCTCTTGATGAGCTGAACGGCGCATATACTAATGCTTATAAGGTATTCACTACTATCGATGTTACCACTGCTCAGGTCAAGTCTCTCAGTCAGCTGCTCTCAGATCTCGGCTTCATTCTTGATCCAGCGGGTGAGATTGGCTCACAGGTTGCCAGCAACACTGAGGACAACCAGAAGCTTGCAAAGGTTCTGAAGCTGATGGCTAAGAAGGAAATCTATGAGAAGCTTGCCAAAGGTGAGACTCTTGATTCTATCGATGCGACCGGCTTCATCACCAACGCCAGCCTCTACTTCACTGGTCAGCTTAACAAGGAGATCAAGGAAGAGTACTATGCTTATGCTAATCGTAACAGATGGGCTCTTAACTCAGGCGCTTGGACAACAGTATTCCCAGGTTGGACCATCGAGTGCACCGGCGGTAGCGTAATGTGCGGCGAGGGCTTTGCTCCTGGTGACAACCGCGAGTACGGTGGCTACGTTGAGGAAGGCTTTGCTACTGGTGGTTGGGTAGGTGCTGACTGGACATCAGGCTTCTATCTCCAGCAGGAGGCTACCGATCTGCCTAACGGTATCTTCACTCTTGGTCTGACATTCGGTGGTGGTGAGGACAACATCGCTAACCAGTATCTGACCGCTAACGGTGACACCGTTGCAGCTGGTGCTACCCAGGATCTCTCAGACATCGCTCTGAACGGTATCAAGGTTGAGGATGGCACAATGTTTATCAAGGCTAACCACGTTGGTGTATCAGCTTGGGCAAGACTTGATGACTTTAGACTCTATATGACCGGAGGTCTTGAGGGCTTCGACTATAAGGCTGCTCTCGAGGAGGTTGAGAAGGAAATCAATGAGGCTATTACAGTTGTTGACGCTGAGGAGATTGAGAGCGGTGACGCTACATTCTTCAACATCAATGGTGTTAAGGCTGACGCTCAGAAGGGCCTTATGATTAAGGTTCAGAACGGTAAGGCTTCAAAGGTTCTCTATTGATTCATTGAGACAGATTAAATTCTGAATATCGGCGGGCGGGAAGTTTTTCCCGCCCGCTTTTTTTATCTGTGTCTTCGTGATGCCATATAGGATTTTTTCATTAAGTTTGCACTAATAAACATTTTAATCCGCATAGTATGGCTAATAAGACATCGGCCCTCGACGCTTCTAAGGGCTTTTACAAACTAAGTTGGTTCCAGCGCATAGCATTCGGTACAGGTGACCTTGCTCAGAACCTTATTTTCCAGACAGTAGCATGCTTCCTGATGCTGTATCTTACCACAGTATTGAAGATTAGTCCTGCTTTTGTTAGCGGACTTATTCTTGCTGTACGTCTCCTTGACTGTTTCTGGAGCCCTGTAGTAGGAAAATACATTGATAACCATAATCCTAAGTTAGGTAAGTATCGTACATACCTTCTGTATGGTGGTATTCCTCTTACAGTTGCCGCGTGTCTGCTTATGCTCCCTACAGTAGCAACCTGGTCAGCTGGTATGAAGATTGTCTATGCTACAGTCAGCTACACTGTACTCAGCATGATATATTCTGTAGTGAATATACCGTACGGCTCAATCATGGCCAGTATGACCCGCGACAACGATGAGGTTCTCATACTTACATCTACCCGTATGGTCTGTGCCAATATCGGTCAGATTGTCGTTCAGGCCGGCTTCCCTATCGGACTTGCTATGATTGTAGGTATCGCGGTTGACTGGAACCAGGCTGTGTTTATGGCCATCGGTACTATTCCTGCATTCATTATTCTGCCTTCACTTCCAATACTGAAGAAATTGTTCGGCAAGAAAGGCCTTTATTATCTGCTTCTCTCAATCGGTCTGATAGGTTTCATCGCATTGTTTATCATCGGTAAGTTCTTTGATGTCAAGGAGTGCAACACTCTTGTTCAGGCTGCCAAGGTTCTTACTGGCGTAGGTCTGCTTGTAGGCTCATTGATGTGGGCTCTTGTTCCTGAGGTTATCACCGAGGCTGAGTACCGCACCGGTAACCGTCCTGCAGCAACGGTAAACGCTCTTGCCGGTGTCGCGTTCAAGGCAGGTTTCTCCCTTGCCGGCTTTATCACTCCTTGGGCTATGACAGCAATCGGCTTCAATCTTGCCAGCGAGGAATCAGCACTGCCTACCGATCCTAAGGCTTGGTTTACCGTAACCTGTGTTTTTGCTATTGTAGGTTTCATACTTCTTACATTCTGCTTCCTTGGCAGCAAGGAGAATATCACGACTACTCCTGAGAAGCCAGTCACATTCGGTGAGATGTGGCAGGAGTTCAAGGCTAACAAGTGCCTGCAGCTTGTGCTCGGCATATTCATCGTGGTCTTCCTGGCATCGTTCATCAGCGCGCCTGTAAATGCGTATTATACACACCTGAGCGATTATAACGCTACAGTACAGAATGCCATTCTGTGGTTCACCACCATCATCCCTGCTATTCTTCTTCTGGTAGTAGGTTACCTGATTTACAAGTATCCTCTTACAGATGAGAAACTCAATGAAATCAATAAGGCTATCGAGGAGAGAGCATCTCAGAAGTAATCTCTGATTACGTTGATATACAAAGTGGGTCAGGGGGCAGGTCCCTTGACCCACTTTGTATGTAAATCAGCTCAATAGCTCTATTTGAAAGGCTGGGTCAAGGTGCCTGTCCCTCTGACCCGGCTTTGCGGAAAATCACACGAGGCCACGTCTCGTTCATTTCATTATTTGAAACGAACGTGATGAGGCCTTATTTCGTTCGTTTCAAATAATGAAATGAACGGGTTGGGAGCGTGTGCCTTTTTGCGCGTGGAATCGTTCTTTTTCATGATGCCTCTCACGGCGGTTGCCGGTACTATGTGCATAATCTGGTTGAAAACTTTATGTTAACAGAAGTAATTCGTTACTGCGAGTGTGGCATTATTTTAGTAATTTCGCGAAAAATGTGTAACTAACGCTTATTATATAATGGCAGATATCAAGAAGATTTCATCGGCACTCATCTCGGTTTATCATAAGGACGGTCTGGATGAGATTATCTCAGCGCTCCACGCTGAAGGTGTGAAACTTATCTCTACTGGCGGAACGCAGCGCTTTATTGAGTCACTGGGAGTTCCCTGCCAGGCTGTTGAGGAGCTTACCGGCTATCCCTCAATCCTTGGCGGCAGGGTTAAGACATTGCATCCAAAGGTTTTCGGCGGAATCCTTTGCCGCAGAGAGGAGGAGTCTGATATGGTTCAGACGGTGAATTACGATATTCCTGAGATTGACCTCGTAATTGTTGACCTGTATCCGTTTGAGGCTACCGTAGCGAGCGGTGCCGCACATCAGGACATCATAGAGAAGATTGACATAGGCGGCATATCACTTATCCGCGCAGGTGCCAAGAACTATAATGATGTAGTGATTGTTGCCAGCAAGGCACAGTATCAGCCATTGGCAGACATACTGAAGAACAATGGTGCCCAGACTACCCTGGAGCAGCGCAAGTGGTTCGCCAAGGAGGCTTTCGCTGTCTCTTCCAAGTACGACAGCGCCATCTACAATTACTTCGGCGCAGGTGAGGACGGCCATTTCCGCTATGCCGTAGATGAGTATATGCCTCTGCGCTACGGTGAGAACCCGCATCAGAAGGGCTTGTTCTATGGCGATTTCAATGCTATGTTCGACAAGCTTCACGGCAAGGAGATATCTTATAACAACCTGCTTGACATAACTGCCGCAGTTGAGCTTATTGATGAGTTCAATGAGACTACATTCGCCATCCTGAAGCACAACAATGCGTGTGGCCTGGCCTCACGTCCTGTGTTGCTGGATGCGTGGAAGGCTGCTCTGGCCGGCGATCCTGTGTCGGCTTTCGGTGGCGTGCTCATTACCAATGTGCCGGTTGACAAGGAGACTGCCGAGGAGATTAACCAGATTTTCTTTGAGGTTATCATAGCACCGGACTATGACCTTCAGGCTCTTGAGATTCTTGGTCAGAAGAAGAACCGCATCATCCTTGTGCGTAAGCAGCAGTGCCTGCCGAAGGTTCAGTTCCGTACAGCTATGAACGGAATTCTGGTTCAGGAGAAGGATACCAAGATTGAGACTCCCGATGAGCTCAAGATGGTTACCTCAAGGGTTCCTTCCGATGCCGAGATTCAGGATATGCTCTTTGCAAACAAGATTGTAAAGAACAGCAAGAGCAACTCTATAGTATTTGCAAAGGACAAGCAGCTGCTGGCAAGTGGTGTGGGTCAGACATCAAGAGTGGATGCCTTGAGACAGGCTGTTGAGAAGGCTCACTCGTTTGGCTTTGACCTGACAGGCGCTGCAATGGCCAGCGACGCTTTCTTCCCGTTCCCGGATTGTGTGGAGCTTGCCGACAAGGCTGGCGTGAGGAACGTGATTCATCCGGGTGGCTCTATCCGCGACAATGAGTCTGTGGAGTATTGTGAGCAGCACAATATGACTATGGCTGTTACCGGTTTCAGACATTTCAAGCATTAATAAAGGCATAAGGTGGGACTCTTTTCTTTCACTCAGGAACTTGCGATGGATCTTGGCACTGCCAATACCATCATTATGTACGATGACAAGATTGTTGTCAACGAACCGTCTATCGTGGCGCTTGACAAGAAGAGCGAGAAGACGATTGCCGTGGGCTCCAAGGCGAAGTTGATGCAGGATAAGGCATCTGAGGACCTCATCAAGGTAATCCGTCCGTTACGCGATGGCGTGATTGCGGACTTCTATGCCTGCGAGCAGATGATACGTGGATTGGTTGATATGGTGAAGATGGGCCGCCATCTGTTTACGCCATCTCTGCGAATGGTCATCGGAGTTCCTTCGGGCAGCACCGAGGTTGAGCTTCGTGCCGTGCGTGACTCGGCCGAGCATGCCGGAGGCCGCGATGTGTATCTGCTGTATGAGCCAATGGCAGCCGCAATAGGTGTAGGTATAGATGTTACCGCACCAGAGGGCAATATGATTGTAGATATAGGTGGCGGCAGCACCGAGATTGCCGTTATCTCGCTGGGAGGTATTGTCACCAACAGCTCAATCCGTGTGGCCGGCGATGACTTTACCGCTGATATTCTGGAATATATGGGCCGTCAGCATAACGTCCGCGTGAGCGAGCGTATGGCTGAGCGTATCAAGATCAATGTTGGCTCAGCCCTGACTGAGTTGGGCGATGAGGCTCCGGAGGACTATATAGTATATGGTCCTAACAAGATTACCGCCCTGCCTATGTCCGTGCCTGTATGCTATCAGGAGATTGCGCATTGTCTGGACCGTTCCATCAACAAGATTGAGTCTGCCGTATTGACGGCACTGGAGCATACACCGCCTGAACTGTATGCCGATATTGTACATAATGGCATATATCTGGCTGGTGGTGGCGCTCTTCTGAGGGGATTGAGCAAGCGTCTTTCCGATAAGATTAATATTGAGTTCCACGTGGCCGACGAGCCTCTGCTGAGTGTGGCCAAGGGAACCGGAATCGCATTGAAGAACGTTGACAGATTCACATTCCTGATGAGATAAAACCTCTATTGCCGTGCGCACGCCTCTTGATTTCCTGGTAAAGCTTCGCTATCTGTTGCTGTTGCTGGTGTTAGAGGCGGTGTGTGTGCTCTTGATTCTCCGTCACGGTGCCTTGCGCGATAATGTGGTATTCTCCACGGCGGGCAGTGTGGCGGGTCTCGTATGTAAGGCATCATCGTCGGTAACTGATTATTTCGGTCTGCGCAAGGAGAACCGTAAACTGACTGAGGAGATTGCCTGGCTTCGCTCTGAGCTGTATCAGCTGCGCGACTCAGCCGAGATAGCATCTTTGCCAAGGACAGAGAGTAATGTGGTTGTGGCACGTGTAATAGACAATACAATCAGCAAGAACAACAATTTCATCACAATAGACAAAGGCTCATTGGATGGCTTGCGGCAAGGTATGTGTGTCTATGAGTCCGACGGTGTTGTGGGTGTGGTCTATCGCGTGAGTAAAAGATATGCCTTGGTTATGCCATTGCTTAATACTGAGAGCAACATAAGTTGCAGGGTAAAAGGTGGAGACTGCTTCGGATTCCTGCGGTGGAATGGTGGCGATGTGCATTATGCGTCGCTGACAGACCTGCCTTCGCGCTCCGGTGTTGCCAAAGGCGATACGATAGAGACCAGTGGATTCTCGTCGGTCTTTCCGAAAGGCCTGATGGTGGGACACGTTTCCCGGATAAGCGATATCAGCGATGGCGGCAGTCCGGAGGTATCGGTAGAGCTGTCGGTTGATTTCAGCAGGCTTGAGTTTGTTTATGTGGGGCTTGATGTGGTTCCCGAGGAGTTGTCGGATTTCTTAAGTGCTGAGTAATATGGCTGGTTTTCTGAAAAGACTTCTCTATGCCGCGTTGCTGCTTGCGGTGCAGGTTCTGCTGCTGGACAAGATTTGTCTGCTGGGCTACTCCACGCCATTTCCTTACATACTGTTCGTGCTGATTCTTGACTCTGATGTATCGCCGGTGCAGAGAATGCTATGGGGATTCTGTATGGGACTTGTGGTTGATGTCTTTATGAATACTCCCGGCGTTCAGGCTGCATCTCTCACATTGCTCTCGTATCTGCAGCCTTCCTTGCTTAGGCTGGAGGTGACGTTTGACAGACGTGATCATATTAATCCGGGAGTCGTGTCAATGGGATGGCGCGCATATTCCATTTATCTGATTGTCGGCACTCTGGTGTTTATGACTGTCTGCTCACTGCTTGGAACACTAATCTCGGCAGGTCTCGTGGCTATATTGGTCAAGATTCTGCTCAGTACGGTTATGAGTGTACTGCTGATGCTTGCCGTGGAGCTGATATTCCGTAAAAATCAACGCAGGCGTTTCAGGTGAGAAATCATAAGTACGATAACCGCAGGCTTGTAATCGGCTCTCTGGCAATTGTCATTGTGCTGGTCTATATTGTCCGTCTTTTCCATCTTCAGGTAAGGAGTACGGAGTATAGGGATTCCGCAGCCAGCAATGCTCTTGTATCAAAAAGCCTGCTGCCTGAGCGCGGTGCCATTTATGACCGTGAGGGTCGTCTTCTTGTGTCCAATCAGCCGTCGTTTGATGTGCTGGTGGTGACACGCGAGGCAAAGAGCCTGGATACACTTGCATTTTGCCAGACACTTGACATTACCCGTGAGGAGTTTGAGCAGCGTATGTCTGAGATAAAGGACCGTCGCCGTAATCCGGGTTATTCCAGCTACACCACTCAGACGTTTATGAGTCAGCTTACGCTGGAGGAGGTGTCCCGGCTGAGCGAGAGCCTGTATCGTTTCAAGGGATTCTCCATTCAGAACAATAGTTTCCGTCTGTACAAGTATCCGAACGCTGCGCATCTGCTTGGCGATATGGGTGAGGTCTCAAAGAGCGACTTGGAGAAGGATGACTATTATGCCAGGGGTGATTATATAGGAAAGCAGGGCGTTGAGCGGCAGTATGAGATATATCTTCGTGGCGAGAAGGGCCGCAAGGTGCTGATGAAGGACGCCATCGGGCGTATTCAAGGCAGCTATATGAATGGTGAGATGGATGTTGAGGCAAAGCCAGGCAGTAGTCTGACATTGTCAATAGACATCAATCTTCAAATGCTGGGTGAGAGGCTTCTGCATAACAAGATAGGAAGTATCGTAGCCATTGAGCCATCCACAGGCGAGGTGCTTTGTATGGTGTCGTCGCCTTCGTACGATCCGTCAGAGCTGGTGGGAAGGCATCGCAGCGCCAATTACAAGCAGTTGTCGGAGATTCCTGCCAAGCCGCTGCTTAACCGTACTATAATGGGCACATATCCTCCGGGCTCAACATTCAAGACGGCCCAGGCGCTGACAATGCTTCAGGAGGGTATAATCACTCCAGATACGCGCTATCCTTGCAACCGTGGTTTTGTGTATGGTGGTCTGCGTGTGGGTTGTCACTCGCACTCCTCGCCTATCGGGCTCTATGATGCCATAGCCACCTCATGCAACGGTTATTTCTGCTGGGGCTTCTACTATCTGATAGGGGCCGCCAAGTACAAGTCTCCGCAGCAGGCACTGACTGTATGGAAGGATTATATGGTTGAGATGGGATTCGGATACGCGCTTGGCATTGACCTGCCGGGCGAGAAGCGCGGAATGATTCCCAATGCTCAGTACTATGACGGCATATATAATAAAAGGTGGCGGGCATTGACCATAATAAGCAACTCCATTGGCCAGGGCGAGATTACGCTCACACCACTTCAGATAGCAAATCTTGGCGCCACAATAGCCAACCGGGGATATTATATCACTCCGCACGTGGTAAGGAATATTGAGGGCCACGAGCTGGATTCCCTATATTCAGTAAGGCATCAGGTAAGTGTTGACAGACAGTATTACGATATGGTTGTTACTGGAATGCGCCAGTCTGTGATAAACGGTACGTGTGCCAGTGCTGCCAGCAATGACTATATTGTGTGCGGCAAGACAGGAACAGCGCAGAACCGTGGAAAGGACCATTCGGCGTTTATGGGTTTCGCACCGATGGAAAACCCGAGGATTGCCATTGCCGTGTATGTTGAGAACGGCGGTTTCGGTGCGGCTTATGGCGTTCCCATCGGCGCTTTGATGATGGAGCAATATATCAACGGCTCACTCTCGGAGAGCAGTATGGCCCGTGCTGACGAGATTGAGCAAAGAGTGATTTATTATGGAGAGGAGGAGCGATAGCATACTGGGCAATCTGGACTGGGCGACGGTGGTGATGTTTGTGCTGCTGCTTGTCTGTGGCTGGCTCAGTGTATGCAGTGCAGGGTACGGATTTGATAAGCCGGCTTTCTTTGATTTTTCTACAAGGGCCGGAAAACAGCTGGTATGGATAATATGCTCATTCGGACTGGCTGCGTTGGTTATGTCTTTTACTCAGAATTTCTATCGCTCTTACTCATATATGCTCTATGTGGGTATGATGCTCCTTCTGCTGGTTACCATTTTTGTGGCAAAAGACGTTAAGGGCTCGCGCTCGTGGCTGCATCTGGGGCCGGTCAGTCTGCAGCCCGCGGAGTTCGCCAAGTTCGCCACTGCCTTGGCATTGGCCCGTTTTGTGGATAACTGGGACATTGATTTGCGCAAATGGTCTGAGGTCATAAGGATATCACTGTTCTTTATGTTACCGCTGCTGCTGATTATTGCCCAGAAAGAGACAGGCTCGGCGTTGGTCTATTTAGCTTTCTTCCTGGTGCTATACCGTGAGGGAATGAGCGGACTGCTGCTGTTTTTCGCTTTCAGCGCGGTTCTGTTTTTCATATTGGGCATAAAATACTGGGAGCTGCCTTTCCTCACTATGCCGTTCAATACAGGACCGTTTGTTGTCCTGACGTTGATTGAGATCTTCACGGCTGTCATAGTATGGCTGTATGTGTCGGACGGCAGGCTTGGGCTGGTTACATTCTGCATTGGATTTGGCTCTACAGTGGCAGGTCTGGTGGTGTCATTCTATGTTGTGCCTTTCAATATCATCTGGCTTCAGCTGGCCGCGATAGTGGCAATGACGTTTTATCTGCTTTTCCAGACCTTTAAGAATGTGGTGAGAAGCTGTCTGGTGGCAGCTCTTTTCGCCGTATTCTCAACAGCATATCTCTTTTCCTGCAATATTGTGATGGACCACGTGCTGCAGCCTCATCAACGCACCCGTATCAACATTATCCTTGGCATTGAGGAGGATCCGTACGGTGCGGGATACAATGTCAACCAGTCAATGATTGCCATTGGCTCAGGCGGGGTATGGGGCAAAGGATTCCTAAAGGGTACACAGACAAAGCTGAAGTATGTGCCTGAGCAGGATACAGATTTCATATTCTGCACCATAGGCGAGGAGCAGGGATTCAAGGGCACGTTGTTTGTCCTGATGCTCTATCTCGCGTTTATTCTGCGTCTTGTGTGGCTGGCCGAGCGTCAGTCGTCAGTCTTTGGCAGGGTTCTCGGGTACTCCGTGGCCAGCATTTTCCTTTTTCACGTTTTCATTAACGTTGGAATGGTGCTTGGGATTACCCCTGTGATTGGAATTCCGTTGCCTTTCTTCAGCTACGGCGGGTCTTCTCTCTGGGGATTTACCATTCTGCTGTTTGTCTTTCTGCGGATTGACTGCGAGCGGACTTCCCGGTTCTGACTGCTGATGGTGCGGGCGGTTCTTGTTCTTTTTCTTCTTTTTCTTGTCAAAGCGTGTCAATCCGTCCTCATCAAGGATGTCTATGCGTGGCGTCTCCAGCTCTGCGCCGTCCTCACTCAGGCTCTTGGGCCTCACGCCTTTTCTGTTGAGCGAGATCACCTCAAGCGCGCGGTCTGCAGGGATTGTAACCGCATTGGCGGCAAATACCTTGTCGGTGGAGTAGGTTATCTGTCTGGACAGAATGTCTGCCTTGAAAAAGTAATATGTGTTGTCCAGCGTCTCAAGCGTGACGTCGCGTGCCGGGAAGTGCTTCTGTACCTCTACGTATGCGTCAACCTCGTAGTTGAGGCAGCATTTCAGTTTGGCACACTGTCCTGCAAGCTTCTGCGGGTTCATTGACAGGTCTTGGAAACGGGCTGCTCCCGTTGATACGGAGATGAAGCTTGTCATCCAGGTGGAGCAGCACAGCTCACGTCCGCAAGGACCGATGCCGCCAATTCTGCCTGCCTCCTGACGGGCTCCAATCTGCTTCATCTCAATGCGTACGTGGAATACGTCTGCAAGTACTTTAATCAACTGCCTGAAATCTACTCTGCCGTCTGCGATGTAGTAGAATATGGCTTTGCCTCCGTCTCCCTGATACTCCACATCGCCTATCTTCATCTCCAGACCAAGGTCTTTGGCTATCTGACGTGACTGTATCATTGTGCCGTGCTCGCGCGACTTAGCCTCCTCATACTTCTCAATGTCAATGGGGCGGGCCTTGCGATAGATACGCTTTATCTCTACGTCGGGTTTCAGACGGGCTTTTCTCATCTGGAGCAATACCAGACGGCCGGTCAGTGAGACTGTGCCGATGTCGTGTCCGGGTGATGCCTCAACTGCCACGACATCGCCTTTCTCCAGTGGCAGCTTGTTGGAGTTGAGGAAGAATCCTTTGCGGGTGTTCTTGAACTGCACCTCAACATAGTCGGTGTCGTTCTCTGAGCCGGGTATGCCTTCCAGATAGTTGTATGAGTGAAGCTGTCCTATATGGCGTCCGCAGCCTTTGCTGCTGATGCCTCCGCTTCCGATATTCAAAATATAGTCTTCCATATTGTGCTTATTGTTTTAGCAGCAGGATGAGTTTCAGGACAAAGTCAAGAAACACCATCTTGGCATTTACGTTCTGTTCTATGTGTCTCTGGCATTCAGTCAGCTCGAAGGTTATTCCCTCTATGTTTTTCTCGTTGACGAATGGTGAGAACTTTGAGGAGAAAGCTTTCTCAGGCGGTGTCATATATACCAGCTCAGGGCGCCGAAGGTTGTTTATGAAGTTCTCGCGAATCATTCGCTGGCAATATGTGAGGAAGTCTTTCTGCCACTCACGTCCGCGTGAGGCCAGGTCTTCGCTCAGTATTTTCAATTCCTTGAGTCTGCGGGCGTATGCCATTCGCATCATCTGCATAAACAGCTCCAGATATTCCGCGCTCCCGGCATCTATTCTCAGCGCCTGTATGGCTTTGAGCCAGCTGCCCTCGCTCAAGTGGGCTATCTCTGTGGCTTGTGCCTGCTCAAGCATATAGCCTGGTCCGGTGAGCCTTTGTGCTATCTGCTCTGTGGGTATGGGAGCGAACTCTATGCGCTGGGTACGGCTCAGTATGGTCTCTATTATCTGTTCTGGTTTGTCTGATACCAGTATGAAGAGTGTCTGGGCCGGAGGTTCCTCAAGCAGCTTGAGCATTTTATTGGCGCAGGTGATGTGCATTTTCTCGGGGAGCCAGATGATGACAATCTTATAGCCGCCCTGGCTGGAGGTGAGTTGTAGTTTCTGCGCTATGGAGTCGCTCTCGTCGGTGTATATCATTGCCTGCTGGTTTCCGGCATCGAGCGCGTCGAGCCATTCGTCGTAGCCGAAGTAGTCGTGGGCGAGCAGGAACTCGCGCCAGCGGGTTATCTCGTCGTCGCTGATGGTTTTCCTGCCAGTGGCTTTGCTGCGGTTTATTACAGGGAAGGCGAAGTGCAGGTCGGGGTGGATGAGTTTGCTCATCTTGGCGCAGGCGGGGCAATGGCCGCAGGCGTCGTCTCCCTGTGAGCGGTTGTCGCAGAGAAGATAGTGGGCGAAGGCGAGGGCGGTCTGCATTTTGCCGGTGCCCTCGGGGCCGCTGAAGAGCAGGGCGTGGGGCACGGTGCCTTTGCGGGCATCGGCCAGCAACCGCTGTATTACGGTCTCCTGCGCTACTATATCTCTGAAGTACATATTTCCTATATTGCTACTGGGTCGCTTCGGTCATAGAGTCTCCGGAACTTACACCATAGTTCCTTCGGCTCTGTGAGCCTTCGCTCTGACGTTGCTGTTATTTATTAAGGGCTCTTTCTTTCAGCCTGTTCCCTGGTATTGGTTCGGAGCGAATTGTTGAGCGACGCGCTACCGAAGGGAGCCAAGGGAACGTAGTGACCGTGTTTGCGGAGCAAACTAAAAAGAGGTTGCGTTCAAACAGCTTCAGGCACGCGTACAGCGTGGCTGAAGCTGCTTGAAGAAGTCGTTGCCTTTATCGTCAACGAGGATGAAGGCGGGGAAGTCCTCTACCTGGATTTTCCAGATGGCCTCCATTCCGAGCTCCGGGTACTCTACGCACTCTATTGACTTGATGTTGTTCTGGGCAAGGATGGCTGCAGGGCCGCCGATTGAGCCCAGGTAGAAGCCACCGTGCTTCTGGCAGGCGTCGGTCACGCACTGGGCGCGGTTGCCCTTTGCAAGCATTATCAGTGAGCCGCCGTTGTCCTGGAACTCGACAACGTATGGATCCATACGGCCGGCTGTGGTCGGGCCCATTGAGCCGCAGGCCATACCTGCAGGGGTCTTGGCCGGGCCGGCATAGTAGATAGGATGCTCTTTCATATACTGAGGCATTCCCTCGCCTGCGTCCAGACGTGCCTTCAGCTTGGCGTGGGCTATGTCGCGGCCTACTATGATGGTGCCGTTCAGACTGAGGCGGGTACCGATAGGATATTTGGTGAGTATCTTGCAGACATCGGCCATTGGCTGGTTAAGGTCTATCTTCACTGCATCGCCCTCACCTGCGTTACGCAGCTCCTCGGGTATCAGCTCGTATGGCTTGTCGTCCATCTTCTCAATCCAGATACCGTCCTTGTTGATTTTGCACTTGATGTTGCGGTCGGCAGAGCAGCTTACGCCAAGGCCTATCGGGCAGCTTGCTCCGTGGCGTGGCAGACGTACTACGCGTACATCGTGTGCCATATACTTGCCGCCGAACTGTGCTCCCAGGCCGATGTTCCAGGCTTCCTCAAGAAGCTGTTTCTCAAGCTCTACATCGCGGAATGCGCGGCCGGTCTCATCGCCGGTGACTGGCAGGCTGTCGTAGTAGTGTGTGGATGCCAGCTTGACGGTGAGAAGGTTCTTCTCTGCGCTGGTTCCGCCTATTACTATGGCGATGTGGTATGGAGGGCATGCTGCGGTGCCAAGGCTCTTCATCTTCTCAACGAGGAATGGGATGAGTGTGCCCGGGTTCTGGATGCGGGCCTTTGTCTCCTGGTAGAGGTATGTCTTGTTGGCTGAGCCACCACCCTTGGTCACGCAGAGGAAGCGGTATTCCATTCCCTCGGTTGCCTCTATGTCTATCTGGGCAGGCAGGTTGCACTTGGTGTTGACTTCCTCGTACATTGAGAGGGGAGCGTTCTGGCTGTAGCGCAGGTTCTCTTCGGTGTAGGTCTTATAGACTCCTTTTGAGAGTGCCTCCTCATCGCAGAAGCCGGTCCAGACCTGCTGGCCTTTCTCGCCGTGGATGATGGCGGTTCCGGTGTCCTGGCAGAGTGGAAGCTTGCCCTTGGCTGATACCTCGGCGTTGCGCAGGAAGGTGAGTGCAACGTACTTGTCGTTCTCGCTGGCCTCGGGGTCCTTGAGTATTTTGGCTACCTGCTCGTTGTGAGAGCGGCGCAGCAGGAAGCTTACGTCGCGGAATGCGGCATTGGCCATTGCGGTAAGGCCGTCCTTCTCTACTTTCAGGATTGGCTTGCCCTCAAACTCGCTTACGCTTACATAATCTTTTGTAAGAAGATAGTACTCAGTCTCGTCCTTGCCGAGCTGAAACATCGGTGCATACTTGAATTCGCTCATTTCTATAGTTTTTTGTCCGTTATCTCTTTTTCATCAGCGTCATTCCTCTGTATTATCCTCGATGGGGTAGAGGAAATCGTTGTAGGGGTATTTCTGTACGTGGAGCTGGCGCACACGGGCATATAGCAGGGAGCGGAGCTCGTCAATATTGGTCTTGCGGGTTGCGGAGATGAAGATGCAGTCCTCTCCCAACTTTGCCATCCAGGTGTTCATCAGCTCGTCTATGGTGATGTTCTCCCTCGTGGCGGGGGTAAGGTCATCGGGCGCCTTGTCAATCCAGGTGTAGGCGTCAATTTTGTTGAATATCACGAAGACTGGTTTTCCGGAGCAGCCAAGGTCGCCCAGCGTCTTCTCAACTACCTTCATCTGATCCTCAAAGTCGGGGTGTGAGATATCCACCACGTGGACCAGAAGGTCGGCCTCGCGTACCTCGTCGAGTGTCGATTTGAAGGATTCCACAAGGTCGGTGGGGAGCTTGCGGATGAAGCCTACTGTATCTGACAACAGGAATGGCAGGTTGTCAACCACTACCTTGCGGACTGTGGTGTCAAGGGTGGCGAACAGCTTGTTCTCGGCAAAGACCTCACTCTTGGAGAGCAGATTCATCAAGGTGGACTTGCCCACATTGGTGTAGCCAACCAACGCTACGCGGATAAGGCGGCCGCGGTTCTTGCGCTGGGTTGATTTCTGCCGGTCTATGTCGGCCAGCTGCTCTTTCAGCCAGCTTATTCGCTTGGTGATGATACGGCGGTCCATCTCCAGCTGGGTCTCACCAGGGCCACGGAGTCCTACCATACCTTTTCCGCCTCCTGCTCCGGAACCGCCTCCCTGACGCTCAAGGTGTGTCCACATCCTTTGCAGACGTGGCAGCAGGTATCTGTATTGCGCCAGCTCAACCTGAGTCTTGGCGTGGGCTGTCTGGGCGCGCATCGCAAAGATGTCAAGAATAAGGGATGTGCGGTCCAGAACCTTTACCTGCAGGGCCTGCTCAATGGCAGATATCTGTTTTGATGAGAGCTCGTCATCAAAGATGGCCATACCTACCTCCTGCTCCATATCCTCCATCTGGGATATATAGGCGCGTATCTCCTCCAGCTTGCCCTTGCCTACGTATGTAACGGCGTGGGCTGCGTCAATCTTCTGCGTGAAGCGTTTGAGGACAGTGACTCCTGCGGTATCGGCAAGGAACTCCAGCTCATCAAGATACTCGGCTGTCTTGCGCTCGTCCTGATTCTGTGTTATCAGACCCACCAGTACAGCGGTCTCTGAGCCACTGTTCCGCGTCTCGAGGTTAAATTCTCTCATTCCTCATCATCTGTTTTGTTGCCTGGAGCACCATCTGTGGCTCCGGCAAGAACTATAACTATCTCCCCTTTTGGCTCGTGCTCTGAATAATAGTCCATCACCTCCTGCAGAGAGCCGCGTCTGCACTCTTCGTGAATCTTTGATATCTCACGGCTTACAGAGACCTGTCTGTCTGCTCCAAATGTCTGGATGAACTGTCCCAGAGTCTTTACCAGTCTGAACGGAGACTCGTAGAATATCATTGTTCTCTGCTCGTCCTTAAGCGAGAGAAGTTTTGTGGCACGCCCTTTCTTCTGTGGCAGGAAACCCTCAAAGCAGAATCTGTCGCAGGGAAGCCCCGAGCAGACGACTGCCGGTATCAGGGCTGTGGCGCCGGGCAGGCACTCCACATCTATCCCGCGTGCGGCGCACTCGCGTACTAGCATAAATCCAGGGTCGGAGATTCCAGGCGTGCCGGCATCGCTTATCAGGGCTATTTGGTAACCAGACTCAATGCGGTCTGCCACACGCGACACCGTATCGTGCTCATTGAACTTATGATGCGACTGCATTGGCTTGCTTATCTCGTAATGCTTCAGGAGAATACCGCTTGTCCGCGTGTCCTCGGCCAGTATGAGGTCAACCTCCCTCAGCACTCTGAGTGCCCTGAGGGTGATGTCCTCAAGATTTCCCACGGGAGTGGGCACGAGATATAATTTCCCGGCTACCATACTATAATGAATAGTGATTACAAAAAGCAAAGGTAGTGAAAAATAGGCGCAAGCCACCTTTATAGGCAATTAAATATATATTTTATTATATATATGGCACGGTTGTATATGGCGCGATGTTGTTTTTGTGTAATTTAGCGGAGAATTACAGCTATCTTACGATATTATGGCCAGATGTAAATCCAGATTTTGGGAGCATCTTTATATACTGCTCTTTTTTATAGGCTGCTGGTTGTGGCTTTTCCTTGCCGTTCCTTATCAGATCTCGTTCAAGGAACAGACCGATGCGTTCATTATGGAGCCGGGAATTTGGTCTGAGTACCTCGCAAGACCCGCCTTCCTCTCTTCCATTGCCGGCGATTTTCTTATGCAGTTCTTCTGGTTCAGGCTTGCCGGACCAATCATACTGTGTGTGTTGATGTTTCTGTTGTGGCTGGGTACCGCAAAGGCCCTCCTACGATGCGGGGTAGAGCGGATAGCCTATCTGCTTGCCCTCATTCCTGTAGCGGCTGAGATGTCGCTTGTGCCGTATCTCAATTACCCGGTATCAGCTACCGTGGCATTTGTCATATCAATCTGGCTGTCTGTAGGGTGGATGTGGATGCGTGAGCGCATAGACAAGCCATTGCCGGCCTTCTTTCTTCTTTTAGTCCTTACTGGTATCTCGTTTCCTTTCCTGACAGGAGGCCATACGCTCACTATGCTGGTTGCCTGCAGTATGTATAGCCTGCGCAAGGAGTGGATTCATCATTTGGCCATTCCTGCATATCTGTTGCTCTTGCTTGTGTTCAGTAAGGCATATCAGTTGTCGGTTGCCGGGTGTCTTGTATATCCGGTAACACTCGGGTATAAGATTCCTGCGGCTGTCTTTCTGGCTGCAGGCCCCGTGAGCTTGATTGCCGCCACGCTTATAGGTCTTGTATGTAACAAGCCGTGGCTGGGCATCATCATCTCCAGCGTCTCGCTCTTTTTCGGAATACTTCTTACATATAATTATATGCGGGAGTATATGGTGCGGATGAATACGTGCGCGTATCGCAAGCAGTGGGACAAGGTGTGGAGGCTGGCTGCCGATGCTCCTGATGATATGTTCTTCGGCACGTTCTACCGCAATGTATGCCTGGCGCGCAAGAGTGAGCTTCCTGACAGGCTTCTGGAGTATCATCAGTTGTCTGATGGCGGAATGAACGTAATGGTTGAGCCTGGCTCTGACTATCTCTGGCTGTTTGCCAGTATTGACCAGCTGATGGAGGTTGGCGATGTGTCACAGGCAACAGGCTGCGCCCTTCTTTGCCAGACCATAATGCCGGGCGGACGCTCCACGCATATGCTGCGCCGTTTGTCAGAGCTGGCTATGGTGTCTGGAGACTACGATGCGGCGCACAAATATTTGAATATGCTCTCGCACACGATAGTCCACAGGAAATGGGCAGGGGATATGTGCGACAGCATAGCGTCAGGCCAGCTGACAAGTGAGCTGATGTATTACCGTGGCATTGCGTCCAGAACAGACAAGATGTTTCTCCAAAGTGACTGGGCAGGCTCGCTGAACAGTCTTGCGGAGACAAACCCCGGCAATAAGACGGCTATTGACTATATGTTGTGCTCGCATCTTCTGGCCAAGCAGTCACAGCAGTTCGTGGCGGCGTACGACAAGTATTATCTGAACCGCTTTGACCGCGTGATTAAGGTTCCTGAGCTGTATCAGCAGGCATTGGTGACATTGATTACTGACCAGGAGAGCTTTGTTGACATAGTAACCAGGTATGGAATAGACAAACAGGTTACTGACCGTTATCAGGAATTCCTTGCCGCTCTTGAGAAGTCAAGGGGGGCTCTTGACGGGCTCGGTGAGTTCAAGGGTACATACTGGTACTATATGGTTTCAAGAAATCTGTCAGAATCTGGCAGCAAATAGTGTTTGTGCGATGAGAAAATTCCTTATATATACTGCTGTATGCGCAATGGCGCTCCTAAGTGCGGGCTGCAGGCACTGTGAGCGCTCAACCAGTGATATGCCGGCTATGTTCCCTGACTATGCCGATATAACCATTCCATATAACATGGCACCTCTTGACTTCCGTGTAGATGGCGCTGATGCCATAACCGTCAAGGCACAGGGAAAGTCCGGATATTCGTACAGGAGTCGCGGCGAGCTGATGCGCTTTCCCATCAAGGCCTGGAAGCGGATGCTGGATGCGGAGAAAGGCGGACGCATTGAGGTGGATATTATTTATAAGATGAATGGAGAGGAGAGACCGTTACAGCATTTTTATTGGGATGTTTCGGCGGATGCAATAGACCGATACCTCAGTTACAGGCTCATAGAGCCCGCTTACGAGGTGTGGAATACCATCCAGATTGAGGAGCGTGATATGGAGTCCTTCAAGACACGTCTCCTGGGCGATAATGAGGGTGCTGACAAGTGTTGTATGAACTGCCACACCTCCAATGGTAATGGCACATCGTATATGCATCTGCGTGGTTCAAACGGCGGCACAATCCTGAACAGAAACGGCGAGATAGTTAAACTGGATACTAAGACCGACAGCACTATGGGTGGCGCGGTGTATGGCGATATCTCGCGCGATGGCCGATACGGAGTCTTTGCGGCAGCCAATATCACATTTGCCATGCACTCACAACTCGGCAAGAGGATGGATGTCTTTGACACGGCAAGTGACTTGCTTGTGATAGATTTCGACAACCTTACCGTTACCGACAGCAAGGCTGTCAAGGGTACTGAGTACCAGGAGACATTCCCTTGTTTCTCTGCCGATGGAAGAATCATCTTCTTCTGCCGTGCCAGACATCTGGAGCAACCTGACAGCACGGCTATGCTTCAGTATGACATTGCTGCGGTAAGCTTTGACCCTGAAACCGGAAGGGTGGGCGGTCAGGTGCGTCTTGTAGTGAGTGGCGCGCGTCATAATGTCTCATTCAGCCATTTGAAATGCTCGCCGGACGGCCGTTACCTGATGGCCACCGCCTCGCAGTACGGCACGTTTCCCGTATGGCATCCGGAGGCCGAGCTTTGGATGATAGACCTCTCCAACGGTCAGATCAGTGTGATGGCCGGTACTAATGCGTGGCGTGCCGACACATATCACAGCTGGAGCTCAAACAGCCGCTGGATAGTTTTTGCGTCAAAACGCGATGACAATGTCTATGGCCGCCCGTACATTGCGTACGTTGATGAGAATGGCAAGACAGGCAAGGCTTTCGTGCTGCCGCAGAAGGATCCCGGATTATATGGAATGACTCTGAAATCTTTCAATCTGCCTGAATTGTACAGACAGAGGGAGGATTATGGAGCAAGGAAGATATCCTCATATTATTCAAGCATTGACGTGAAAAAGGTGACATATAAATCAGAATATTGATTCCATTTCGCGAAAATCTGTAAAAACGCATAAAAAAGTTGGCTAATTGTACAAAACACCATATCTTTGCACCCGCTTAACGGCGATATAAGGGAGTTCCGCTAGCTCAGCAGGTAGAGCACATCCCTTTTAAGGATGGGGTCTCGGGTTCGAACCCCGAGCGGAACACCAAAGAGAGCCGGATGACAGAAAGGTCATCCGGCTCTCTTTGGTGCTCGTCCAGCAATTACTCAGGTTTTCCGGAAAACCGGGAAGGAAGTTGGCGATTATTCTCCCTTGCGATATTTGTTCTCGCTCTCGTCCTCCATCATACTGAGGTAGCTGGCGTAGCGCAGAGGACTGATTCTACCGGTGGAGACGGCATCCTTCACCGCACACCCCGGCTCAGTAGTGTGGGTGCAGTCATCATAGCGGCACTCCTTGGAACATGAGAAAATCTCGGGGAAATAGTGGCTTATCTCATCGTGCCGCATATCGAAAGTACCGAACCCCTTCACACCCGGAGTGTCAATAAGCCAGCCGCCGCAGGGCAGCTGGAACATCTCAGAGAAAGTTGTGGTGTGCATTCCGGTGTCGTGCTTGTCCGATATCCTTCCTGTCCTGAGATCAAGCCCGGGGAGCAGGTGGTTGATGATGGTGCTCTTTCCCACGCCCGAGTTACCTGAGACAAGCGTCACCTTTCCCTTGAGCATCTCCAACAGGCACTCAGTTCCCTGACCCGTAAGAATGCTGCACTGCAGGCACTGGTATCCAATGCCTGTATATAACCCGCATAGCTCATCAGCCTTCTGCTGGTCCTGTGGCGTGTGTAGGTCTTTCTTGTTGAAGAGCAGTATCACCGGAACGCGATAAGCCTGTGCCGTGGCAAGGAATCTGTCGATGAAAACGGTGGAAGTCTCCGGATGGTTGATCGTGACTACAAGCAGGCACTGGTCCAGATTGCAGGCCAGAATGTGCGACTGCTTGGAAAGATTAGATGAGCGCCGGACAATGTAGTTCCTGCGCTCATCAATATCAGTTATATAGGCTGGCTCATCTCCCGTGGGGGCGGTGATGGTGACATAGTCGCCCACCGCGACGGGATTTGTGCTCTTTATGCCACGGATCCGGAAATTACCTTTGATGCGGCACTCCACGCAGGTGCCGTCGTCAGTCCTGACGATACAGTTGTTTCCGGTACTTCTGATTACTAATCCGTGCACGCTGCCCGCTCCTATACGGTCATAATCTCCTTCTCCTTCTCGGCGAAGGTCTCATCGGCCTTTTTAATGTATTTGTCGTGAATTTTCTGAAGTTTTGCCTCGGCGTCCTTCTCTGCGTCCTCTGCCAGACCGTCCTTCTGTGCCTTCTTCAGCTGGTCTATGGCATCGCGGCGTGCGTTGCGGATGGAGATCTTGGCTGCCTCGTTCTCCTTGCTGCTTTGCTTGACAAGATCCTTGCGGCGCTCCTCGGTGAGTGGTGGGATGGCCAGACGGATAATCTCGCCGTTGTTGGTCGGCATAATACCTACCGATGAGTCAATGATGGCCTTCTCAATAGCCTTGAGCATATTCCTGTCCCAAGGTCTGATGGCGATGGTACGAGCATCGGGCGTTGTCAGGGCGGCTACATTGTTAATTGGAACACGGCTGCCGTATGAGTCAACGCGCACCTCATCCAGAATGCGGATGTTGGCCTTTCCGGCGCGTATGTGGGCGTACTCCTCAGACAGGTGCATAATGGCAAGCTCCATCATCTCCTCTGCATCATTCAAGCATTTGTTTACGTCAAGCATAGTCGTTATTGTTTGTTTGTGGCAAAGTTATGCGTTTTTTCGCAGATGTCAAACTGAGAATGTCATTTTATGTATTGAACCTTTTTAACATTAAGTTGAATTTATTATATCAGTATATGCAGAATATCCTTTTTATTTGGCGATAATTCAGAATTTGTCAGGAATTCTGAAATAATTGCCTATATTTGCATATCCGAAATTACAGTATGCTCGACGCAGTAATAAATCTTCTAGCTCCGATGCCTGGGATAGGACTTGACGAGATGGAGCAAGTGAGGCTGATGAACCGTATTGACAAGAAATATCTTGTTACTGAGGATCAGCTCATTTCTATGTTGGAGAGGCTGCAGGGCAACTATATGGCTCAGGTGGTAGATGGGGTAAAGTATCTGGCGTATCATACCGTGTATCTTGATGACAGGAGCCACACTATGTATCTGGCACATCATAACGGACATCTCACACGCCAGAAAGTGCGCGTAAGGACATATCTGGATTCCAAAAAGCCATCATTCTTCGAGGTCAAGCTGAAGAACAATCACGGACGCACCAGGAAAAAGCGTATGCGCATAAACAGCCTTGATACGATGCTTGCCGATGGCGCGGGTGAGTTCCTTGCGGAAAAAGCCCTGCTTCCTATACCGCTGGCAGATATGATTCCCACTGTGGAGAACAGCTTTGAGCGCATCACACTTGTTAATATGGCAAAGACGGAGAGGCTGACCATAGATGTTGGGCTTACATTCCATAATCTTGAGACAGGCCAGACCCGCAAGATGGATAATCTGGTGGTGGTAGAGGTAAAGCGAGACGGCAGGGTAGAGTCTCCTGTGGTTGGTGTACTCCGCGACCTGCGTGTACATCCGTCAGGCTTCAGCAAGTATTGCATCGGCTCCGCTCTGACCAATCCATCGCTGAAACGGAACCGTTTCAACATAAGAATAAGGAAAGTAAATAAAATGACTACTATATGATTTCAAACATTTTTTCAATGCTGACAGCGGGCGTAGGCTCAATGGTGGCAGCCCTGGGAGAAGAGGCGGATTTGTTGGAGGAGAGTGGCAATGTGCTGGCAAGCGCCGTGTCAACACCCTTCTGGCCCGAGTGGGGAGGATTCTGTGAGATGGTTTTAAGACTCCTTATCAACATTGTCACCATAGCGGTGATAGTCCATTGCTTCTATTATCCCAAGGTGAAGCGTCGTGACTATTACTTCACATTCTCGCTGATTGGAGTCAGCATCTTCCTGCTGATATACCTGATGGGTGGCGTTAAGCTGAAGATTGGCTTTGCCCTGGGACTTTTCGCTATTTTCGGCATCATCAAGTACCGTACGGAGCAGGTGCCTATCCGCGAGATGACATATATGTTTGTGATAATAGCGGTTGCGGCTATCAATGGCCTGGCTACCAGCGTGAGCTATTTTGAGCTTCTGGCCACCAATCTGATATTTATTCTGGCACTCGCTATCTGCGAGAATACAACGTGGATGCAGCACGTGGCCACCAAACTTGTCACGTACGACAATATTGCTCTCATAGCGCCCGATAAGGAGGCAGAGCTGAAGGCCGATCTGGAGAAGCGTCTCGGACTGAGGATTATCCGCGTGGAGATAGGAAACGTGGACTTCCTGAAAGACTCAGCCATACTGAAAATCTATTACGAGCCAGTTATGGACGAGTTCGGCACGATTGACAACATCACCAAGGGTGGCAGGAAATTCTGACGTTATGGTGCGTGCGGGTAAATTGGTCGTATCTGCTCTGGCGATGCTCATATCAGCGCCACTCCTCGCTCAGGGCGATGACTTTGGCGCGTGGCTCAGCGTAGGCGTAGATAAGAAAGTGGCCAAGGGGTTGTCTGCTGGTATAGAGGCGGAATATCGTATGCAGGACCATCTGCGTCAGACCGACAGGTGGGCTGTAGGCGCGTCTCTGTCGTACAGACTCTACAGAAACAAAGCCAAGACATTCGATGTCAAGGCTGACGCAGGTGCCAGGCTCATGCGCCTTTATGTTCCGGAGAGTATGGTGATGAAGGATTCCATATTCGTATGGGACGAGGTTCTCGATGATGATGTCCTCAAAGGGCAGGAATACAATCTGGATGATGCCTATACGGTGAGCAAGTTCCGTGCTACAGCATCGGTATCCGCATCTGTAGAGGCAGGCCGCTTCAAGATTTCCTTGCGCGAGCGCTATCAATATACAGGTAACGACAGTGTATCGGTGACAGAGCGAAAATGGCGCTATTCCAGCAAAGACGGGCTTGTGGCTGAGCGTCCTGACAAGGCCGATACTGAGTGGAAGGCTACGAACAACCGTCGTCACGTGTTCCGCTCAAGGTTGCAGGTAGATTACAACATACCAAACTGTAAGGTTGACCCGTATGTGTCGGTTGAGTTATTCAACGATTTGAAGGATGGATTCAGCCTGCAGAAAGTCCGTTATCTTGGTGGCTTGGAGTATAAGTTGAATAAGGTACACGAGTTCAAGCTCTATTACGCCTATCAGCATAATTCCGACGATGACGAGCCTGGCGGACATATAGCCGGCTTGAGCTATTGCTATAATTTTTAGTGAAAAAAATGATATAAGTGAGCCTATGAAGAGAGTTTTACTTGCAATATTCGCTCTGGCGGCATTCTCGTCTGGAGTCTCAGCCCAGAGCATTGTCATAAATGAGAACGAGGGCACTCCGGTTGAGCTGGATGTGGAAGGCCTCCGCTCCATCTCGTTCAAAGATGGAAATATGGTGGTCTCATACAGTGACGGTACTGACAAGTCGTACGCGATGTCAACCATCAGTCGTCTGGATTTCGATGACAAGACCGGTGTGGAGATGGTTTCTCTGATGGATGGCAAAGTGTCCTATTCCGAGGAGTCAGGTCTGCTTGTAGTGACCGGTACAGAGGACTCGCATCTCTCAGTTTATAATCTTGGCGGTACTCTTGTTATTGATAAAGTGATTGAGCAACCAGTTGAGACAGTCGATTTAAGCGGCCTGCAGAAGGGCATATATCTTCTTCGTCTTGACGGCAAAACCATAAAGATTGTAAGATGAGAATACGATTCAGTTATTTAGCGACAGGGCTGTTGCTTCTGTTGCCAGCTGGGTTGCCGGCTCAGTCTGTTCCAGTCTATTTCAATCAGTCTGACGGTATCTCGCGTCAGGTGTGGTTCTCTGAGATTGATTCGGCCAGATTTGCTCAGAACAATACTGTTGGCCAGTTTTTTATGGAGAGAGGAAAATCGATGGCCTCTTACTCTCTTACCGGATGCCTTGACAGCATCTCTTTCTCAACGCCGGAAGGCGATGTGGCCGGTTTCCCTGAGGCAGATGAGCTCACAGTAGAGATGGCATCGTCCGATGACAGCTCATACAAGAATGTCAAGGAGAATGTCGAGACCAATGAGAGCCGACCGGGCTATGGCGATTTCGTTGAGAATTATGTGTATGGCAACACCATCACGATTACCTATTCGGGCGATAAGGCAACGGCAAGTACTACGGTAAAGGATGTTGATGTAAGGATATCCGGAGCTCACGTCACTGTCAACTCTGCAAAGGGTAAGATGAAATACGTGCTGAAAGGCTCTACCACTAACGGCTCGTTCAAGATAGACAGTGAGAAAAAATTTCGTTTGGACCTGTCGGGCGTGTCGATAACCAATCCCGAGGGCGCCGCAATCAACATTCAGTCGGGCAAGTCCATTTATCTGGTGCTTACCTCGGGCACGGAGAACAAGCTGACCGACGGCAAGCAGTATGTATATGTAGGCGATGAGGATCAGAAAGGCGCTTTGTTCAGTGAGGGCCAGCTGCTGATCAGTGGCGCCGGCTCGCTTAAGGTTACCAGCCAGTCGGCTCACGGTATATGCAGCGATGACTATATCCGTCTGCGCGGCAATCTGGGTACACTCACGGTGAATGCCGCCGTTGACGGTATCAATACCAAGCAGCATTTCATAATGTATGGCGGCAAGGTCAGCGTCACAGCCGGCGATGACGGTGTGGTTGTACGTCGCGGCCATATTCAGATGATGGGTGGCAAGCTTACGGTAAAGGCAGTTGACAACGGTGTCGATGCCACATACAGCCAGAACGACACTACCTATTTCAGTATGGGTGGCGGTCTGTTGAAAGTTGAGACATCGGGCGACAAGGGTCACGGCATATCAAGTACCGGCAATATGACTATATCCGGCGGTATTATTCAGGCTACTGTGAAGGGTGCGGCCAGCAAGGCCATAAACTGTTATGGCAACTTAACGATGGCTGATGCCAAGGCTACACTTATGACACAGGGAGTACCTATGTATAATGATGAGGAGGCTGATTTCTCGTCGTCCGCAGGTATCCGCTGCCGTGGAAATATGAGCCTGACCAACAGCATTGTGGGTATCAGGAGCA
This sequence comes from Bacteroidaceae bacterium, assembly GCA_045597985.1. Classification (GTDB taxonomy): domain Bacteria; phylum Bacteroidota; class Bacteroidia; order Bacteroidales; family Bacteroidaceae; genus Colenecus. The sequence goes on along the minus strand of JAZLLE010000032.1, from coordinate 2,608 downwards.
CCGGTCAGGGAGGCAAGGGCCTCAACTGCGATGGCGATGTCTCGCTGAGTGGAAGCGATATCACCGTCATCACATCAGGCGGCTCGTTTGCGCAGGGTGGTGAGTCAGTCCGCCCAAAGACTCTGGAGTGTATGAACTTTACGCTTAAGTCTGGTACAATCCGCCTGAACTCATCATACTCAGCCATTCAGACTCACGCAGGCCTTGCGCAAAATGGCGGTGAGATATTTGCGTTCTCTACCGACGGCGCTACTCAAATCATAAATGCAAAGGCTGGCATCACACAGACTGGCGGCCTGCTTTACCAGAAGCGCTGAGATGGTAATTTTTTGAGCCGGCTCAAAATGCAAAATGAGCCGGCTCGATTAATCGTTTGAGCCGACTCATTTTTCATGACTGTATTTTAAGGTCAGTCGTGTACCAGCGTTCCGATGTCCTCGCCGTCAATGACCTTGCGCAGATTTCCCGGGATGTCCATATTGAAAACATAGATTGGCAGGCCGTTCTCCTTGCACATTGTGGTTGCGGTCAAGTCCATAACCTTAAGCCCACGGTTGTAAATCTCGTCGAAGGTAATCTCTTTGAATTTGGTTGCGGTCGGGTCCTTCTCGGGGTCGGCGGTATAGACACCATCCACACGGGTACCTTTCAGCATTACATCTGCCTCAATTTCAATGCCGCGGAGTGATGAACCTGTGTCTGTTGTGAAGTATGGAGAGCCTGTGCCTGCAGAGAAGATGCAAACCTTGCCTTCTTCCATGGCTTCTATTGCCTTCCATTTTGTGTAGAACTCGCCGATAGGTTCCATGCGGATAGCAGTGAGCACCTTGTTTTTCACGCCAACAGAGTCAAGCGCAGAACTGAGAGCGAGCGAGTTGATCACAGTAGCACACATGCCCATCTGGTCGCCCTTCACGCGGTCGAAGCCTTTGCCGGCACCTGTAAGTCCGCGGAAGATGTTTCCACCGCCGATAACGATACCAATCTGCACGCCCATCTCATGAACTTCCTTAATCTGACGAGCATAGTCGTTCAAGCGTTCGATGTCAATGCCGTAATTCTGCTTGCCCATGAGGCTTTCGCCTGAGAGCTTGAGGAGTATTCTTTTGTACATATTATTCTTTTTGTTTTTTGGTTTTAAGTTTGGTTTTGCGGTATATATTATGCGCTTAGAATAGCATTATATATAAATCGCCGCAAAATTACGAAAACTTTTTTATATTACTATCATTTGAAGCCAAGAATGTTGCATATTTCTTTGATAACAGTCAAAAATAACGGCTGTGTGCGCAAACAATAGCCTTTTTTCTTTGCAGAATTGCAATAACGACATACCTTTGCACCGTCAAAACAACACAAAATCTACAAAATAAATCTTCAATAAACACATTACAAAACTAGATTCAGGAGCGGCGTCATCTCGCGAGAGATTGCAAAGCTCAGGACTTAAATTTTAATTAATTATGAAAAGATTGTTTTTAATGGTTGTAGTCGTGCTCAGCATGGCTATGACAGTGAATGCAGAAAATGAAAGTAACAACAACACTGATGTTTACACAATGAACACAAACATCTCAAGCCTGGCGAGATATCTCGAGCTCAGCGAACAGCAGGTACTCGATGTTAAGGATGTTCACACTTCATTCTGCAACGACCTCAAGGAAGCTGCCACAGCAGATGCTGAGGAGAAGGACATGATTGTTAAACTCGCATTGAAGAAGTACTGCATGTACATGCACATTGTTCTCGACGCTAAGCAGTACACAAAGTACCTCCGCGTGCTCAATGCAACAGTCAACAACAGAGGTCTTAACAAGTAATGAAACTAAGAACTCCAACAATCTCACTGATGGAGTAAGCATTACAAAAACGAAAGCTGGGTCATTGCGACCCAGCTTTTGCTCAAATCAAATCTGGCGCAAATCCCAACATGTATAATGATGTCAGGATTCGCGCCAGATTATTTTTAGGTTCTATTGTACAGTTTCTTCGGAGCAGTACACCAACTGTACTATAATTCTTTACCTATCTCATCTAATATACCTTTCGTCATTAATACTGCACAATCTTCTGGGGTTAGTTTTGTTCCCATTTCATCCAGATAATCCTTTTTAAACTGCATGATTACAGGAACTCCCAGTCCTGCTTTCTCTGCATCTGTCAATGACTGGTATTTTTCCCAGACCTCCTCAAAATCATCTACAGTCTCTGCCTTTTTGAGTAAATCTTGAGCCTCTTGGAGTTTCTCCTCTTTGCTACTGCATGAAAATAAGCATGCAATTGTAGCAATCACTAACAAAAGTTTTTTCATAATGATTAAATTTATAGTTTAGAAATAAAAGTTTTATGAAAGATCAGTTTCAAGACTCACTCGTTAGAAAATCATCTTAAACAAGAACCACCCGATTAAGCCTGCTATTACCCACCAGTAGTCTTCCAAGAAAGAACTTTCTGACTCTACTTCAAATCCATGTGCTTTATCCCAATTATCCCTTGCTTTTTGAACATTTTCATAGCCTACTTCAGTAAACATGTCAAAGTTGGTATTCATTGTCCAGCCGTAAACTTTCTGAAGAATCTCGGAAATAAGACGAGCTGCACCTTCTGC
>JAZLLE010000031.1:0-24912 GCA_045597985.1 Bacteroidaceae bacterium | reverse complement strand
CCTTGTGGCGATTTTGTCAATCATCTTATTCAGGTGGTTACAGCGACGGGGTTCCACCTCTTCCCATTCCGAACAGAGAAGTTAAGCCCGTCCACGCCGATGGTACTGCGCGAGTGGGAGAGTAGGTAGCCGCCGTTTTTCGGAGAAGCCCCGGTCACAAGCCGGGGCTCTTTTTTTGTCCGCTGCGCGGAACGGGGCAAGTGGGAGAGTAGGTAGCCGCCGTTTTGTGGATGTGCGTGAAAAAAGCCCCGGCTTGTGGCCAGGGCTTTCTTTCTTATCTGTCGTACTGGGATTACTCTACTTTCTTGTTTGTGATGATGTAGATCACAAGCCCTATAATCATAAGGGCCATTGAGCCTATCTGAACTCCATTGTAATTGTTCCATCCAAAGAAGAAACTGCAGATGAGTACGATTGCTGCGATTATAATCAGTATCGCACCGAGATACTTTTTAAATGAATTCATTTTTATATTGTTTTTTAGTTATTCCAGTCTGTACCGTTTGCAAAGTAAACAATAATAATTTTAAGAATGAAACAATGATTGAAAAAGTTGATAAAAAACTTGCATTTGAGACCAAAGAGAGAAATTTATCACTATCTTTGCACCCGCAAATATTGCAAACCTATAATTTATTAACAAAACAGTATGAATCAGTACGAGACCGTTTTCATTTTAACTCCCGTTTTGTCTGAGCCTCAGATGAAGGAAACGGTAGAAAAGTTCAAGGGCATTCTTACTGCCAATGGTGCAGAGATTGTCAATGAAGAGAGTTGGGGTATGCGCAAGCTTGCCTATCCTATTGAGAAGAAGTCCACAGGTTTCTATCAGTTTATCGAGTTCAATGGTGAGCCTGATATCGTAGAGAAGCTTGAGGTTAATTTCCGTCGTGACGAGCGTGTTATCCGCTTCCTGACCATCAAGCAGGACAAGTTTGCTGCTGAGTATGCAGTCAGAAGAAGAAATGTAAGACAATCTAAAGCAGAGGAGGCATAATTATGGCAGAGTCAACATCAGAGATCAGATATCTTGCACCTCAGACAGTAGATGTCAAGAGAAAGAAATATTGCCGCTTCAAAAAGGCTGGTATCAAGTACATCGACTATAAGGATCCTGAATTCCTTAAGAGATTCCTCAATGAGCAGGGTAAGCTTCTGCCTCGCCGCATCACCGGTACTTCTCTGAAGTTCCAGCGTCGCGTGGCTCAGGCTGTTAAGAGAGCCCGTCATCTGGCTCTTCTCCCATACGTAACCGATATGATGAAGTAACCTTTAAAACAGTATTGAAATGGAAATTATCTTGAAGCAAGATGTAGCCAAGTTAGGTTACAAGGATGATATCGTAAAGGTGAAGGATGGTTATGGCCGCAATTATCTTATTCCTAACGGCATGGCAATAGTAGCTACTGAGTCTGCAAAGAAGGTTCTGGCTGAGAATCAGCGTCAGCGCGCTCACAAGATGGCTAAGATTAAGGCAGATGCAGAGACTATTGGCCAGAAGCTTGAGAATGTTGCTTTGACTATCAAGGCTAAGGTTAACGAGACTGGCACTGTTTTTGGTGGTGTTGGTAGCGCTCAGATTGCCGATGAGCTTGCTAAGTTAGGTTTTGAGATTGACCGCAAGGCTATTGCAGTTGAGACTGTAAAGGCTGTTGGCGCTTACAAGGCAATCGTTACTCTTCACAGAGATGTGAAGGCTGAGATTCCTTTTGAGGTTGTTGCTGAGGCTGAGGAGACTCCGGCTGAGTAATAATCGTAATGGTTATATTATGAAATCCGGTCTGAAAAGGCCGGATTTCTTTTTTAGTCGCTATAGCAGTTGACACTGAAAAAGAGGGGCGTTTTATTTAAAGTAGTCGGAAAGATGCGTAATTTTGTGGTGGTATGGATTATGAGTATCTGAAAGGAAAAACGGCCGCTTTTTATACGCTGGGATGTAAGCTGAATTTTAGCGAGACATCGACTATTGCCAGACAATTGGCCGATGTTGGTGTGGCGTCTGTAAAAAGAGGTGCTGAGGCTGATATTTGTATAATCAATACCTGCTCGGTAACGGAGGTTGCCGATAAGAAGTGCCGTCAGGCCATACATAAGATTGTACGTCAGAACCCAAATGCGTATGTGGTGGTTACGGGATGCTATGGTCAGCTTCAGCCCGATGTGGTCGCTTCTATTCCCGGGGTTGACATAGTGCTTGGACAGGACCGGAAAGGTGAGGTTCTGGATAATCTGAACAATCTTGTAAAGCGCGAGCGTGGTATTCACAGGACTGTTGGAACAAATGAGATCAAGACTTTTGTTCCGTCGTGTTCTCGTGGTGACAGAACCCGCTTTTTCTTAAAGGTTCAGGATGGATGCGACTATTATTGTACATACTGTACTGTGCCGTATGCCCGAGGTCACAGCCGGAATGCCTCAGTTGCCGATTTGGTGTGTCAGGCAGAGCTGGCAGCCGATGAGGGCGCGCGGGAGATAGTAATCACCGGAGTTAATATCGGGGATTTCGGAAAGAGTACAGGTGAGAGCTTTCTTGATTTGGTAAAAGCTCTGGATTGCGTGAGAGGAATATCACGCTATCGTATTTCCTCTATTGAACCGAATTTGCTGACGGATGATGTTATTGATTTTGTGGCTGAGTCAAGGGCTTTCATGCCTCATTTCCATATACCGTTGCAGAGCGGGTCTGATGATGTGCTGAAGCTTATGCACCGCAGATATACGCGCAGTGTATTTGCATCGAAAGTGGCCCGTATAAAGAGTGCGATGCCTGATGCGTTCGTAGGTGTGGATGTGATTGTCGGTATGAGAGGGGAGAGCGCGGAGTTCTTTGAGGATTCATATGACTTTCTTAATTCGCTGGATGTGTCGCAGCTTCATGTATTCAGTTACTCTGAGCGCCCTGGTACGATGGCATTGAATATTCCGCTTGCTGTGTCTCCACAGGAGAAACATATCAGAAGCAACCGGTTGCTGGAACTGTCTGATGCCAAGACAAAGGATTTCTATAGGTGGCATATAGGCAGACAGGCAACAGTCCTTATTGAAAAGCCTAAGAAGGGTTGTCCTGCTCACGGCTTTACGGAGAATTATATAAGAGTGGAGGTTGACAATGCCGAAGGTCTGGAGAACAGGATTGTCAATGTCTGTCTTGGAGATTTTAACGATGAGGGTGATGCTCTGAAAGCTATTCTGGTTTGATTTATGGATAAGCTTGCTGTTGTAATACTGAACTGGAACGGACGTGAGATGCTCGAGAGGTATCTTCCTACGCTGGTCCGTTGCTCAAGTATCAATGGCGTAAGCATTGTGGTGGCTGATAATTGCTCAACTGATGGCTCTGTTGATATGATGCGGGAACGATTCCCGGATATCAGGCTTGTGGAGCTTGACCATAATTATGGGTTTGCTGGGGGATACAATATTGCTCTCAAACAGGTAGAGGCGGAATACTATATGCTCTTGAATTCTGATGTTGAGGTGACGGACGGCTGGCTTGAGCCTATGCTTGAGTATATGGATTCACATCCGGCGGTTGCGGCTTGTCAGCCTAAGTTGCTGGATTTGAAGAGCCGTGGTATGTTTGAGTATGCCGGTGCGGCTGGTGGTTATATGGACAAATGGGGATATCTGTTTTGCCGCGGTCGTATCTTCGGCAGTGTGGAGGCGGATAATGGTCAGTATGATGATATTCGCAGTCTGTTTTGGGCGACAGGAGCCGCGATGATGATTCGTAGCGTGGATTTTTGGGGGGCTGGTGCTTTGGATGAGAGTTTCTTCGCACATCAGGAGGAGATTGATCTTTGCTGGCGGTTACGTAGTCGCAATCGTGGAATTGTGTGCGTCAGCCGCAGCTCTGTCTATCACGTTGGTGGAGCTACTCTCAGTGTGTCAAATCCTTATAAGACATTTCTAAACTTCAGGAATAATCTGCTGATGCTTTACAAGAATCTGCCGGAGGAGCGGTTGGGCAAGGTGATGTTCGTTCGCTTCTGGCTGGATATTCTGGCAATGCTGATGTTTGTGGCGAAGTTCGATTTCAAGGATGCGGCGGCAGTTGTAAGGGGGCGCAGGGAGTTCAGACGGATGAGACCTGCGTTCGCAAGCAAGAGACAGGATAATGTGGCTGCTGCTACGTTATTATCTATTCCTGAGATTGCCGATTTCAGTATTTTGGCAAAATATCATTTATGTAGGAGAAAGTGTTTCTCGGATCTGGCTTTTTGACACGTGTTATGGAGACTGCTTTGTATCTGATTCCGTCGCTTTTAGGCGATACTCCGGTAGATAAGGTGCTTCCTGCGTATAACAGGAATGTAATTCTTGAGATAAGGCATTTCATTGTAGAGGATGTGCGTACTGCAAGACGTTTCCTGAAAGCTGTTGACCGCAGTATAGATATTGACTCTCTTACATTCAGTACGCTTAATGTTCATACCAGACCAGAAGATATTGCCGATATGTTGGCCCCGCTTGAGGCAGGTGAGTCTATGGGCGTGATCTCAGAGGCCGGCTGTCCGGCTGTGGCCGACCCGGGTGCTGATGTTGTGGCTATTGCACAACGTAAGGGATTGAGGGTAGTGCCTCTGGTGGGGCCCTCCAGCATTATTCTTTCTGTAATGGTATCGGGTTTTAACGGTCAGAGTTTCGCTTTTAACGGATATCTGCCTATTGAGCAAGGTGATAGAGTAAAGCGGTTGAGACAGTTGGAGCAACGGGCGTACAGCGAGGGTCAGACTCAGATTTTCATAGAGACTCCTTATAGAAATAACAGGATGCTGCAGGACATAATTAGCTCCTGTAGGCCTGATACGCGTGTCTGCATAGCATTGAACCTGACTTGTGCCGATGAGTATGCTGTGACAAAGAGTGTTCAGGCTTGGAAAAAAGAATGCAAGGAACTGCCGAAAGTCCCTTGCATCTTCCTTATCTATAAGTCCTGACAAATCTCTTTATTTGAGATTCAAGTCAAGGAATTCCTTTATTTTCATAAAGAGGTGCTTGCGTGTTGATGCACCTACAAGGCTGTGCTCCTTGTTCGGGTAGATGTGCATATCGAACTGAATGCCTTTCTCTACGAGTGCTGTGGTGTATGCCGATGTGTTGGTGTAGAACACGTTGTCGTCCATAAGTCCGTGAACGATGAGAAGACGGCCGTGTAGTTTGTCAATTCTGCTGATGGCCGATGCTCCCTGATAGCCCTGACCGTTCTGGCCTGGTGTACGCATAAAACGCTCGGTGTAAGTGGCGTCGTAGAAGCGGAAGTCTGTTACCGGTGCAACCGCTACGCCGCATTTGAATACAGGTGTGCCTTGACTCATAGACATCAGCGTGTTGTAGCCTCCATAACTCCAACCCCAGATTGCTATTCTGTCCTTGTCAACGTATGGCAATGTGCCAATGTACTTGGCGGCCTCTACCTGATCGTCGCTCTCCATGACACCGATATTCAGATATGTCTGCTTCTTGAAGTCGGCTCCGCGTCTGCCGGTGCCACGGCCATCTACGCAGACTGTGATAATACCATCTTGAAGCAGCCAGTTCTCAAGTGAGCCTCCAGCGTAGAAACCGCTGAACCACTCGTCAATAACCTCGTTTGAGCCGGGGCCGCCGTACTGGTACATAAGGACCGGGTATTTTTTGCTTCCGTCTGCATCGGCGGGCTTGACTATCCAGCCGTAAAGGGTTGTGCCGGTTGAGGTCTGGAATGAGAAGAACTCGCGCTTTGCAAATTCCTCTTTAGCAACTTTCTCTTTGATGTCTGCATTGTCATCTACAATACGGAGCTGCCGGCCGTTGTTGTCGCACACTGTTACAAGTGGCGGTGTGTTTATGTCAGACCACGTTGATACATAGTATTTGAGGCCACTGCCGAAGCTTGCAGTGACATTCCCTGTATCGTGCTGTGATAATTTTATTACCTTGCCCTTGCTGTCCATCTTGTATAGAGCTGACTGCAACGGGTTCTCAGTGTTGGCTGTGTAGTAGAGTGTCTGGGTCTTTGGGTCCCATCCATTGAGCCTGAGCACGTCCCAATTGCCCTTGGTGAGCTGTTTTATCAGTTTTCCGGAGAGATCGTACAGGTAGATGTGATTGTGGCCGTCGCGCTCGCTCTCCATAGTGAACCGGTCTCCGTAAAATGTGATGTTCAGGAATTCCTCAGGCTCAATATAGCGGTCGTCGTTCTGTCGGAGTGCAAGATTGCAAACTGTGGAGCGGGGATTGGCCTTGTATATGTCAAGTTGATTCTGGTTACGGTTGATGGTGAAGACAAACAGAGTGTTGTTCTCGTCTTCAGCGAACTTTATTCGGGGAACGTAAGTCTCGCTCTCAAGTGGAAGCTGCATATTGCGGATTACTGAGCTCTTGATGTCAAAAGTGTGAACTGATACTGTGGAGTAGGAGGAGCCTGTTACCGGATACCACACTTCCTGACTGTGAAGAAGTTGCTGCTCTGTGGCGTTTTCCTCAGGACTTGTAAGAAAAACAGGAAGACTGTATCTGTCAACGTCGGCACAGTTGAAACGGACGTATGCCAGCATTTTGCTGTCGGCGCTGAAATCATAGGCGCTGCTGATAGAGAACTCTTCATCGTAGCACCAGTCCGGTACTCCGTTTAGTATGCTGCCAGCCTTGCCGTCTTTGGTTACCTGCGACTCTGCGTTGTTGAAGAGCAGTTTCACAAGGAATATGTTGCCGTCACGCACGAATGCTATGACGTTGCCATCGGGCGAGAACTTGGGCGCTTGCTGTGGCCCTCCGTTGGAGAGCGGCTCCATCTTGTTGTTGCCGATATGGTGAATGTAGTAATTGGCACTGAATGAGTTGCGGAAGATTTTGTTTCTGCCTGACTGTATCAGTATGCGGTCCTCCTTTGGCGAGAGGATGAATCCGTCGAAGGATGAAAGACGCTCACCGCGTACTGTCTCAACGTTGAACAGTGTGTCAATGGCCTGCCCCGTCTTGAAAGAGTAGCGTATTATGCATTTCTTTGTTGACATAAGATAATGCTCTCCATCAGACATGGGTGTGAACGAACTGGCGGTATTGCCCCGATATTCGTTGCGTACTATGTTGTCGATGTTGAGCTCAGCCCTTACTCCTGCGGATATCAAGGCTGCAATGACTATTAGTGTGAGACGTCTCATAATTGTATTTGCTGTTTGCCCAAGTGGCATTCAAAGTTACTAAAAATCATCAAGGATTCCCTTTCCTTGACGGATGATTTCCGGCTCCCCACCGATGCAGTTTACTATTGTGGAGTATTCAAAGCCTCCGGCACCACCGTTTATTATCACATCTACATCGTCACAGAATTTCTCGGCGATGAGCTCTGGGTCTGTCAGGTATCCTATGTCTTCTGACTCGTCGTACGGAATGGTGGTGGTGAGTATCGGGGCCTCAAGCTGTCTGCAGATCTCGCGGATGATGTTGTTGTCAGGTACGCGTATTCCAACCTCTTTCCTGTTGCTGAATATCTTTGGAAGACGGTTGCCTGATGGCAGTACAAAGGTGAAAGGACCCGGCAGGTTACGTTTCATAAGCTTGAATGTGGCGTTGTCAACCTTCACATATTGGCTGATGTCGCTCAGGTCATAGCATATTATGGAGAAACGGTGCTTTCCGGGATTGAGTCCTTTCAGACGGCATATTTTCTCAATGGCACGCTCCTTCAGGGCGTGGCAGCCAATTGCATATGCCGTGTCGGTGGGGAAAATGATTACTCCTCCATCCTGAAGTACTTGAAGGATACGGTCTATATCGCGTTGATTGTTGTTCTTGTCGTATAGTCTTATCTGCATTGGCTGTCTTGGATTGTTGTCTGTATATGGTTGATTATTTTCTCTGTATCAGCGGGGTTGAACCAGGTGATAGACTCATCACGCTTGAACCAGGTCATCTGTTTGCGCGAATAGATACGCGTGTTCTGCTTGATCTTCTCAATGGCGAATTCCAGTGTCCATTGATTTCCGTCTGGTGTGAGCGCTCCATCCATCCAGCTATATATTTCCTTATATCCTACAGTGTTGAGTGAGTTATAGCTCCGGTATGACATCACACGCCTTGCCTCGTCAACAAGACCACTTTGAATCATTTCGTCAACACGTTGGCTGATGCGCTCATATAGCTCCTCGCGGGGGCGTGTGAGTCCTGTCTTTACTATGTTGAACGGACGCTTGCGTGTCTTGTTTGTGCGAAGTGACGTATATGTACCTCCTGTCATCTCACAGACTTCCAGTGCGTGAAGAACGCGTTTGGGATTCCTGCGGTCAACAATGCGATAGTAATCCGGGTCTTTCTGCTCCAGAATGGCAGCCATGGAGTCCAGTCCTTGTTCCTGATACTGACGCATTATCCTGTCGCGTACCTGAGGGGTGATTGTGGGGATGTCGTCGATGCCATAGCACAAAGCGTCAATGTACATCATTGAACCGCCTGTAACCAGTAGGGTGTCGTGTGTCTTGAAAAGGTCTGAAATAAGGCTGATAGCCTCTTCCTCGTATTTTGCCGCGCTGTAATACTGGTCAAGACGGAGAGTGCCGACAAAATAATGACGGGCGTGTTGCAGCTGCTCTCTGGTAGGGGCTGCCGTACCAATCGGTATGTCGGCATACATCTGGCGTGAGTCGGCAGATATTATTGGTGAATGAAAGAAATCGGCGAGGGTAAGACACAGTTCGGTCTTGCCCACGCCGGTAGGTCCAAGTATTATTATCAGATTCTTAGTAGAGGTCATCTATTGAGTCCAAACTGACGGTTTCTCCACCTTCATCACCCATATCGAATCCGTCGCGGTCAAGCTCATCCTCGTCAAAATCATCATCACCATAGAATGTCTCGTCTGTATCAAGGTTTTGGCTTTTGGCAAACTCCTCAAAGTCAATAGTCTGCTTCGGAGCTTTTCCTCCCTTGCGTGTGCACTCTGCCTTTGCCTGCCTCTCGCCCGTGATGATCTCCTTAAGCTCAATGAAGAAGCAACGCTCTGCCAATGGATCAAAGACGTAGAGCAGACGTTGTCCCTCGTCCTCAATGAACTCGCTGAGTGTGGTTGACTCCATTACCCAACTGTCCTCATCAGAACGGGTACGCATCTCTTGAAGTGTTATCTCCTCGCACTTCTCCCAATTGCTCTCACACATAAAGAACGATGTCATCTGGTCATCGGGATACCCTGCGGCCGATAGGATGATTTTGTGAAAATCAAGGAATGTGGCCTCTGAGTCAATTTTTATCTCACGGAAGAAGTCATCAACCTCGTCAGATACTAAAATAAATCTGTAAGTCATAGCTATTGTGGCGTTAATGGTCAGTCTCTTATTATGCCTCTGTCTGATTTCTCAATGAAATCAATTATATATTTAACCTCAGGCGTCTGTGCAATTGGCTCTTGCTTAAGCGATGACAATGCCTGTGTAACGTTCAGACCGCTCTGGTATATGATGCGGTAGGCAGAATGGATGTTCTCAATCTGCTCTCTGTCAAATCCACGTCTGCGAAGTCCTACTACATTGATGCCCATATAGGATATAGGCTCGCGGGCAGCCATAATGTATGGTGGTATGTCCTTTGGGGTACCACAACCGCCTTGTACCATAACATAACCTCCGATGTGGCAGAACTGATGAACAAGTACTGTTGAGCTGATTACTGCGAAATCATCAACAATCACCTCTCCGGCCAGCTTTGTCTGGTTTCCGATGATGCAGTTGTTTCCAACAACGCAGTCGTGCGCAATATGCATACCTTCCATAAGAAGATTATTGGAGCCTACAACAGTCTTGCCCTTTGAGGCCGTGCCACGGTTTATGGTGACATTCTCACGAATCTTGTTGTTGTCGCCGATAATCAATGTGGTCTCTTCTCCTACAAACTTGAGGTCCTGTGGAATGGCTCCGATAACGGCTCCCGGAAATATCTGGTTGTTTTTTCCCATACGGGTACCGGAGAAAACCGTAACGTGTGGCATAAGCACGCAGCCATCTCCAATTACAACATCTTTGTCTATATAACAGAATGGAGCTATTTCAACATTCTCACCAATCCGTGCCTCGGGATCTATATATGCTAATGGGCTTATCATTTTTCCTCTTCTTTTAATGTCATTTGAACCATAAACTCTGCCTCACTTACCAGCTTGTCTCCCACAAAACTGTATCCTTTCAGGGTGAGTATGTTGTGACGCAACGGCGATGTGCGTACCACACGCATAAGAAGAGTGTCGCCAGGAACTACAGACTGACGGAACTTGGCGTTGTCAATCTTCATAATCAGCGCATTGTAACGCTGTGGGGTACTTGAGTACTGGAGCGCGAGTGTGCCTCCCAACTGTGCCATAGCCTCAAGTATCAGCACGCCGGGCATTATTGGATGATCAGGGAAATGGCCTTGAAAGAACATCTCATCGCCGGTAACATTCTTGATTCCCTCCGCATATAGGTCGGTCAGCGTTATCACTTTATCCAAAAGAAGGAACGGGAAGCGCTGTGGAAGACTAGCCCTTATCTGCTCGGCGTTCATGACTGGAGGAACGGACGGATTGTATTTTGGGGGCTGTGTGTCGCTCAGCTTGATGTTTTTGCGAATGATACGCGCAAACTTGTTGTTGATGGTGTGGCCAGGGCGCGTTGCGATGATGCGACCTTTTATTGGCTTGCCAACCAGCGCAAGGTCGCCTATCAGGTCAAGCAGTTTGTGGCGCGCAGGCTCATTTGGCCAGGAGAGAGGCTTGTGCATAATGTATCCACGCTTAGTCGCATCCATTCGTGGAACGTTCATTACCTCGGCAAGCTTGTCAAAACGCTCTTGTGACATCTCCTTCTCATAGATGACGATAGCGTTGTCAAGGTCTCCGCCCTTTATGAGGCCAGCTCCAAGAAGCGGCTCTATCTCGCGGACGAATACGAAAGTACGGCTGCTGGCTATCTCAGATGGGAAATCCTCCATATTCTCCAATGTGGCGTACTGGTTGTCCAGAACCTCGGATTGGAAGGAAATGAGTACGTTGGCACAGAACTTATCGTCCGGCAGGAGAATGATGGATGATCCTGTCTCCTCATCTTGAATCTCTATCTTGGACGTTACGGCGTAATAGTCCTTAAGGGCATCCTGCTCCTTGATTCCTACAGCTTGAATGCTCTCTACGTAATATTTGGCGCTTCCGTCAAGTATAGGGAACTCCGGTCCGTTGACTTCAATGTGACAGTTGTCAATGCCTGCGGCGTAGAGTGCGGCCATAGCATGCTCCACCGTGCTTACTCTGGCGTTGCCTTTAAACAATACGGTGCCTCGCATGGTCTCCTTGACATTCTCCGCGAGAGCCTCGATGATTGGCTTGCTCTCAAGGTCAATACGCTGAATCTTATATCCGTAATCTGCTGGAGCGGGCTTGAATGTGACTGTCAGATCCAAGCCTGTGTGAAGTCCCTTGCCGCTCAGAGAGAAGCTGTCCTTCAGTGTCTTCTGCTTGTACATTATTCGTTTTTGTTTTCTAATTGTGACTTGAGTTCCTCAACCTCCTTCTGTAGAGCACGGAACTCCTTGTAAAAGTCTGGCAATATCTTATGAATGGCGGTAGAGCGTAAAAATGCCCTGTGCTCAATTGCTGGTGTGCCCATAAGTGTCGTGCCCGACTTAATATTGCCTATCACTCCTGTCTGGGCGCAGAGATTGACTTTATCGCCTATGGTCAGATGACCGCTGATGCCTGTCTGTCCGCCGAACATACACCAGGCACCTGTTTTGGTTGAGCCTGCTATGCCTGACTGTGCGGACATCACGGTATTCTCGCCAACCTCAACGTTATGTGCTATCTGAACAAGATTGTCAATCTTGACACCCTTGTGTATTACAGTGAATCCCATTGTGGAACGGTCAACGCAACTGTTCGCGCCAATCTCTACATCGTCCTCAATGAGAACTGCGCCTATCTGTGGAATCTTCTCGTAACCGTTGGACGATGGAGCGAAGCCAAAACCATCGGCGCCGATTACGCATCCTGCGTGCAGAATGCATCGGTTGCCTATCTTGCATCCGTAATAAACTGTTACGCCAGGGTAGAGGATACATCCGTTGCCAATGCAGGCTCCTTGTCCGACAGTTACCTGAGGGTATAGCTGAGTGCCATCACCAATAATGGCTCCATCCTCTATTGTAACGAAGGGAGCAATATATACATCCTTTCCTATTGTCGCTTTCTCAGAGACTGATGCCAGTGGGCTTATTCCTTTTCTGGCAGGTTTCATAGAATCATACAGAGACAGCAGCTTTGCGATGCTCTCGTATGCGTTGCTTACTTTTATGAGTGTGGCGCTTACCGGATGCTCAGGTGTGAAATCCTTATTTACCAGTACTATGCTGGATTTGGTCTCATAAATGTATGGGGTATATTTGGGGTTGGAAAGGAAGGACAAGGCTCCTGCGACACCCTCCTCAATCTTTGCGAAAGTGTTGACTGTGGCTGCCTCATTTCCCACAATCTCACCTTGCAGGAATTCTGCTATCTGTTTTGCTGAAAACTCCATTATCAAATTGTTCTTACAAAGATAATAAATATAGTTGTATTAAATAAGGTGTTGTGACATTTGCTCCCGCACCTTGAATGCCTCTGCGCGGGCTGCCTCAGCAAACTGCTCCGTGCTGTCTGCATAGAGGATAGCGCGGCTGCTGTTTACTATTAACCCACACTTGCTATTCATACCATACTTGCATACATCTTCGAGTGAGCCTCCCTGTGCGCCGATGCCGGGGACAAGCAGGAAGTTGTCTGGTATGATTTTCCTGATGTCGGCCAACATATCAGCACGTGTGGCACCGACAACGTACATCATATTGTCTGGCGTACCACCCCAATCCTGACACGAGGTGCGGATAACTTTCTGATATAGTTTCTCGCCGCTTTCGGAAATTGTATTCTGAAAATCGGCAGATCCCTTGTTGGAAGTGAGCGCGAGAAGAATTACCCATTTACCATCGTAGCCAAGGAATGGGATAACACTGTCGCTTCCCATATATGGAGCAACGGTAACAGCATCAAATTCCATCTCCTCAAAGAAGGAACGTGCATACATTGCTGAGGTGTTGCCAATATCGCCACGTTTGGCATCGGCAATGATCAATTGGTCAGGATAGTTCTGACGAATGTATGCCACTGTGCGTTCCAGTGTGCGGACTCCTTGCCAACCGGCTGCCTCGTAGAATGCCAGATTTGGCTTGTAGGCAATGCATAAGTCTGCCGTAGCGTCAATGATAGCCTTGTTGAAACTGAATATCGGGTCCTCCTCATTAAGCAGATGCTGTGGAATCTTCTTTATGTCCGTATCCAGACCTACGCAGAGAAATGATCTCTTGCGTTTTATGTTTGCATATAATTCCTCTCTTGTCATATTGATTATAATTCGCTCTCCTTCAGGCGCTCGGCATTCTCTGCAACGGACAGATGGTCAATGCAGTCCTGTATGTCACCGTCCATAAAGGCGGGCAGATTGTAGATTGTATAGTTGATTCGGTGGTCTGTAATTCTTCCCTGAGGGTAGTTGTAGGTGCGGATTTTCGCAGAACGGTCTCCTGTCGATACCATCGTCTTGCGACGCGCGGAGATATCGTCTATGTATTTCTGATGCTCGCGGTCATAAATCATAGTGCGCAGGCGCGACAGGGCACGTTCCTTGTTCTTTGGCTGGTCTCTGGTCTCGGTACATTCAATAAGGATCTCCTCTACAACTCCTGTGTTGGGATTCTTCCAATTGTAGCGCAACCGGACCCCGGACTCCACCTTGTTGACGTTCTGACCTCCTGCACCGCTGCTGCGGAATGTGTCCCAGCGTATCTCACCCTCGTTTATCTGCACCTCGAACGCATCTGCCTCGGGCAAGACTGCCACAGTGGCCGCGGATGTATGGATGCGGCCTTGAGTCTCGGTAACGGGAACACGCTGTACGCGATGAACGCCAGACTCATATTTCAACGTTCCATACACCTTGTCGCCCGACACAGTGAAGATAATCTCCTTGAAACCGCCAGATGCGCCTTCAGAACAAGATGATACGGCGGTTTTCCAACCTTTGGCCTCGCAGTATTTTTGATACATACGGAATAAATCTCCTGCGAAGATAGCGGCCTCATCGCCGCCAGTCCCGCCGCGTATCTCCATAATTACATCCTTCTCATCCTGAGGGTCTGCCGGTACCAGCATTAAACGAATATCCTCCTCTAGTCGCGCAAGGCGGAGTGTATCGGAATCTATCTCCTCGCGTGCCATCTGACGCATTTCGGCATCAGATTCCGAAGCCAGAAGCTCTTGGGCATCTGCAAGGTTCTTTCTAGTGCTTATATATTCCCTCCGTGCCTTTAACAGGGGCTCAAGCTCGCGGTATTCACGGTTGAGCTTGACATAGCGTTGCATATCGGCTATTACAGCCGGGTCTGTGATAAGCAAGGCAATCTCCTGAAAACGCGCCTCCAGTCCGTCTAGTTTCTCTAACAGTCTCTCTCCGTCCATACTGCTGGCAATAGGCTAGTAGGTGAACTCGCCGAATTCTGAATGAATGGTCAGACAATTCCTCTGTGCGGCCTCAACACGTCCCACAATCTGTGCGTCGATGTTGAAACTGCGGCTTATCTCAATAACCCGTTCTGCATACTCCTGCGGAAGATATACCTCGAAGCGATGGCCCATATTGAACACCTTGTACATCTCGGACCAGTCTGTGCCGCTTTGCTCGTGAATAGTACGGAACAGCGGCGGGACAGGAAACATATTGTCCTTAATGACGTGCATATTCTCAACAAAGTGCATGATTTTGGTCTGCGCGCCTCCTGAGCAGTGTATCATTCCGTGAATGTGCGGGCGAAGCTCATCAAGCAGTCTCCTTACAACAGGCGCATAGGTGCGGGTAGGGGAGAGTACCAGTTTCCCGGCATCAATTGGCGAGCCTTCCACTTTATCTGTCAGCCTTAGTCCTCCGGAATATACCAGATCCTCAGGAACGGCTTTGTCATAAGTCTCTGGATATTTTTCTGCCAGATACTTGCTGAATACGTCGTGACGTGCGCTGGTGAGGCCATTGCTTCCCATACCGCCATTGTATCCGTGCTCGTACGTGGCCTGCCCTGATGATGACAGTCCAACTATCACATCTCCCGGACGGATATTCGCGTTATCTATGACATCACTGCGCCTCATACGGCAGGTTACGGTGCTGTCAACTATTATGGTACGGACCAAATCTCCTACATCTGCAGTCTCGCCACCTGTTGGCCATGCGCCAACGCCCATCTGACGAAGTTCCTCAAGAAGCTCGTCGGTTCCATTGATGATGGCGCTGATTACCTCGCCTGGTACCAGATTCTTGTTGCGGCCGATAGTGGAGCTGACAAGGATGCCATCGGTCGCACCCACGCAAAGGAGATCGTCGATATTCATTATGAGCGCATCCTGCGCGATTCCCTTCCATACCGAAAGATCTCCGGTCTCTTTCCAATAAGCGTAAGCGAGTGATGATTTTGTACCTGCGCCATCAGCGTGCATTATGTTGCAATATTCAGGATCACCTCCCAGAATATCGGGAATAATCTTGCAGAAGGCTTTAGGGAAGATACCCTTGTCTATGTTTTTTATGGCGTTGTGCACATCCTCTTTCGATGCGCTTACGCCACGCCTCATATATCTCTCGTCCATTAGAATTCTACTTTTGGTGCTTTTTCAGAACCCTCCTCAGCCTCAAAGTAAGGCTTCTTGTCGAAGTTCAGGATCGATGCGAAAATACTGTTCGGAAATTTACGTATGAAAGTGTTGAAGTCATTGGCGGCATCGTTGAAGTTGCGGCGCTCTACGGCTATGCGGTTCTCGGTACCCTCAAGCTGGGACTGCAGCTCCTTGAAATTCTCGTTGGCCTTCAAGTCCGGGTATGCCTCGCTGATGGCTATGAGGCGTCCCAAAGCGCCTCCAACCTCATTCTGGGCCTGTTGGAATTCTTTCATACTCTCCTCGGTCAACTCCTCCGGATTGATGTTGATGCTGGTCGCCTTGGTGCGAGCCTCAACTACAGCCTGAAGAGTTCCGCTCTCGTGCTCAGCATAGCCTTTTACCGTGTTGACCAGGTTGGGAATAAGGTCTGCGCGGCGTTGGTACTGGCTCTCAACATTACTCCAAGCCTTGTTCACTCCTTCTTCCTTGGAAACCATTGTGTTGTTGATTCTCACTCCCCAAAGGACAATCAGCGCGATTGCCACAATAAGGATAAGTGTACTTTTCTTTTTCATCGCTCTATTGTTTGTTAATTATTAGTCAAAAAACTTTTTCAGAATCTTGAGCCAGCCCCGCCGCCTCCGAAGTGACCCCCTCCGTAAGAGCCGCCAATACGACCACCCATAGAGCCGCCAGAGAGACCGCCTCCGCCGAAACCTCCGCCGGAAATTCCTCCGTGAGACTTGTAGATTGTCTCGTTGCGTGTGAGCGTATGGTGACAGTTCTGACACTCAAAGGTTATGGCGCGTATCCTTTTTGTTGAGCTGTTCAGTATTGTTACGGCACTAACAGCCTTGAGCTTGTGCTTGTGACAGTTGGGGCATCTGTATTTGCGTCTCTCAATCAGTGCTGCTATGACACCAAACAGACCGAATGGCAAGATCAGACCAAATATGCCCCATCCGCTGAGATCGTCTTCTGAGCCGTCCAGGAAACCGTCGTTGAAAAGATATCCGCGGATGGCCTGCGCGCCTGCCAGCATACCGTCATCCCAGTTGTCCTCCTTGAAGAACGGGTTCATAAACTGTTCCTGAATGCGGCGGCAGATGGCATCCGGCAGCATTCCCTCTATGCCGTATCCTGTTACCATCTGAATGCATCGCTCGCCTGTTGACAGAAGAATGACCAGGCCGTTGTCGCTTCCGGATTTTCCTACGCCGACCCCCTCGCCCAACTGGTATGCGAACTCGTAGCAATCGTCTGGGTCAATCTGGCTTACAACAGCAATGAGAGTCTCAATGCCTGTGCTGTCCTCAATGGCGCGGAAGATTGCGTCAATGGAATCAGTGACCTCTTGCGAGATGATACCTTCCGGATTGCATACGTATCTGTTCCGGTCAGCAATGTGAGCTACGGGAATGTTCGTAGGCTTCCACACCGTGGCGCCTGCAGTTGCCGCTATGAGCAGCGCCGCAATTGTAAGAATGACACTCTTTCTCATTGATTCCATATTTTCCAGGCTTCCTCCGCCTGAATACGGAGCATCTCAGATCCGTTCTTTATGGCGGCTCCGTGTTCTGCCCCTTTCTTCAGGAACAAGGTTGTCTCAGGATTGTATATCAGATCGAACAATATATGTTCCGGTGAAATATAGGCGTACGGGATATCCGGACACTGTTCTGAGTCTGGCGACATTCCAACTGGAGTACAGTTGATAATCAGACGGTGCTCCTCCATAATGGAGGGCGACAACTCATAGTAGCCTAAAATGTTGAAAGTGGATGACCTTGATACGCTGCGATACTCGATTCCCATATGTCTTAGAGCGAAACATACAGCTTTTGACGCACCTCCTGTTCCCAGTACCAGCGCCTTGACGGGCAATTCCGGCAACATCGGTTTGAGTGAACGCTCAAAACCGATGTGGTCAGTGTTGTATCCAATAAGACGTATGTTTCCACCGTCTCTTCTCACTTTGACAACATTCACCGCTCCAATCTCCCTCGCTGTGTCATCCAACTCATCCAGATACGGGATTACGTCTGTCTTGTAAGGGATGGTGACGTTAAGCCCGCATATCTTTGAGTCGTGCTCAACCAGGCTCCTGATGTCGGCCGCGCTCTCAAGCTCGAAGTTGCAGTAGTCTGCGGATATGCCCTCGTTACGGAACTTCTTCTTGAAACTGACCATCGATGTGGAGTGACCGAGCGGTTTGCCTATGAGACCGAAGATGCGATTTACATTCTTTGGCGCAAAAGGCGTGCGCTCTGGAACGGACCTTTTCTCCTGCTCTTTATGACTGGCCTCTATAGGCTGTAGCTTTGGCTCTTCCACCGGCGCGGTCACTACCTCCGGCTCGGGATTGGGTTTACTCGCCGTTGGGGCAGTGTATTGGGTACTGGAATGCTCATCCTCAATACCGCCTTCTCTTGCGGGAGTCCACACGTCGTTCGGATTGGCCTTGATATTTGCCTTGACAGCTTTCAGTATAAAGATGGCTATCAGTACAATAAATAGCAGGAAAGTAATCATTATCTTGATGCAAGCCAGTTGCTGATGTTCTTCTCAATTCTCTCTGCGATGTCCTCGCAACCGGCCTTCTCGAATTTTGTACCGGTAATATGCTCGTACAACTCAATGTAGCGCTCTGACACACTCTCTGCGTATGCGTCGGTTATCTCAGGCATCACGTCGCCCGGACGGTTCATGAAGTCGTGCTCAATAAGCCACTGACGTACGAACTCCTTTGATAACTGCTTCTGTGGCTCGCCTTTCAGGAACTTTTCCTCGTATCCGTCGGCATAGAAGTAACGTGAGCTGTCGGGGGTGTGAATCTCGTCAATCAGATACACCTTGCCGTCGCGCTTACCGAACTCGTATTTTGTGTCAACCAGAATAAGTCCCTTGCCGGCTGCTATCTCTGTGCCACGTTTGAAAAGCGCGCGGGTGTATTGCTCCATCAGCTCGTAATCCTCCTTGCTTACCAGGCCTTGAGCTATGATCTCTTCCTTTGATATGTTCTCGTCGTGTCCTTCCTCGGCCTTTGTCGTAGGGGTGATGATGGGCTCAGGGAATTTCTGGTTCTCCCTCATTCCGTCAGGCAGTGTGATGCCGCAGAGTGTGCGGTTCCCGTCGCGGTACTCGCGCCAGGCGGATCCGGTCAGGTAGCCTCTGATGATCATCTCAACGCGGAATCCCTCACACTTGAGGCCTACTGTCACCATAGGATCCGGTGTGGCCAGTTTCCAGTTTGGTACAATGTCTGCCGTCGCATCAAGAAAACTGGCGGCAATCTGGTTCAGAACCTGTCCTTTGAATGGAATGCCCTTTGGAAGAATAACGTCGAAAGCCGATATGCGGTCTGTCGCTACCATTACCATCAGGTCGTCGTTGATGTTGTAAACATCGCGAACCTTACCGTGATAAACACTCTTTTGTCCCTGAAACTTAAACTCAGTTCCTGTTAAAGCCTTACTCATTTCTTATCTTGTTTTAAATCGTCGTTCATATTTGCGGCATCGGCACGGCGGGGCTTGTGCGTCTCGTCGTAAGCATCGTATGCGTCAACTATTCTCGTTACCAGCTTGTGGCGTACAATGTCCTTTTTTGTCATACGGATAACCGCGATGCCTTCCACGCCTCTCAACACCTCAAGAGCCTGTACCAGGCCGGAAGTCTGCGTGGGCGGCAGGTCTATCTGCGTGAGGTCTCCGGTGACAATCATCTTGGTGTTCCATCCCATTCTGGTCAGAAACATCTTTATCTGTTGCGGGGTGGTGTTCTGTGCCTCGTCAAGAATGACTACCGCGTCGTTCAATGTGCGTCCGCGCATGAAGGCCAGCGGGGCAATCTGTATTACGTTCAGCTCCATATACTCCTTCAGTTTCCCTGCTGGAATCATATCTTGAAGGGCGTCATACAGCGGTTGCAGGAACGGATCAATCTTCTCGCGCATGTCTCCGGGAAGAAATCCAAGCTTTTCTCCTGCCTCAACAGCCGGTCGGCACAACACGATGCGTTTGACCTCTCTGTTCTTAAGCGCGCGCACTGCAAGTGCTATGGCTGTGTATGTCTTGCCGGAACCGGCTGGTCCAATAGCGAAAAGCATATCGTTTCTGGAGTATTCCTCAACAAGTCTGAGCTGGTTTGAGCTGCGTGGCACGATTGGTCTGCCTGTAACGCCAAAGACTATCACATTGTCCACCTTCTCGCCAGATGGCGTCTGGCCATTTACGATGTCAATGATGTTCTCTTCCTTGAGTGAGTTGTACTCCGCGCAGAAACGCTCAATCTTCTGAATGGTCTCCTCAAGACGCGCGGTCTCGCTCTCGTCGCCTATGGCGCGGATGACGTTCCCGCGGGCTACTATTCTCAGCTTTGAGAACAAAGCCTTAAGCAACTGCAGGTTACAATTATTCACCCCGTAGAAAACCACAGGGTCCACATTCTCAATTATTATGTGCTTTTCTATCATTCGGACGGAACGCTTTCTTTTTCGTACGCAAAGTTACTCAATAATACGCAATCCTACGCGTGTGCGCGAACCTAGTTATCAACATGTGTCCGACGGCTATATGATTTTTATGAGCGGAGGACTCTTGTAACACTCTTTATGGAGCGGATTCCTGCGATGACCTTGTTCAGCTCGAGGTTGCTGCTGACGGAAATGGTGAGCTGAATCTCGTAAGTGCCGGTTCGTGGGTTCTCTGAGACATTCAGCCCGCGTATTGATGCCTTGAACTGCTCGGTCACATTGCTTATATGTGTTATTACGGAGTTCTCGTGTATTGTTGTGATGCGTAGCGTTGTCTGGAAGCCTGCGCCGCTTGGCGTGTCGCTCCATACGACTTTTTGTATCCTGTAAGGATATTTCTCAATAAGCCTGGAGGCGTTGGAACAAGACATACGATGTATCTTCACACCCTCTCGGATGGTTACAAATCCGAACACCTCATCACCATATACCGGGTGGCAGCAACGGGCCATCTTGTAGTCGAGACCTCTCACGTCATCGGCATTCAAAACCAGTATGTCGTCACTTCCAGATGCCTGCTGAGAGGCGGTGCGCTCCCATTCCTTGCGCTCCTCCTGTCTCTCGTGCGATACGGAGCTCAATTCTGCCCGTTGTGCCAGAATCGCATCCCGTACGGCTATTATGTCGGTCTTTCCGCTTGCCAGATCAGCAAAGAATGAGTTCTTTGTCTTTATCTGCCACTTTTTGAGTAAATCGGTAAGCTCCTGGTCTGAGATTTCCATTTTCCAGTTTCTCAGACGGCGTTCCAGCAGTTCCTTGCCCTGGGCGGCAATCTTGAACTCCTCTTCCTTGAGTTTTTGCCGTATTTTGCTTCTCGCCTTACCGGTGACAACAAAGTTCAGCCAGGCTTGTGTGGGATGCTGGTTCCTGCTTGTAATAATCTCCACAACATCACCTGTGTGCAGCACGTCGCGTATTGAGACGCCCTTGCCGTTTATTTTCCCTCCTGTGCAACGGCATCCAAGTCCTGTGTGGATGTCGAATGCGAAATCGAGGACTGTTGATCCCGAACGCAGCCGGCGAAGTTCCCCGGACGGCGTAAAAACGAAAATGTCGTCGGCCGGTGGCGTTGGCAGGACTTCCTCCTCTCCGTAGTCGCGAGGAGAGAGCGTCTGGCCGCTCTTGCCCTGCTCCAACATAGTTCTTGCCGCTTTCATCCAGGTGGTAAGCTTCTCCTCGGAGTGTATTCCCTTGTAAGACCAGTGCGATGCCAGTCCCTTTTCGGCTGTCTCGTCCATCCGGAGCGTGCGTATCTGCACCTCAAGTACCGCGCCGTCATTGTCGCTTACTGTAATATGCAGCGATTCATATCCGTTGGGCTTGGGCTTGGTGAGCCAGTCTCGCAGACGGCTGGTGTCTGACTTGTATCTTTCGGTGACGAAAGAAAACACCTTCCAGCATAGGGCTCTTTCCAACTCAATGCCTTCCAGCGCATTGCCTTGCTGGTCTGTGACCGACTCGCTCTGCTCCGGGTCAATGATGAACCTGATCGCGAAAACATCGAACACGCCGGAGAACCCGACATTCTGCTTCCTCATCTTGGTCCAGATGGAGTAGGCTGTCTTGGTGCGGGCTTTCAGCGTGTATGAGATACCGGCTTCCTTAAGTTTCTCCTTGAGCGGCTCAATGAACTGTTCTGTTATCTTTTTTCTATCTTTCTCGGTGGCCAGAAGATTGTTCTTTATGGAACGGTACTGCTGTGGCTCGGCATATCTGAAATAAATGTCCTCCAGCTCGCTCTTCATATTGTAGAGGCCTAACTGGTGTGCCAGCGGAATATACAGGAGCAGAGTCTCAAGTATCTTGTTGTCTCTGGCTGTCTTGGGGAAAATATCCAGCGAGCGCATCACCTCCAGCCTGTCTGCCAGTTTCAGTACTGTGATGCGTGGATCGGACGAGTAGGCTACTATCAGTTTCTTGTAGTTCTCGGCCTCAAGTCTTGTATCCTTTGGCTTTATTGATGATATATGATTCAATCCTTGCACAAGCGTGGTTACGTCGGCGGGAAAATCATTCAGAATGCTGATGTCTGCATTACCTCTTGTTATGGCCTCGTGCAAAAAAACAGCTGCCGTGCACGGAGCAGGAAGCCCTATCTCAAAAGCAGAGATATAAGCCACATTCAGCGGGTGGCTTATAAATGGCGAGCCGTCACTCCTTGTCACTTCTGTCAGCGATGCAAGTGCCGCACTGTATGCCATTTGCACTAAACTTTTGTCAGAAGTGTCATATACATTAAGAAGTGTATCTATGTCTTTATGCATGTTGTCTCTTTCTGAGGGTTGAATACCACATTGTAAAAGTATAAATGTTTTTTGTATGAACCATATTTGTGTCGCAACTTATTTTGAATCCATACTGCTTTGTATTTGGAATTATTATTAATTTTGCATCATAATCTTTAAAAATACAAAAATGAAAAAGGTATTGGCTATTATTCTCTCTGCATCTCTGGTGTTTTCGGGATGCTCATCTTGGTCTAAACTTGCATCTGGCGCTACAATAGGCGGAGGCAGCGGCGCAGCTGTAGGTGCTGGTGTGGGCGCATTGATTGGCAAGGATGGCAAGAGCGCCGCCATTGGTTCCGCAATAGGTACAATGATTGGTGCCGGTGTTGGTGCGATTATTGGTAATAAGATGGATCAGAAGGCTAAGGAACTTGCCGCAATTGAGAACGCTCAGGTTGAGACTGTACAGGATGTGAACGGCTTGGACGCCATCAAGGTTACATTCGAGAGCGGTATTCTGTTTAAGACCAACAGCTCTACATTGAGCGCTGCGTCAAAGGAGGCTCTGAAGTCATTCGCTGAGCAGATGAAGGATCTGCCTGAGACCGACATCACTGTCTATGGCCATACCGATAACACCGGTACCGATGCGGTTAATGAGAAACTGTCTCTTCAGAGAGCCAATGCAGTGTCAAAATATCTCTCAGATTGCGGAATTGCAAAAGAGCGTATGACATCCGAGGGCAAGTCTTATTCAATGCCTGTCGCAGACAACTCAACAGAGGAGGGACGCTCACAGAACCGTCGCGTAGAGATATTCATCTCTGCAAATGAGAATATGATTCAGCAGGCTGAGCAGGGTACTCTCTGATTCCGTCACTGATTGATTTATCTGACAGTCTGCCTGGCGAGAACCTTGCAGACTGTCTTTTTTCATACAAAACATCAACCTCCATAATTAAATATGAAAGAGACTCCCGTGCTGTTGCTGACCGGTTATCTTGGCAGCGGAAAGACTACACTTGTAAATAAGATACTCACGAACAGGAAAGGCTTGCGGTTTGCGGTCATAGTCAATGATATAGGTGAGGTGAACATAGACGCGGACCTGATAGAGAGAGACGGTGTGGTAGGCAAGCGTGATGAGAGTCTTATGGCTCTTACAAACGGTTGCATCTGCTGTACTCTGAAGATGGATCTGGTGGAGCAGATAAACGATATTGTGTCTATGCGCAAGTTTGATTATCTGGTGATAGAGGCAAGTGGCATCTGCGAGCCGGAGCCGATAGCGCGTACCATCTGCTCAATACCGTATATGGGTGAGAAATATACCAGTAATGGCACGGCTCGCCTGGATTGTATTGTAACGGTTGTCGATGCCCGCCGTATGCGCGATGAGTTCTCTTGTGCCAAGGACCTTCTGCGTGGAAACATTGCGGAGGATGATATTGAGAATCTGGTTATTCAGCAGATAGAGTTCTGTAATATAGTACTTCTGAATAAAGCCTCGGAAGTAAGCGCCTCAGAGCTTGGAAAAGTCCGTGAGATAGTACGTGCCCTGCAACCAAAGGCTGAGATAATTGAATGTGATTTCGGTGAGGTTGATATGGATGGAATCCTGAACACAGGACTTTTCAACTATGACTCCGTAGCCGCATCTGCCACTTGGATAACGGAAGTGGAGAAAGGTGCGGAGGAGGAAGAGGGCGAGGCTCTTGAGTATGGCATCGGAACCTATGTCTATTTCAGCCGCAGACCTCTCAATCTTGATAAATTTGACTTCTTCGTAGCAAGACACTGGCCGGCGGGAGTAATCCGTGCCAAAGGAATGTGTTATTTCTCGGAGGAGTTTGATGTATGTTACATCTTTGAGCAGGCCGGGACCCAGATATCAATGAAGAATGTGGGCCAGTGGTATGCCACAATGCCAGAGGATGAGCTTATGCGGGAACTTGCGCACGATGCTGCTCTTCAGCGCGACTGGGATCCAGAGTATGGCGACAGGATGCAGAAACTGGTCTTTATTGGCCAGAATATGGATACCGACGCCATCAGGCGGGCGCTTGATGCCTGCCTGGATTAAGGCGTTCTCTGAATTCCAGTCTATTTTAACGTGAGTCCGACGAATTTGCTTAGAATAAAGTCAGTTGATTATCAGCTGCTTTGACGATGTTGATACATGACTTCTTCGGAAAGAAGCAGTATAAGGCAATAGCTCCGAGCATGTTTACGACAAAATTCTCGAAAGAACGGTGTCAGTATCATTATCAGCATAATCCCGCAGTTTTTCGGGTGAGCCGTAATGTTGAATTGAAGGCTAAGCCACATCAATAATCACTGATACTTTGCGCGGTTTCATTTCATTATTTGAAACGAATGGAATGGGGCCTCACCGCGTTCGTTTCATTACTTGAAATGAAACGAACGTGGCCTCAACTAATAATGCCGCAAAGCCTCGCCTCTCAGGA
>JAZLLE010000030.1:0-37480 GCA_045597985.1 Bacteroidaceae bacterium | reverse complement strand
GTAGTTTAAGCAAGACACCATTATGAATGGCAGTGCCCAGATAATCCTTCTTACTTTCATTCCTTCAGTTATTTTGTTTTTGCAAAGAAAATACACTTTTTCTGTATTTTAGCAAGAAAGTGTGCTGCAAATTGCAGCATTTTATTAACGTGCTTAATGTCAAACAATTAGTAATCATTTATTCTTGCAACATAAAGTGAGCGAAAACCATAAGACAAGCAAATATTCGGTAATGTTCACCCTCTTTTCAAGGTTAGTCATTCCACCTCACCAAACATGTCCGCCCACAGTCTGATCATGCGTTTTCCACACAGATTCCTCGGATCATGTGACGCTTCGAATTCGGCATGTCTGAACTCAATCAGGGTGGACATTCTCTGCGCGCGGTCATACTTGAATTCCATCCCGCTGAATGCGCATATTGCATGATGAAAGCTTTCTGCTCCAGATGCGGGCGCCCTTTCCTGCCTGGCGTTTCCGCTATGGTCCGCATGACCTCACGGCGCACGTCAGGGTCCTCAACGTCATCGAAGTCATTCTCCCAGTCGGCCTTTCTGTCGTAGCCCTGTCTGATACTGTCCGATGCCAGCTTGCTTATGGAATTCGTGACGAACATCTTCATGAAGCCCATCAGTCTGAATTGGGCATTCATGCTCCCAATTTGTTTGGACACGTCTCTCAGACCGTGGTCCATCATGATATAGTAACTTGAGTTCGATGAAATATATCTAATTGATAATTTGGTGATTAGCGGGATCTGTCGTAAATTTACAGTGGACTAGACAAAAAACCACAACAAACACCCGCTATGCTCACCGACGATAAAATTTTTCACTTCGTTCAAGCGCAAGCGTAGTCCTGAAATTTTCTGTCTTGCCGATGATTTCTGCAAATTTTTTGATTCTCAGGTCAAAAAATACACCTTGCCTGATCAAACTTCATCCAAGCGTAAGTATCACAGAGAGGCCAAAACGTCCAAAGCAGAGATTATGCTGATAATGATACTGTTTCACACTTCGGGTTACTTATTTATTGGTTAATATTTTAACGGATTACTTACCGAAGCTACGGATACGCAACTTGACATTCTCGCGCAACTGCCTCTTGTAAAGCTCCAGCTCAACAAGATGCAGGTTTCCCACCGGGAACATTGCGGCAAGCCGCGGCTTTATGTACTGTGAAGGCTCTATTCCGTGGGCCACCAGCACCATCTCACTACGGTCTATGCGTACGGTTACCGTATCATTCACAGCGTGAGGCATCTCATCAAGTGTCCACGACGCCGGGTTTATTAACATAGCATTGCCACCGCTGATGAGCGGAGATACGGCATTCACGTCAGTAACGGTACTGTAAGTGATGCAGACTCCCGTGTCGTCAGCACCCTGCGCCGGACGTATGTTATCGCAACCGTCTATCTCATCCTGAGTGACGTGATAGCCTATCAGGTATGCGGCAATCATACGCTCCGACACCTCCGGAGTCATCTCCTTGATAAGTTGCAGCGCACATCTGGCACCCTGGCTGAAACCCGCCAGCACAAACGGACGGCCCTGGTTCCAATGCTCCAGATAGTAGCTGAACGCAGAGCGGACATCATCCAGAGCCACATTCAGATACTCCTGGCGCTCCGCCTCGCCCATTGTCCAGGCATTCAGCGTAATCTGACTGTAATAGGGCGAGAAGAAATTGGCGCTGTCGCCGAAAATCTCATCGGCAATCGGGAAAGAGCGGGCCATCCTGACACGATGCACCGAGTCTGTGATGCAGGCATTATGCCGCAGCACACCCGCAGAGTCTGTCCAGTCATAAACCGCCGATGGCAGCAGATAGAACACATCCGCCTTGTCAGGATCAATGTCACGCCCGCTGTCATACCAGAGGCTAGCGTCGGCGTAACGCTCATCTGAAAGTTGCAAGTCACATCCATCAAACAGGCAAAAAGCCGTTATCAGGCAGGAGAGCATCAATATGTTTCTTCCCATAATAATCTGGTGAAAAGAGCTACTCGCTCATATTCTTTATATAAGGTAAATCCACAAGTCCTCTCAATTCGTAAAAGCGCTCTGCGTTGACACCCAGGAAAAGAGCCTTCTGGTCTGATGTCAGCTGGTCTGACTTGCAGACAAAATCGTACGACATCCTGTATGTGATGGCGGTTATTGTGCGCGGATAGTCGCTGCCCCACATAAGCTTGTCCATACCCACCATATCGGCGGCCTCTCTGATGGAACGCAC
This sequence comes from Bacteroidaceae bacterium, assembly GCA_045597985.1. Classification (GTDB taxonomy): domain Bacteria; phylum Bacteroidota; class Bacteroidia; order Bacteroidales; family Bacteroidaceae; genus Colenecus. The sequence goes on along the minus strand of JAZLLE010000030.1, from coordinate 35,242 downwards.
AGCCGACGGATAGGGATAGAACTCGCTGTTATAAAGCCAGGTTATGCCACCACTCTCTATCATCACGTTCTTATGGCGCGCCAGAAGAATCTGCCGCCTCCACGATGGCGTGGTAACCATACCGAAATGGCCAATCGCCACCCTCAGGTCCGGACACTCCTGAAGTATCTCATCAAACTCACTTATCTGACGCTCATCATCGGCAAGGCACATATCCAGATACTTGCCCTCGCGCTCCAGCTGCTTGAACAGGGGCAGGAAAGCCTGCAACGGCTCCTTGATGCGATGCCCGGGCATTGCGAACGCCTTGAAGGCAAGCTGCGCCGCAGAAAGCTCTCTTGTACGGGAGTCTATCATACCGCAGCATAGGAGACGGTCAGGATATCTGCGCTGCACCTCCGCAAGATACGCGTCCTGATTGCCGTCAATCACCTCCTGTACCACTACAGCGGCGCTCACCTGGGCATAGTCCATATTGCTCAGGAACACCTCTGCGGTATTGTGTCCGTCAATCATAAACGGAGGCAGCATCTGCACCTCGTTGCCAAAGAAAAGGCTGCGGCTGCGGTTTCCGTCAAGCGAGTGAATGGGCTGGCCATCCACAACCGTATTCTGTTCCATCCACAAGTGGGCGTGGGCATCAATTACCCTAAAGCTCTCCATAATTCAATTTTGCTCTGATAATTCCAGAATTTTCCAAAATTAACAATAAAACTTGTCATTACTCCACATATCAATAAAAAAAGGAGGCATTATATCACAATGCAGGCCCCGCTTTTGACGGAGCCTGCATCATTACTATAAAGAGAGTCTGCTTACAGCACCTCGAAGTCAAGCGACTGAAGGTCCTTGTCTGCCGATGAGCATCCATACAGAATCTGATAGTGACCGGCGAAGGTTGATACCTCGTCAATCTTCTCATCGTAGTACTGGAATGACTCGCCGTTCAGTGTGATGACGGCATCCTTGGTCTCACCAGCCTTCAGAGAAACTCTCTGGAAGCCCTGCAGGCCCTTGATAGGAGCATCCGGATTATCCAGACTCTTTACATAGACCTGAACAATCTCAGTACCGTCAACCTTGCCTGTGTTGGTAACAGGAACAGTGATGGTAACGCTGCCGTTCTTCTTCATACTGCTCTTTGAGAGCTTGCCCTCGCCATACTGATAGGTAGTATAGCTAAGACCATAGCCGAACGGATACAGAGGCTCGCCACGGAAGTAGCGGTAGGTGCGGCCCTCCATGCTGTAATCCTCAAAGTCTGGCAGGTCTGCCGTTGACTTGTAGAATGTTACAGGCAGCTTGGCCGATGGGTTGCAGTCGCCATTCAGAATCTCAGCGAGAGCCTGTGAGCCACCCTGACCCGGATACCAGGCCTGGATGAGAGCATCCATCTGATCCTCGATGCTGCCGAAGCCCATGCACGAGCCGGCGCAGTCAACAAAGATGACAGGCTTGCCGGTTGAGTGCATAGCGCGTACAAGACGCTGCTGAACAGCCGGAATCTCAATGTCCGGCTTGTCACCGCCCTCACCCTCCATAGAAGGAGTAATACCGCCTATGACGATGATGGCATCTACATTCTGATCAACAAGACTCAAGGCAAGGTCTGTGAACTCAGCAATCTTCTGCTGGCAAATCTGAGCGCTCAGACGTGCGAACTGACCGGTAGCGTGTGTATATTCAATCTTGATGTCGTAAGGCTGACCCTTGACAACGCTGAAAGACTTCATCTGAGGCGCTGCGCCACGACCGAAGCCAAAGCCTCCGAAACCGCCGAAGCCGCCACGGCCCTGGCCACCCTTCTGCTCCTCAACGAGCTTGCCGTTGACGGTCAGACGGAAACCATTGTCACCGCTGATGTTGTAGTTCATCTCGCCAGTGAACGGAGCGATGATTCTACCTGTCAGGCGTACTGAGATATTCTCCTTCTCTACGCCATCGGCAAAGTTGTAAGCACCGAATGTGCTGAAGTTAACCTCCTTGTAGTTGCCGGTAACGGCTGGTGCGCCGCTGAAGCTGGTATTGTTCCAGAACTCAGCCTTCAGGCCCTCACCACCGTTGAAGTCCTGTGTATAATAGGTGGTATAATACTCGTTGCGAATCTCGCAAGCCTTATCATAGATAACCTCGGTGTTCGGGAAGAACTTCTTGATGCCATCCAGCAATGTACGGGTGTGCTCCTCGGTAGGACTGCCGCCGTACTCACCGTTCATCATACCTGCATCGTTGGCGTTAGGACCTACTACAGCAAGCTTCTTGATGTTCTTGTCAAGTGGCAGTACACCGTTGTTCTTCAGAAGAACCATTGCCTGACGGGCAGCCTCAACTGCCAGCTGGTCGTTGGCCTCGCTGCTGATTACATCCTCACCAAGATTTGCCCAAGGAATCATCTCAGCCGGGTCAAACATACCGAGCTCAAAGCGGCCGGTAAGCACGCGACGCAGAGCCACATCGATGTCAGCCTCGTTGATCTTACCATCCTGAAGGCCGCCAACCAGTGACATAAAGCTCTTGCCGCACTCAAGGTCTGTACCTGAGAGGACAGCGTCAACAGATGCCGATACCGCATCAGGGTGAGTTCCGTGCTGGTTCTTGTTGTAGAAGTTGTTGATGGCGTCGCAGTCGGTGAGAACGATTGCCTTGTAACCCCACTTGTTACGCAGGATGTCGGTGAGCAGACGGTCACTGCCGCAGCAAGGATCGCCCTCATAGCGGTTGTATGCGCACATCACCTCGCGCACATCACCCTCCTGAACCAGTTTCTTGAATGCCGGCAGATAGGTCTCCCACAGGTCACGCATCGAGACAGATGCGTTATAACGGTGACGCTGCTGCTCAGGACCACTGTGAACCGCATAGTGCTTTGCGCAGGCGTGAGTCTTGTAGTATTTCTTGTCGTTACCCTGCATACCCTTTACATTGGCTACGCCCATAACGCCCATATGATACGGATCCTCACCGTAAGCCTCCTGGCCACGGCCCCAGCGCGGGTCACGGAAGATGTTCACGTTCGGACACCAGAATGTAAGCTCAGGATTACCCGGTACGTAGTTTGCGCCCATCTCCACGCCGAAGATGTTGTGGTCTGAGCGGTTCCAGTTTGCACGGGCCTCGTCAGATACAGTAGAGAACACCTGATATACCAGATCCGGGTTGAATGAGGCACCCATGCCGATTGGCTGCGGATAGACCGTATAGCCACCCTGACGTACACCGTGGCAGGCCTCGCTCCACCAGTTGTACGATGGAATGCCAAGGCTGTCAATTGATATTGACTTGTTCATAATGAGTCCCACCTTCTCCTCTGGAGTAAGACGTGACATAAGGTCGTCAACACGTTTCTGGGTTGACAGCTTAGGGTTCTGGAAAGGATAGTCGTACTTCCCGGATCCGCCGCAGGAGGCGGTCATAAGACCTGCCAGTGCGATGAGCAACAGTTTTCTTGATGTCTTCATTAGTTTGAATTATAATATTATTTGTTGGAAATCAATATCGTTGCGCCGTTGGACCTCATCTCGAACTGATACGGCTTACTGCTCTTCAGCTTAACCTCTGTCTGTACAGGATTCAAGTCCTTGCCATCAGTGATGCAGGTAATCTGCCCGTCTGGCAGGAAACTGAGGTCGAGCTTCAGCTTGATAGTCTCGCCCGTTCCGTTCAGACCGGCTATGTACCACTTGTCACCGTGGCGGCGGGCCAGCACTACATACTTGCCTGGATAGCCGTCAATGTAGCGCACCTCGTCCCAGGTAGTAGGAACATCGCGCAGGAAATTCATACAGATCTCCGGTGCGTCAGTCAGATTGTTCGGGCAGATGGCAATGTTCTGGATAGGATTCTGGAAAATAATCTCGGTACCGATCTGGAACACCGGAGTGGTAATCAGACGTGAGCCGCGTCCTGCGTTCTGCCTGTTCAGGATTCTGTTCATAAAGCAGCCGCCGAACTCCATACAGCCGGTAGTGTTGCGTACGAAAGGATGCAGAGTGGCCTTGAACGGCTCCTCGTTGCAGGCACCCTGTCCGAAGTACATATTCTCCGATGCCAGAACGGCCTCGCTGCCCACATAGTTAGGATACATACGCTCCCAGCCGCGCGGCATGGTGCATCCGTGGAATATACACATCAGGCCGTGGTCATCGGCATCGCTCAGCACCTCCTCATACAGACGTATGGTCTCCTGCTTGTCGCCGCCCCAGAAATCAACCTTGATTCCCTTCACACCTGCCTTCTCCATCCAAGCCATCTCCTTCTTGCGGACGATGGAGTTGTCCATCTTGTCAATAGGACTCTGTACGATGTCGTTCCAATAGCCGCTTGAGCTGTACCACAGAAATACATCCACATTCTTGGAATTGGCGTATTTGATGAGCTGTTCCATACGCTCATAGCCTATGTTCACATCCCAGCCTGCGTCAATCAGGATATACTCATAACCCATCTCTGACGCAAGGTCGATAAACTTGACCTGATCATCGTAGTTGCACGATGCGTCCTGCCATACAATCCAGCTCCAGGTGCTGCGTCCGAACTTGTAGTCATGCTTCGTCTCGTAGAGAGGCTCCACATTATCCCAAGCCGATGTTGTCTCCACAATCGGCGCCAGATTGTCACCTACGGTAATGGTGCGCCACGGAGTCGATCCCGGAATGCGGAATGCCGGTTCCACCGTGCCGTTGCCGTTGTTCTCATCCATCATAGGGAATGCGATGGTATAGACCCCGTCGGTATAGTCGCTCAGGTGGCAGCCGCAGTAATGGCTATCGACACCGGTCTCGTTCAGCAGCACCCAGCCCTTGTCGCCCACGTGGAAAAGTGCCGGGAAGGTGTAGCCGTGACCCTGCGAGCGGTCCGTCATGGCGCCGTCGTTGGAGTAGCCCTCCTCGTAGCTTGGCTTGGAACGCTGCCAGCCAACCATTGAGCGGCTCTGCGGAGTGATGAATGTGGTGGTCTCCTGCGGGAAGCGGAAACCTGTAGTCTCCTTCAGGACACGGATGCCGGCGCGGTCGCCCTTCTTCAGGATGGTGTAGCGCAGGGCTATGTCGTTGTCGCTTACACGGAAGGTTATCTGGAACGGATGTCTTGCCTCATTCTCTACTGTCAGAAGCAGCTCGTTGGCCACATAATGAATCTTGGAGAACTTGCTGCGGTTCATCTCGTACTCCTTGTCTATCAGATTGCGCTCCTCCTTGGTCAGGGTAAGCTTGCCGGTGAAGTCACCCTCGCGCAGACGGCGGTCATCCTGCTGATACTCCCCGAGAATAGGGCTTGCGCTGAGGTCAGCCTGCAGACCGAGCGGAGAACTCTCCAGCATGGTATTGCCATTGTAAACTACGGTGTATGACGGCTGATCCAGATCAACCGAGACCACCAACTTGCCATCAGGACTTGTCACGTCAACAGAGGCAGACACTGTCACGAATGCCGTCATCAAGGCAACGGCCGTTGAAAAAAGTATTCTACTCATTATGGTTGTAATTTCACGGCATAAAATTAGGTATTAATTTAACAATAGAGGTCCTATCTCTTAAACTTTTTAGATTTTCATAACAAACCGTTGTGATTTATGCGGGTTTTTGTATTTTTGAGAAACAATAGCAGACTAACCTAAGATTTATGAATATGAAAGTCAGAAAAACTTTGATGGCGGGAGCGGCCTTGCTCGGCCTGGCAAGTCTGGGCGCAAACGCGCAGACATTCAAGATGAACGACCTTGAGTACTTTGAGGAAAGAGGCGCCAATGTTTTAGTTTACAGCAACATCTACAACGGTGGCTTCTGCGATGAGAAACTGGCCGGAATAGAGATAATACAGCGCGGCGAGCGCATCAGCACCGGCGGTGGCATCCGCTTTATGAACACCCCCGAGCAGTGGGATATCTATGGTACGATGACCGACCGCACTGTGAACCGCGAGCAGAATTACATAGAGGTGGAACTGACTTACCAGGATTACGACTTCGTATCGAAGATCCGCGTTCAGCCCAAGGACAAAGGCTGCAGCGTACAGGTATTTCTGGACAAGCCTGTCCCGGAGAATCTCGTGGGCAAGGCCGGTCTGAACCTGGAGTTCTTCCCTGCATCGTACTTCGGCAAGAATTTCCTTGTGGATGGCGCAGGCCGCATACTCCCCAAATATCCTCAGCACGACACCGAGGTTCATCCCATATCGGAGAAGATTCCGCAGTACTACGGTGAGTCCACATTCGACGACCGCGGACGCGGCGAGTTCCTCGTGGCCAAGCCAATGGCTACAGGACATCAGATTGTACTGGCACCAGAGGACAAGGATCTGCGCGTAGGCATCACATCAGACCTTGAGGTAAGCATATATGACGGCCGTCATCTGGCCCAGAACGGCACATTTGTAGTACGCTCGCTGCTCCCCGCAGGCAAGACCGGCAAGGTGCTGGAATGGTATGTGGAACCGAGCGTCGATCAGCAGTGGACACGCCAGCCGAACATCGGCTTCTCGCAGATAGGCTACACTCCGGCACAGAAGAAGGTAGCCGTGGTGGAGCTTGACAGGAACGACACTCCTGCTACAGCCGCCAAGATTCTCAAGGTCAATGCCGACGGCACCAAGAGCGTTGCCAAGAACGCCAAGGTGGAGCCGTGGGGCATCTTCAACAACCGCTACAACTACGTTACCATCGACTTCAGCGATGTGAGAGAGCCGGGTCTCTACAGCATTGAATACGCCGGCGTGGAGACGAACGCCTTCCCTATTGACAAGGATGTCTATAGCGACAAGTGGCATGCCTCGATGGATATCTCCCTGGTTGTGAACATGGACCACATGGAGGTCAATGAGGCCTACCGCATCTGGCACGGACGCGCCAATATGGACGATGCCGTACAGGCTCCGCTCAACATCAAGCTGCACGACGGATATACTATGGGCAACACCACCAACACCAAGTATAAGCCTCTGGAGCACATTCCGGGACTTGCGGTAGGCGGCTGGTACGACGCCGGTGACTTCGACATCCAGGCAAACTCCGTGGTCAACACGGTTCAGGACCTCTCGTCGCTGTGGCGGCTGTTCAAGCCTATGCGTGACCAGACTTTCATAGACGAGGATACCAAGTATGCCGACATTCACCGTCCGGACGGTATTCCTGATGTTGTTCAGCAGATTATGCACGGCACGCTGAACATCAACGCGCAGGTGGAGAACATAGGATTCGTGGCTAACGTAATAGGCCAGCCCGATATGCACCACTATCATCACCTGGGCGACGCCATGACGCTGTCTGACGGACTGATTTATGACCCGTCGCTGAAGCTCTACGAGGTGAGGGACGGACGTTCAGGCACGCCTGACGACCGCTTTGTAGTCACCTCACGCGGTGGTGCGGGCAGCGCTATGGGTACAATCGTATCACTCGCATCCGCATACATTCCGCTTAAGGAGTATTTCCCCGAAGAGGCTGAGCGCTCTCTGAAGAACGCCCTGAAGCTCTGGGACGAATACGCTCCGCAGCTGGACCCGAAGAACAGGAACCAGAACCAGGATCAGGCCCAGAGCCAGAATTACAACCGTCGCGGCGGTAATGGAGACCCGCGTGTGAACGCTGCCATCGAGCTCTGGTACGCTACGGGCGAGCAGCGCTTCAAGGATGTCTTCATGCCGGTCATTATGAACCAGCTTAACCCGCAGGGAGCCAACGCCCAGAGCTTTGGCGGCGGAATAGCACCGAACTTCAATCTGGCAAATGTGCTCAGGGTATATGATATGCTGGACAAGGAATCGCAGAAGAAGGTGCAGGATGCTATCCCCGCTTACGTTGAGAACCTGACCCGCGCCGGCAGCAACAATCCTTACCGAGTGCCTATTCAGGGAGGCAACTGGGCCGGAAACACTCAGGTTATAGGCAATGCCTTCAACTTCTACCTGATATGGCGTCAGTTCCCTGATCAGGTTGATCCGGAGCTCATTCTGAAGGGTCTCAACTATATCTACGGATGTCATCCCTACAGCAATGTATCGTTCATCACATCGGTTGGTGTGAACACCAAGAAGGTGGCCTACAGCAACAACCGCGCTGACTATACTGTTATTCCAGGCGGCGTTGTTCCTGGTCTTATAGTCAAGAAACCGGACTTCCTAGAGAACAAGGATGACTATCCGTTCCTCTGGGGAGAGAACGAGTGCTGTATCAACTCTGTTCCTAATTACGTGATGTTGAATCTGGCCTGCGATGAGGTCGCAAAGGCTATCAACAAGTAACTGTTGCTGCAATGTTTATAAAGATATTGCTATGAAGGAAATCCTTGTAGTGTCTCCGGGAATTACACCATATTCCCTGCGACACTAAAAGGCTTTCCTTCGGGAAACGTAAACTATAGATTTGAACTTTATCAAACCATATTATGATGAATCATTGTTTGTACAAGACAGCGGCAGCTATGATAATTGCCGCTATGAGTATTGGAAGCGTACAGGCTCAGCAGGATTTCACGAACGAGAAGATTGTTTCCGTACCTTTCGGTGAGCAGGCGCCGTCGGCCAACCCGGGCCAGAGAAACTTCGGCGGAATGATGCCGGCCATGCGTCCGCCACAAGGCGGTCAGAACGCCCAGCGTCCACCTATGCAGCGCCCGCCGATGCAGATGCCCGCCGGAGGTATGCAGCGCCCTGCACAACAGGTCAGAGTACAGAACATCAAGGATCTCTCTATGAGCGACCCGTTCATATACCCGGACCAGGAGACCAAGACCTATTGGCTCACCAGCACAGGAGGCTCGCTCTACAAGAGCAAGGACCTGCAGAACTGGGAAGGCCCGTACAACGTGATTGACCTGTCAGGCACTTGGATGCAGGGCAATTTCGTAGCCGCTGCCGAGATACACAAGTTCAACGGCAAATACTACTACGCAGGCACTTGGAACAGCCATCGCATCTGCATCGAGCAGGTTCCGCGCCGCTACAACGTGCCTCTGAATCAGACCCAGCTGCTTGTCTCCGATAAGATTGACGGCCCTTACAAGCCGCTTGTTCCGGATTCAACCTTCTGTCTGGGCCCTACCGACTGGGACATCATCGACGGTACTCTGTACGAGGAGAATGATACCGTATATATGGTATTCGTCCACGAATGGACTCAGCTCATAGACGGCACAATAGACTATATGCCTCTTACCAAGGACCTCAAGTACCGCACCGCCAACCCTACCACAATGTTCCGCGCCAGCGAGGCTCCCTGGTCAAAGGAGATGAACTCCATCGGCGAGGCCACCTTCGGCATGAAGATGCCAGGCTGGGTGACCGATGGTCCGGAGATGTTCCGCACACAGACCGGTGTCCTTGGAATGCTATGGTCCAGCTGGGGCGAGAACCGCTACGCTCAGGGCATAGCCTACTCCACCTCAGGCAGCATCAAGGGTCCGTGGATTCAGGAGGAGAAGGCATTCAAGGGCGATAACTCAGGCCACGGAATGCTGTTCCGCACCTTCGAGGGCCAGCTGCTCTACATCGTCCACCACGCAGAGGGCGAGAACGGTGCCCGCAAGCCTCAGATCTGGACCGTCGATGACAGCACCGACCGTCTTATCCTTGGCCATCAGCTTTATTAATATTGATAGGGAATCAAGCTGACCGAGTAGGAGGAAAACGAGTAGTTTTCTTCCTACTTTCGTTTTCCACCTCTCACATCGGCCTACGTTTTACTTTGATATGTTCAAGGCTATTTGCCTTACTATAAAGTTGTGGGTTGGAATCTTCCGCGTGACACCGGGGTTATTCCGCAAATCCTTCGTAATCTGTATCTCCCGAAGGGCCAAAATCAAGGCTGTCAGGGAACTGGGAGGATTGCATGATAGCCATTGTGTGAATGGCAATAACCTTTATCGCGGGATTGGAATATGGCTTCTTCATAATGACTGTTCTCTCACTTGATGAAAAATTTCTTGCCGCCAACTATTATGATACCTTTCTGAAGTGAACCTGCACGTTGACCTGAAATGTTGTATGACTCACCTGTCGTTACCTTGTCCTGTACATCTGTCCGTACGAAACGGATATCTGTGGTGGAGCCTTCATCGTCAAAAGATACGCTCAGAGTGCGCGCCGGGGCGGAACTGCCGTTTGATGGTCCTATTATGTAAGCTCGGAACGGTGATATGGTCAGTTTGTTTGTGGCGCTCTTTATCTTTTCATCGCTTATGTAATACAGGTTTTTAAGCTGAGCACTGTCAGTGAACACCATGTCTTTGCCATCAATGTCAAGATTCCCGGTCATTGTCCAGCCTTCTTTTTCAATATCATTGAGTTCAACGCTGAATTCCCCGGTGATGCTGATGAATTCATATGTTCCGGAGCTTGCGACACGGAATATGGCTGGTGTACCCGCCTCCAGCGTATCCACACTGTTGAAATGAAGCAATGATTCTGTAACGTCAGTCAGTGTGTAGAAACGGATTGAATCATTTGACTGGACTGTGTAAGGCAATACCACCGTGCCATACCGGCCGGAAACCATTCTGCTTGTGTAAATGCCCTTTCTTTCTTCGCTGTAGCCCTTGTAGCTTGGATAGGCGGCGCCGGAAGTGATGTCCTGCTCCCACGGCAGCCCAACGCTGGCGTCGTTGCTGGATCCGTTCAATTTGTAGCAGAGCGTGCCGTTCTTTGCATCATCGGGAGTGAATGATTCAACTTCATCCTGTTTCAGAGCTGAGAGACTTAAGGCAACGTAGCAGTTGTGGATTTCCGGTGCGGCATCATCATCGCCGCGTACAAAGCCCTTGCCGGATTCGTAACCAGTCACGCTGCCTGTGTTCCAGCAGCTAGTGACCAGGGCATTCTTCTTTGCAAAGCCGCAGAGGGCGGCAGACTTTTTGTCCGCATTGACAGAACCCATGTTGTAGCAGTTGTCAAGTGTGAGCCGCAAAGAGCCTTTTATCTTCTGCTGCAAATTTACGAATATTAAATTGCATTAATCTATCTGGCAGAACTTTTATCTCCTTCTTTTTTTATATCTTTGCAGGCAACACCGGCCCCGTAGCTTAGCTGAATAGAGCGTCAGATTCCGGTTCTGAAGGTCTTGGGTTTGAATCCCAACGGGGTCACTTTTTTATCCATAGCCTATATCTGTTACTCTCCTTTTCTTTTTTCTTTTCCTTTTCCTTTTGCTCTGTAGATAACAACGTTATTTGTTAACCTTTTGTCTTATTAGAGTACAATAACCCTGCAATGTACTGTGCGCGCGAGCGCTGTCGGGCCTGAAGCATGCAGTTCCGTTCATTTCATCTCATTACTTGAAGCAATTGCAATGAGACCTCATCGCAAATGTGGTGAGGCCTTACGCCGGCAACAATTCCGGAGCAGTCGGAGAATGTTTATAACTACAACAAAATTCATAAAAAACGCAAAAACGTTTGGAGGTAATTACACAATGTAGTTTATTTGCATCGAAATCAATTTGTAAAAAGATGAAAAAGCTCACAGACAAAGAATTAGAGATTATGAACGTGCTCTGGGAAAACGGGGCGCTCTCAATGCGCGACCTTGTAGAGAGACTTCCCGAACCGAGACCGCACTTCAACACAGTATCAACTTTCGTCCGTCGTCTGGAGAACAGCGGCATGGTCAGCCACAAGGAACTGGGCGCAAGATTCTTTATGTATGAGGCTGCCATAACAAAGGAGAAGTATGCCGAGATGCTGAACCGCGACAGCGTGAGCAAGCTCTTTGCCGGCTCGTATATGGATTTCATCTCCTGTCTGGTGGAGCAGCAGGAGGTCAGCATCGACGAGCTGAAGGAACTGATCCGTATGGTCGAAGACAAATAATCACGAGCTATGGGCAATGCATTCCTATTCATACTGATGTGGGCGATGACGCTAATTCTGCAGCTGGCGGTCTATAAGCTCTGCTTTAGCGGCACCACCCTGCACCGCTTCAACAGGTGCTATCTGCTGGGCGCGACAGTTCTGTCAGCAATCATTCCGCTTACACATCTATCCGTACCGCAGACTGCGGTAGTTCCCATTCACGAGACCTATTTCGCCCAGACACTTCAGGAAGTGACCATTTACGGCAACGCTGCCAGCGTATCAGAGGCTGCTCAGGCAACATCTGGATTTTCGTGGGCCTGGCTGCTTGTGGGCTGCTGGGCAGTCTATGTCATTGTACTGATAATCGGCTGGACACGTTCCATCATCAAGACAAGACGGTTCCTGAAAGGCAAGACTGTGCACAGACTGGGACACATCCGCGTGGTATCGCACGATGAGCAGTTCGGCCCGTTCAGCTGGATGAACTACATTGTCATCTCCAATGCCGAGAACGGATTCGCACGCCGGGCCAGCATCCGCCATGAGATATCGCACATCAGGCTGGGCCACTACGCTGACCTGGTGTTCCTGCTTGCCTGTACCATTGTCAACCCTGTATGCTGGCTGATAATGAAGGAAATAAAGATAGTCCACGAATATGAGGCCGATGACGAAGTGATCAACCGTTACGGAATAGTAGAAAAGGATTACCAGAGACTTTTGATAATGAGAACCGTTGGTGCAGAGGCCTATGCGCTGGCAAGTTCTTTCAATTTGAACATTAAACAACGTATCATTATGATGAAAAAAGAAAAGACAATGAAAAGGAGGATGCTGTATCTCCTTGCCGTAATTCCTGTAATAGGACTTATGTCACTGCTCTGCGCGAACAATGCCAATGCCGCCGGACTGCAGTCTGAAACCGGTTCGGATGACACCGACAATGAAAATGTCATTAACATTCTGATAGACCGTGGCATTAGCTATCAGCTGCCTGATTCAGAGCCCACAGATGCTTTCACCCCAGTCGGAGATGTGAAGGAACTGGGCAAAATTATCAAGGACAGAAATATCAGCAAAGCCATAATTGCTTTCGGTGAGAATGAAAAACCGGAGACATTATCTGAGGTAAAGGACATTCTGCGCAAAAACAACGGTCTGAATATTGTGTATCAGTCTGTCTTAGGTACTCCGCTGTTCGATGCCATAGTTCGAAATCTGGGACAGGAACCGGAGAAGGACAGCGAAGGCTATGCAATCGTAAATGGACGAAGAGTCACCAAGGTACTTGTAAACGGGAAGGAGGAAGTTCCGGCAGACTTAATAGACGAGATCTTGGAGAAAACGGCAGAAGAACAGAAGTCTATCGAAGAAAAATTATCAAATGACGAGCCGCTTATGGTGGTTGAAGATATGCCGAAGTTCCCCGGAGGTTATGTGGCGATGCTGCAGTATCTCCAAGGTAATATCCGATATCCCGAGGAGGCTCGCGACAATAACATTCAGGGCCGTGTGCTGATACAGTTTATTGTTGAGAAGGACGGCAGCATATCCAATGCGGAAGTAGTCAAAAGCGTGCACGAACTGCTTGACGCGGAAGCTATGAGATGCATTTCCAATATGCCCGCCTGGAAACCGGGAACAAATCAGGGAAAGGCTGTCCGTGTAACATTCACAGTTCCTATCAACTTCAAGCTTCAAGACTCCGACTTCCAATCAGTCAGAGTGTCCTATATGAAGGAGATGAATGTGGCTCTGTTCAAGTCTTGCAAGACTCCCGCCAATGCCGCAGTGACAGTCACGCCGGAGAATCTGGACAACGCCATTGACGATGTGATTAACGGACGCCGCGAATTCTTCGAAATGGACTATTCGTACTATGAGGATATCCAGAGAACTCTGAACAGCCACGGCATAAACCGCATCAAATACTCTTCCGACAAATAACAAGCAGGGCATTTCTACAGACAACGGAATATTGCGTGCTGCGGCCCCGCTCCAGAGCAGGAGCAGGGCCGCAATTATTATGGCATTCCGTCAGGATTACTCCTTCAGGACTTTTCTGCCGTTGATAATCTGAATACCCTTGATGCCGGAGTTGACGCGCTGACCAGCCACATTGTAAACCTGATCAGAAGATGCATTGACAGCAATGTCGGTTACTGAAGTTACACCTGTGATGTTTATGACATACTGTGCGGGTACGGCCTCATAGCAGTTGCCAGTCCCGGCACCTGTCGCAGTGATGGTAACGCTACCGTCCTGTTTTACGGTAACCTTACCCTCAGCGTCAACCTCAGCAATCTCCTCATCAGAAGATGTGTAGGCTACAGCACCGTCATACACTCCTACGTTAAGTTTGTTCTCAGGTACTACGCCATCAGGGGCGTCAACCTCAGCCATCTCAAATGCGAAAGTCGGAGTGGCCTTGTCAATGACTACTGTATATCTGATGTCCGAAGGAGCCAGACGGTAGTCGGTCTCTGCACCGCTGATGGTGATGGTGGCCGTGCCGGCGCCCACTACGGTAAGCTCACCAGTCTCGGCATTCACCTTCACTACATTCTCGTTGCCGGATTTCCAGGTTAGCTTGCCGTCATAGTCCTGGGAACGGGTTACGGTAGGAGCCTGCGGCGCGGGCTCTCCATAGACACCCCTCACGATGTTCTGGCTCAACTTGATGAAGGCGGGATGCTTGGTCCAACTGGTCACGTTCAGTGTAACGGGCAGGTTGTCGTCCTTGGAGTCGCCTTCGTAAAGCTCATCGGCTGCGTGGAAGGGATAGGGCCATTTGGTCTGATACTCGTATTCAGTACCGGCAGCACCCACAAGGCTTTCAACTTCGGGACCGTTGTTGTAGATTACGAAATAACGGATACCGTCCACGAAGATTTCCTTCGGCTCCATGGCCTGTCCCTTGGCTTTAAGGTTCAGCACACGGTCCACGTCCAGACGCTCGTGAACACGAAGACCAACTTCAGTAGGAGAAATCTTCACGGCCTGAACGGTGGGGGTTTGGTTATCAACCCGGAAAAATGCCGTTACAACATCCTCGCAAACCACATCCGTCATATCCAGCCACATCAGCTGGTTGTTGAAGGCGTACACAGTATTGAGATTGGGGCAGTTATCGACAATGAAGTTCCTGAGCTTGTTGTCGTTGCACTGTACATCCCAGAGCTCAGGATTGTTGCTGAGGTTCAGGGTGCCGAGCTCATTCTCGGCGCACAACACTCTGTCGAGTTCAGGACACTCCTGTATATCAACGTTTTCTGCCGTAGTATAGTTGAGATCGAAGTCATTCAGCACTGGTAAGTTCTTTATCGTGAACCCCTGAACTGTTGCGTAGCGAACACTAATGTACCCCAGATTAGGACAGTCCTCCACATAGAAGGTATTGATGTTCTGTCTGTTGTCTTCACAGCCATGAATATCGAAGGACTCAATGTTCTGGTGTCCCGCGAAATTGATATTCTCAACGGAGGATTCCACATCCCAACTTTCAATTATAAGATTTTTCAGGCTGGGCACATCGCTTCCATTGATGGCAGGAATGCACAGGAGGTCTTCGCAAGAAAGGCGTTCGATTGATTTGGACCACTTGACGTCCTTCAGCACGGGGCAATTGCAAAGGCGCAAGTTAATCAGCTTGGTGTTGCGCGAAAGGTCAAGGCTCTCCAGACCGAGGGCGTTGAGAACGTTGAGCGTTTCCAGGTTCGGGCACAACGTGCCGAAGTCAGCCGACTTCACCGCGTAGCACCTCTCATCATCCAGGTCGCCGGTGTATCGGAAACCGATGGCTGTGACGGGAAGGAGCTCAAGCCCCTTGAAGTTGCTTACGTTGTAACAGTCAACGTAACTGAGATAATCGTATTCGTCGCCTTCCAGAATGCCGTTTTCGTCCCAGTCTATGCTGGAAACATAATCGCGAAGATACGGGTCGGGGAAGTTTGTCTCGTTGATAGCAACACCGGCTTTAGCCGTGGTTGCGAACGCCATCATTACTGTGGCTGCCAATGCAAAATTAATCTTCATACTTTCTTTATTGTTAGAGTCTCATAATATTATCTATTCCTCATTATTGAATTAAGGCCCCAAATTTCCTCATTGGATAACAAAAAAACACCACCCCGCAGGGTGGAAAACAACCATTTGC
This sequence comes from Bacteroidaceae bacterium, assembly GCA_045597985.1. Classification (GTDB taxonomy): domain Bacteria; phylum Bacteroidota; class Bacteroidia; order Bacteroidales; family Bacteroidaceae; genus Colenecus. The sequence goes on along the minus strand of JAZLLE010000030.1, from coordinate 19,306 downwards.
CCACCACCCTGCGGAGTGAAATAGTCTATTCCCATAAAAACAAAGTATGGAATCAAGATATATGCTAACTTTGCACCAGTATATACAGTATGAGGAATCAGTTATTCACCATCGCGGTTTTTATGTCACTGGCACTGTTCTCCCTTTCTGCCAGGGCCGGCAGTTACGTGGACCATCGTGGTCATAACGTGGATTCTCTGGAGATAGCCATCGCAGACTGGAGCGCAGACAAGATAGCGAAGGCCAGCGACGAAGAGCTACTCAACCTTGTGCAAGACTGGCACGATCTTATGCTGGGATATCTTAACATCAACAGGGAGCGCTCTCTTTACTACGGCAAGAAAGTGCTCAATGCAAGTGTCAGGAAAGGATGGAAGATGCGGACCTGCGCGTCGGCCAAGACCATAGGTCAGCATTTCTGGGCAAGGGAGCAGTACGACAGCGCGGCATTCTACTATAATATCGCACTCCAGACCATCAGAAGTACAAAGGTGGGCGAGGTTGACCTGGAACACCCCGACGGACTGACCCAGTATGACATCGACGATGGTCTGAGCAGTATGTACGGCACCATAGGCAATCTGTACAGCATCCAGGACAGTATCGGTCTGGCAATGGAATACTACGCAAAGGCCGGAGAGATTTTTGAGAGGCGCGGATGGAACAATTCTCTCTCGGCGCTGCATTACAACATGGCTGAGACCTGGTTGGAAGAGGGAGAGACACAGAAGGCTGAAGAAGACTACCACACTGGCTTGGAATACGCCATTAAGGCTGATGATTCCCTCTGGGTTGCCGGCAACAAGGCAGGCCTTGGCAGAGTAGAGATGCAGCTGGGGCATCTGCGGAAAGCCATCAGACTGCTGGACGAGGCCGGCCGGTATTATTCAGCCCACGACGATCAGGAGTGGCAGAGTCTTCTGGACAATCTGGATTACACCAATCAAGTACTGCGTCTGCAGAAACGCCAGGCCAGGAGCGGCCTCATCATATCAATAGTAGCTTTTCTTCTTTTGATAGCCTGCGCCCTCATCTTTGGCTATATGCGCAAGCTCCGTCAGCAGAAGACACAGACAGACGAGGTCCTGAATGAGACCATCCAGGAGATTGCACCGGCAACGGAGACAGCCGGCATCAAGCTTAACGACAGAGAGCTGCAGATTCTGGAACTGGTAGCCGAGGGGCTTTCCGTCAAGGAGATTGCCAACCGCATCTGCCTCAGTCCTGAAACAGTTAAATGGTATCGCAAGAAACTCCTGGCAAAGTTTGATGTAGGCTCATTCATCGTTCTGGTGAACAAGGCCAAGGAAATGGGACTCCTGAAATAGAAATCACCACTTGATTGGTGTCATATCGTGCTCAGCAAGCCATTTGTTGGCCTGGCTGAAATGATGGTTGCCGAAGAAGCCGGCATAGGCCGAGAGTGGAGACGGATGCACCGAGCTCAGCACGAGATGGCGCGAGCGGTCAATCACCGCACCCTTCCGCTGCGCGTATGAGCCCCATAGAATGAATACCAGATTCTCGCGCTCAGCATTCAGCTTGCTGATTACCGCATCTGTGAAAGTCTCCCATCCCTTGCCCTGATGCGAGCCGGCCTGATGCTGTCTGACAGTAAGCGTCGCGTTCAGCAGAAGCACTCCCTGACCGGCCCATCGGGTAAGATTGCCGGTTGCCGGTATCGGGGTACCTATGTCATCGCGTATCTCCTTGAAGATATTCTGGAGCGACGGCGGGAACTGCACTCCGTCGTTCACCGAGAAGCAGAGCCCGTGAGCCTGGCCAGGTCCGTGATACGGGTCCTGCCCTATTATTACAACCTTCACCTCGTTGAACGGACAGAGGTCAAAAGCATTGAAGATGAGCCTGGCCGGCGGATACACCACCGTCTTGCCATACTCATCGCGCACAAAATCTGTCAGAGTCTTGAAGTAAGGCTTGTCAAACTCCTCCTGCAGCCTGCTCTTCCAGCTCTCCTCTATCCTTACATCCATATCAGATAAGCTGAATACCTGCCTCAGCGCAAGCCTTGCGCTGATCCTCCGGCCATATACTTGCCTGAATCTCGCCGATATGCGCCTTCTGCAGGAACAGCATACAAAGTCTTGACTGACCAATACCACCGCCGATGCAGAGCGGCAACTCACCATTCAGCAGACGTTTGTGGAAATAGAGTTCCTTGCGCTGCTCCTGTCCGCACAACATCAGCTGACGCAGCATTGCATCCTTATCTACGCGAATACCCATTGATGACAGCTCCATAGCCCTGTTCAAAATAGGATTCCATACCAGAAGGTCACCATTCAGACCATTGAAACCATCCTCATTCGGTGTGCTCCAGTCATCGTAATCCGGAGCGCGCAGGTCGTGCGCCTCGCCATCTCCGAGTTTTCCGCCTATACCCATAATAAAGACCGCGCCATACTCACGGGTAATCAGATCCTCGCGTTCCTTCGGGCTCTTGTCCGGGTATCTCCTGCGCAGCTCCTCGGAATGGATGAAGAACACCTCACGCGCCAGGAACGGCTCAAGCTCAGGATAAGTCTCATTAATCAGATATTCCGTACGAAGCATGGCTGAGTATATCCTGCGGACAATACGTTTCAGGAATGCTATGTTCCTGTCCTCAGGCAGGATAGTACGCTCCCAGTCCCACTGGTCCACATATAGAGAGTGCAGGTTTCCAAGGCTCTCGTCGGCACGTATTGCATTCATATCGGTATAGATGCCGTAACCCGGCCTCACATCATACTCCGCAAGCGTAAGCCTTTTCCATTTGGCCAGCGAGTGGACCACCTCGGCCCGCGCATCGCCAAGATCGCGTATCGGGAACGTCACAGCACGCTCCACGCCGCTCAGGTCATCGTTGATGCCCATACCCTTCAGTACGAAAAGCGGAGCCGTGACACGGCGCAACTGCAGTCCGGTTGACAGATTCTGCTGGAAGAAATCCTTGATAAGCTTGATTCCCTGCTCTGTCTGTCTCATTGAGAGAATCTGTCTGTACTTGTCCGGAATAATCAGATAGCTCATAATTGCTGATTTTGAATCGGTTTTGTAATGTTTGACATAACTTTGTCTAGAACCAGGATACACTCTCCCGCTCGCTGCTGCGCTTTTTGTACTTCAGCAGGTCCTTGACCATACTGGAATTAGCCTGGATACAGAAGTTATACGATGTATATGGCCTCAGGACGATACTGCACGACATACTGAAGCAATGCAAGTCTCGTGTGATGTTCATTGTGGTAGTTGTGAAATCGTGCGCCACGAAGTCCCAGCCCGATGACATATTGATGTTCCACTTGTTGGTAAGCTTCATATTGCCGGAGATGTTCAGACTGTGAGTAAAGCCATATGGATAGCGCATTCTGTCAGGATTGATCTCAGCTCTGGTATCCTCACGCATATTGATGCCGTACGAGAAAGAGAGCGACCACGGAATATTGTACTCGGTATAGCCATCGGCATCCAGAACCACCTTTGTCTCGCCGTTCTTTCCGCCAGAGCCGGAGCCCTGGCCAGACCTGTTCCTGCTTCCTGAATCATTATTTCCCCGGCCCGATGTATCTTCGGTCTCTTCGTCCTCATCACCCTCGCCCCGCTTATGGAACAGTTTGTCCAGCTTCTCACCCCAGCTCTTGAAAGTGCCGTTGTTGAAAGTGTAGGATAGATTCTGGCTCATACCCTGAAAACGTCCGAAACGACCGAACGAGTACTCGGTACGGTCACTTGTCACTACCCTGCCATTCTCGTCAAACTCATATGCGTAAGTGGCCCAGACGGCATTCAGGCTGAAAGTATAGCTCTTGGTGATTTTAATTCTGGTGGTCGTGGACAGATTACTCCACGGACGCACCTTGGCGGCCGTGTTGTAGGATATGCTGGCGCCCAGCTCATCAATAAGCGGTATCTTCTTGCCCAGACCTGTAGTATCCTTATCTGAACGGACTTTCATCTCCAGATTGTTCGACACCCTCAACGACACGCTTCCAGACTTGCCTTGCGGAGCCGTTCCGTACATCATTCCCGCATACGGCGAATAGACAACGGTATGCACCTCACCCTCGGTGTCTGTATAAGTGTAAGAATCGTACATTCCCCACATAGGGTCGCTGAAGTCAGGATTGAGCGAGTAGCTGACGGAGGGAGAGAACACGTGCCTTACCATTATCAGTTTCTCGCCGAACATCTTCTTCCACAACTTGCCGGGTTGATACAGACCATACAGTTTGGTGTTTGCCTGCACCGAGAAGTTGAAGTCATATACGTGATTGAAACCGTATATAGTATCCTTTTTGACCGTCTGACGGGTATCATCCCAGGACTGCATGACCTTGCTGGTGTACCATCGCGCCGTATAGTTGACGGAAGGGGTTATGTTGATGTTCTTGAAGAGCTGGAACGTGGCGCTGATAGGAATCGAGTGCCGCATGGCGTTCTTCCAGTCCTTGACCAGGCTCTTGTGCAGCAGCTCGCTCTCCTTTGAGGTAATGCTGTTCGCCAGCGTGCCGCTGTATGTCAGCGATATTTTCTCGTACCACTTGCCATCGCCTGCAGACTTCTTCCGCTTGAAAGGATATACCCTTCCGAGCGACAGGCTCAGAGAGGGCAACGAGATGGAGATAGTTGAGTCACGCATACTCTGCGACAGGTTCATAGATGCGGACAATGAGAGGCCGATGCCGGGGAAGTTCCTTGAGTAGCTCACGCTGGATGTACGCGTGCTCTGCGATGTGAGCGCCGGATTGTAGAGACTGGACAGATTTGAGCGCTCATAGCTGGAGGTGGCAAAGTTCACACTGGCCGAGAAGTTCCGGTTAGGATTTGCCTTCGGGTCCTGGCGATGGCTCCAACGAACCTTGAAATCGCGGCTCACATTGTAGTCGCTCAAACCCTTGTCTCCTGTCTTTGTCACAAGATAGCTGGCATACAGGCTGCCGGAGAACTTATATCGCTTTCTGTACGAGCTCTCGGCCGAGACGCCCCACGAGCCTTTTGTGAATATCTCTCCCAGAAGCTTCAGGTCTATCTTGTCTGAGATTGCGAAATAGTATCCTCCGTCCTTCAGATAGAAGCCCCTGTCAAGCTCGTCTCCGTATGTAGGCATTATGATACCCGACGCATAGTCGCTCTGGGTAAACGGGAAAAAGCCAAAAGGCAGGAAAAGCGGCAATGGCACTCCAAGCACCTCAAGATACGCAGGGCCGAAGACCACATCCTTTCCCGGACGGACCTTGGCGCGGGTGATACGTATTCCAAAGTGAGGGTCATCGTGGTCATCACACGTGGTATAGATACCATTCTGCACGTAATACTCCCCGTCAGGGCCCTTCTTGGCATCGACGCTGGTCATATACCCCTCGCCCTGCTGCGTGACTACGTGATTGATGTATCCCTTCTTTGTCTTGAAATTGTAGCTCATATGGGTGGACTCGTATGGAGTCTCACCATCCCTGAACACAGGAGTCCCGCTCCAGGTGCCAAGTGAGTCCTGAACGCCGTCGGCATACACAAGACTGCTGTCTATGCGCATCCTAATCCTCTCTGCATCCAGTGTGATATTCTGATACTGGACCTCGCTCTTTCCGAAGAGCGACGCATCGCCGCCCATAACCCAGACCATCGAGTCGCTTGACTGATATATGACAGGGGCCTCCAGGGGTTCTTTCCCGGATGTCACGGTATCGGATGCCAGAGTATCGGAGATTGTATTGATGGCAGGCAGCGACAGGGAATCCTGCAGTTCAATTTCAGGAAGCTGCAACGAATCAGGCAGCTCAATTTCCGGAAGCAGCAACGAATCCGGCTGCTCCACACCGGATTCAGACAAATAGTCCTGCGCAGACGCCGCCACAGCACACAGCAGCATCATACACATCATCTGAATCTTGCGGAGTTCTCTCACTTGTACAGTCAACTCTGTTCCAAACTGCAAAATTAGACATAATAAATTAAAAACGCCCCTTGAGGGGCGCTCTTAACTATTAATATTTCTCAATTATTGAAAATAAAGCATGCCATTTGCGGAAGCGTTCAGCATCCTCCGGTCCGAAACGGCTCAGGCTGCGGATAATTCCCTCAAAGCTTTTTTCCTCTTCAGGACGCGCCTTTGAGAAGAATTTGTCAGCATAGCAGACAATCAGCTCCTCGGTTGACACGGGGCACATATCCCTGTGAGGAACGGGAAGATCGCGCTCCTCAATCTCCTTCAAGGACAGGCCAGTGCCGGTATGGCGCTCGCAGACAAGCGCGTGTCCGGGCAGGCCCTCCTTGCGCATCAGTTCCGCGCCCAAGTATCCGTGTGCTATGTACGGATGCTTGCCGAAGCAATGTATGGAAGCAGCATCTGTAAGGAATATTCCGATATCGTGAAGCATAGCGGCCTCCTCCAGAAACTCCATATCGACATTCAGCTCAGGGTGACTTTTCGCCACACCAAGCGCCTTGCCGGCCACACATCTGCTATGTCTCAGCAAGAGGTCGTACAACGGGCGGTTATCGCCGTAGTACTTGTCGTATAACGCCATCCAGTCCAGCATCCTGTCAGCGAACGGGCTTTATCACGTAAGTGTACTCATATGTGCCCGGGTGAAGCTTATAAGGCTCCAGAGGAGTAGCTCCCCAGCTGTTCTGGCAGGCAAGACCCGACTGGACCTTATCAATATGCACAACCGTAAGATTGCGCGGAGCAAGATCACCCGAGTGCACATTATGCTTGTTCTGTCCCTCGTCCAGATCCTCTGTCAGATAATTCAGAGAAGACATTGACAACGGCTCGGTACCGTAGAACTCAAGTCCCTTGCCTTCGGCATTCAGCACACGCCAGTAGCGTATCTCGGTCTTGTTTCCTGACTCCTGCGGACGGATATAGGGGAAGTACTGCTCTGCCACACTCTCCTCATACAGGCCTATCCATTCCGATGTGTTGCGGTCTGAATAGTTCTCGTGAGGTCCCTTGCCGTAATACTCAATGCGGTCAAACTCCTTGTTGAGAACGAGAGTCATACCCACACGCTGCAGGTCGGCCTTGCTGTTCTCTGCGTTCAGGCGCTGGGTAACAGCCAGGGTGCCGTCAGAGTTGATTCTGTAAGATAATTTCATCTGCGCGTCAAGTCCGTTCAGGTCATAGCTCACATCTATGCCCTTAGCCTTGCCGTCCTCACGGACGATGTTGAAAGATGTGACACGGAACTGCGGCTGTCTCCAGGCTCCAAGCCTGCGCTGAAGTCCTGCCCCATAGTCATTGTCAGTAGGAGCACGCCAGAAATCGCTCTTCAGGCTATAGCCTTTCTTTGTGTACTGCCTGCCGTCAACATCAATATAGTCAATCCATCCCGAGCGCTTGTTGAATGTGTATGCGGCGCCACCTGCCTCAATCACCACCCATGCGAGAGCCTCGTCCACACTGCAGTCATCCACGCCTGCAAGCACGCTCTCCATAGTGGGGAATTCGTAGCCACGCACCTCAAACTGATCTCTTGCCACGGCATAGCCGGCCTTCAGGAGTGGCGTATCAGCCTTCAGGCGGAACTCCACGCCTAACAGCAGCTCCTCACCTGCAGGAGCAGCGGCAACAGCCTTCACCACAGAGGGCAGAGTAACCTTCTTTGTAGTCTGAGCCGCAATCTGAGGCAGACGCTCAGTACCCTCAGCCACGGTGCGGCCACCTGCGGTCAGAGTCCAGCAAAGCTCATATGCGGACAGGTCCGTGAAGAAATTCTCGTTGTAGATATTGAAAACGCCCTTGGCGATGTCCACCGGCGTCATCCAGATGCTCTGATACTGCTGGCGCACCTCGTATGCGTGCGGATTGTACCTGCGGTCCGGGGCTATCAGTCCGTTGCAGTTGAAGTTGCCGTCAGTGGCGGGATAGCGTCCCGCGTCACCGCCATACTGAAATATAGGCTTGCCATCCTCGTTCACACCATAAACAGCCTGGTCCACGAAGTCCCAGATGAAACCGCCCTGAAGAGGCGCGCTGGAACGGATGATATCCCAGTACTCCTTGAATCCGCCCTCGGAGTTACCCATAGCGTGGGCATACTCGCACATAATGAACGGACGCTGGTTTCTTGGATTTGCCTCGTAATGCTGAAGCTCCCTGTAGTCAGGATACATAGGGCAATAGATGTCGCAATGATCCGGAGCATCCTTCGCACCCTCATACTGTACCGGGCGTGTAGGATCATACTCCTTTATCCAGTTATAGCAGGCCACAAAGTTGGGGCCATCGCCGGCCTCATTTCCAAGAGACCAGAAAATAATGGACGGATGGTTCTTGAAGCACTTTACGTTACGCTGGTTACGCTCCATATGCGCCTTGGCGAAAAGAGCGTTCCTGGCAAGTGAGCTTGCGCCATATCCCATTCCGTGACTCTCCACATCGGCCTCGGCCACAAGGTAGATGCCATACTCATCGCACAGGTCATACCAGCGTGGATCATCAGGATAGTGGCTGGTACGCACGGCATTGATGTTCATCTCCTTCATAATGCGGATATCCTGAACCATACGCTCCACCGGCACCACATAGCCGCCATCAGGATCCATCTCGTGACGGTCCGCGCCCTTAAAGAGCACCGGCTGTCCGTTCACCAGAATCTGGCTGTTCCTCATCTCTATCTTACGGAAGCCCACTTTCTGAGGAATAACCTCCAGGACCTCGTCTCCATCCATAAGCGAGGCATACAGAGTATATAGATACGGAGTCTCGGCACTCCACTTATACGGACTCTTTACTGCCAGCACGCTCTTTGCGACATTACCGGCAACTACGGCAGAAGCCTTTGCCACCTCCTTGCCGTCAGCGTCACGAAGCGACAGCGCCAGACTCTTTCCGTCGGCATCCACAAAAGTCAGAGATGCCTCAAGCGTACCGTTCCTGTACTGGGCATCCAGATCCGGAACGAGTCTGATGTCATCCACGGCGCTCTGCGGGCGATAGTACATATAGACCTCGCGGGCTATGCCTGTGAAGCGCCAGAAATCCTGGTCCTCAAGCCAGGAGCCGTCGCACCAGCGCATCACCTGCATCGCCACGAGATTATCCTTTCCGGGCTCAACGAACCGAGTAATGTCAAACTCCGCCGCCATCTTGCTGTCCTCGCTGTAGCCTACATACCTGCCGTTAATCCACAACGACAGGTTCGAGGTTGCCGAGCCTACGTGGATAAATATCTTGCCGCCATTCCACGACGACGGTACTCTGAAGCTCTTGCGGTATGAGCCCACATAATTGTTACGCTCCTCAATGAAAGGAGGATTATTGGCGAACTGGTTTGTCCAGGGATACCCCACATTGGTATATATCCTGTCTCCATAGCCGTTCATCTCAAAAAGGCCCGGTACAGGAAAGCTGGTCCACTTGCTGTCATCAAAGCCTGTGGAGAAAAAGTTCTCCGGACGCTCGTTGGCATTCTCAACAAAGTTGAACTTCCAGTCGCCCTCAAGCGACAGGAATCTCACAGAGGCATCCTTGCCGCCCTTCTCAGCCAGGCTCATACTCTCATAAGCGAAGTAGGCCGACACCATTTCCTTACGGTTCTCCTCGTTCACATTTGGATCAATCCACTTGGGCTGCTGGGCAGCGGAGACAAGGGTTGTGGCCAGCATCAGGCCAATAATCGACATTCTCTTCATAACCTATTATTTTGTCTTTTTTAATTTCTGGTGCTAATATAGTAAAAAACCATCTATGCCTTCCTGCTTTAATCAATTATTTGGGTAACTTTGCCTAGTAACAACTCTCGTAAGCAAATGGACCGGAATAGAGAAGTACAGAACGGCGCAAAGCCATCATTCATAGATAAAAATCTTTTTTACATCTTATTGGCCGCATCAGCCGTGGCGATATGCGCGCTGTTGGCATTCAGCCACAGCGACCTCCTGCTCAAGACCGGCGAGCGCTCCCTGTTCCTGTCAACGGGACTGTTCCTCAAGGACTGTATGAGATTTCCCGGAGGCATGCTGATTTACATAAGCAGTTTTGCATCACAGTTCCTGTCCGCACCGGTTGCGGGCGCAATCCTTATTACAATATTGTGGAGCATCGTGGTAATTCTGGCCCGCAAGGCATTTCACCTTGAGTCGGGCTGGAGCCTGCCCGCTTTCATTCCGGCGGCGGCACTGATAGCCGCGGACATGGATATGGGCTACCAGATCTACGCGGTCAAGCTAGGCGGATGGTTCTTCGCACCGGCAATCGGCTACATAATCACCCTGTTGTCATTCCTGCTTTTCCGCAGAATCAAGAAGTTACCGGCAAGAATAGCGTATGTTGTATTATGGGCAGCCATCGGCTATCCTCTGGCCGGTTTCTACGCATTGCTTGGCGCACTCGCCATGGCTGCGTCATCGCTGACACGGCAGGCCAAGGACTACATCTGCGCCGCGGCAGCCATTATCGCGATCATTGCATCTCCGTTGATATGGGCAGGCCATTACACCACCGGACGCGCATCCGACGCATTTCTGGCGTGCCTGCCTCTGTTCCCCATGGACGGCCTCTATCTCAAGTATTGGATTCCATACATCATACTCCTATTGTACACAGTACTCGCCGCAGCCCCTCTCAAGCCGCTGCAGATAACCGGCAGCAAGGGGCTGGTGGTCCAGGCCGTCACATTCGCGTCATGCATACTGCTGGCGTATGTCTTCTGGTTCAAGGACGAGAACTTCAAGGCCGAGGTCAGGATGAGCAACGCCATTGACAGGCGCGACTGGAAAGCAGTCACCAAGATACACGCGGCCACCTCGGAGCGGCACAGGGAATCAGACAGGAAAGCATTTGAGAAGCACGATTACGACAACATCTATGCCCCGTCCAGACTTATGGTCATGTACAAGGACCTGGCACTGCTCAAGCTTGGCATAGCCGGCTCGTCAGCATTCCGCTACAGCGACGGCAGCCGCTTGCCGAAATGCGAGGAGACCATATCCTCCGCAACCCAGGGCGGCAAGCAGCTCTATCTGAATTACGGCCTGCTCAACTGCTGTTACCACTGGTGCATAGAGGATGCGGTGGAATTCGGATGGAACGCGGAGTCACTCAAATTCGCCGTCAGCTCAGCGCTTTTATCCGGAGACTGGGACATCGCCGAAAAATACCTGGGTCAGCTTGACAACTCACCTATGCATCGCAAATGGGCCGGGGAGCAGAGAAAATACCTTCGCCATCCGGAGCTGATAGCCAAATCCTCAGAGTACTCCCATATCATTCCACTCATTTGCAAGGCGGATTTCCTGGACAGCGACAAGGCATCGGTCGAACTGTTCCTGCTCAAGTATTTCAAGAACTGCCGCCTGCCCGGCTCCACCCCGGAGTTCGACGACGCAGCATTGTTATGGACGCTCCGCTCACAGGACATACCGTCATTCTGGAACCAGTTCTCCAACTGGATAAGCACACATAAAGGCTCAGACGTACCCGTACACTATCAGGAAGCCGCCTATATGTACGGCAACCTTGACAAGAGCGTGAGCATATCCGGACTGCCGTTCTCCCAAGATGTTGTAAAAAGCTACAACTCATTCATGAAGTTCGCATCCCAGCACCCGTTCAGCAGCGAGAAAGAGGCCAGCCTCACCTACAACAGCCGTTTCGGAGACACCTTCTACTATTTTTACTACTTCATACGCAACATACAAACATATTAAGAATCTGCTTTTTTGGCTATGAGAAGATTTCCAATTGTCATAATATCACTCCTGCTGGCAGCCTGCTCAGCCCGGATACCGTCAGAATTCAGCAACGTGGCTGAGACGCCGTCCATCTGGCCAGACTATACCGACATAACCGTTCCATCCAACATCGCGCCCATCAATTTCAGGATAGACATGGCAGGCGATGATTTCCGCACACGCCTCACCTCCGATAAAGGACAGGTAGTCGTAAAAGGAGAGAAAGCCTGTATGTCAGTCAAGGAATGGCGCTCACTTACTGAATCCGCCACGGACATCAAGGTCGAGGTCTTTGTCCGTCAGGAAGGCAAATGGAAACTCTACAAGCCGTTTCTCATACATCAGGCCGAGCCTATCGACGAATACATATCCTACCGTCTGATACCGCCATCGGCTGTATCCTACGAGCAGCTCACCATCAACCAGCGCAATCTGACGAACTTCAAGGAAGATGTCATATACAGCAACGCCCTCATACAGAAAGACAGAAACGGGCAATGTGTCAACTGCCATCACTACCGCAACTACAAGACCGACAACATGCAGTTCCACGCACGTCAGTACAAAGGCGGCACAATCCTCATTCTGAACGGCGAGAAGCGCAAGATCAATCTCAAGACAGACTCAACCTTGTCGGCAGGCGTATATCCGGCCTGGCATCCCACCCACGACTACATAGCCTACTCCACCAACCAGACCAAGCAGTCATTCCATATGACAGACAGGAACCACATTGAGGTTCTTGATCTGGCAAGCGACCTTATCCTATACGACATCAATGAGAACTCCGTAAGCGTCATAGAGAACGACTCCGACCATTTTGAGTGTTTCCCGGCGTGGGCGCCCGATGGCAAGACACTGTATTACGTATCAGCATTCCTTCCAGCTGAATATTCAGCCGCACGCGAGAGCGAGCTCCTCGGCACCTACAAGTCGTTCCACTACGACCTATACGCAAAGCCGTTTGACCCCGGCACCCGCACCTGGGGACCGGCCAGAAAGATTATCGACGCCGCCGCTATGAGCAAGAGCATCACCCTGCCAAGAGTATCGCCCGACGGCCGTTATCTGATGTTCACCATGGGAGAGTATGGAGTGTTCCACATCTGGCACACCGATGCCGACCTGTATCTGCTGGACCTTCAGAGCGGGCAGATACGTTCCGTCAGCGAGATCAACAGCGACAACGTAGAGAGTTATCACTCCTGGTCCAGCAACGGCAAATGGGTCATCTTCAGCACCCGCAGGGATGACGGAGGCTACACCAGACTCTACATATCGCATCTCAACACTGACGGGACTTTCACCAAGCCCTTCGCCCTGCCCCAGGAGGACCCGGACTTCACAAATCAGTTTATGCGCTCATACAACATACCTGAGTTTATGATAGAGCCCGTAGGCACAACCCCCCACGAGCTGGCCAAGTTTGTTGACAACAATAGCGCCGAGAGCGTCTCTTTCTCTGGGAAAAGAGAACAGGCACCTAATTAATTAATAATATATGCGACTCCTCCACCTCCTTCCGGCAATTTGCCTCAGCATACTCCTATCAATACCTGCCGTGGCAGAAGATGCATTCACTGTCGTCATCGACGCCGGGCACGGAGGGAAAGACGCGGGAGCCGTCAATGGCAAGAACCAGGAGAAGACCATCAACCTGAAAGTAGCCCTGAGGGCAGGAAGCCTGATAGAGCAGAACTGCAAGAATGTAAAAGTCATATACACACGTAAGACCGATGTATTCGTAGAGCTGAGCAAACGTGCCGACATAGCCAACAAGGCCGACGCCGACCTTTTCATATCAGTTCACACCAACGCCGCCAAAAGCACATCGGCATACGGAGCCGAGACATACCTGCTAGGAATTGAGGAGAACCGCACCAGCGCCAATCTAAGCGTGGCTGTCGAGGAGAACAAGGCAATCATTTACGAGAACGATTACCAGACCCAATACGAGGGCTATGACCCCAACAGCACAGAGAGCCAGATTATTTTTGAGTTTATGCAGAACGAGTATCTGAAGGAGAGCCTTCAGATGGCGGACCTCGTCCAGAAGGAGTTCACCGGTTATGCCAAACGTCGCGACAGAGGCGTTCATCAGGCCGGTTTCCTGGTACTCTGGCGAAACGCCATGCCAAGCATTCTGGTGGAGTTGGGATACATCTCAAACGCCAACGAGGTAAAATACCTTATCTCAGACAAGGGAATTGAGGAGCTGTCACAATGCATCTACCGCGCATTCAGCAAATATCTGGACGATACCCGAAAGCAGAAAGCTCATATATCAGCAGGCAAAGCCTCCGCAGGAGACACCGCAAGGAAAGAGCAGCCGGCCCCGGCATCAGACAAGCCTTTGTTTAAGATACAGTTCCTTACATCCCAGTCACAGATAAAGAGCGGAGACTCCAGGATAAAGGGTATTGAGAATGTGGAATTCTATAAAGATGGCAAACTTTTCAAATATACAGCCGGTGCCACAGGCAGCTACGACGAGGCTAAGAAAACCCTGAGGAAAATACAGGAAAAATACAAGGATGCCTTCATAACGGCATTCAAGGGAGGTACCAGAATGAACCTTCAGGATGCCATAGACGAGTCTCGCAAATAATAGCGAAAATAGCCCTCAATTTAAAATTAGTCTAAATAACAGACAGGCCTCGCAACAGTAGCCGCATAGCGGCAAATATGCGCCAGAATTATCTGAAAAAGGTTATTTGGTATTACATACACGCCTTATGCCTACTTTAGAATTCAAGCCATATAATGCACATTATCAACAGCTTGCAAAAAAGCAACACCTATTTTCAAGGCCAAAACAAGTGCATTAGTAAAGTGTTGAAAAATAGCACCTTATAAAAGGTTAAAATTCCCGTTCGCGAACACTCTTGCACGAATGAAATAAGATTGCCAACTTTGCATTGTCAACAAGAGAGAACAGGGACAAGACAAGATGGACAGCAACAGACTTGAGCAGATTTGGAGCAAGTGCATGGAGGTAATCCGTGACAATGTCCCGCAGGCCATTTTCAATACTTGGTTTGCGGACATCAGGCCGCTCAGGCTGGAGAATGGCGAGCTTACCATTCAGGTGCCGAGTCCTTTCGTGTATGAGTATCTTGAGGAGAACTACCTCGACATTATGAAGATGGCCATCACACGCTCTGTCGGCGAGAGCACCCGCCTGATGTATAGTGTGATTACGGACAAGGTCAACAATATCGAGGCTGAATACAGGTCAGTCAACCACACCGTTCCCAATTACAAGGAGGTACGCAGCGCAGACAAGCATGCGCCCACCATTCTGGACGCTCCGCTGGTACAGGACCTCGACCCTATGCTGAACCCGTCGTACAATTTCGACTCGTTCATAGAGGGCGCGAGCAACAAACTGCCCAGAATGGCTGCCGAGACTGTCTCAAAGAGTCCGGGGCACACAACCTTCAATCCTCTCTTCATTTACGGAGAGTCAGGCGTAGGCAAGACACACCTTGCCAATGCAATCGGAATGAGAGTAAAGGAGCTGTACCCCGGGAAGAGGGTGCTTTACCTTTCAGCCCACCTGTTCTTTATGCAGTACACAGACTCCGTAAAGAACAACACCACCAACGATTTCATCAACTTCTATCAGACAATAGACGTACTGATTATTGATGACATGCAGGAGATGGAGGCCTACACCAAGACACAGAATGTCTTCTTCCACATCTTCAACCACCTGCACCTCAACCAGAAGCAGCTCATCATTACGAGCGACCGCTCTCCAAAGGAGCTCAAGTCTCTGGACGACCGTCTGATTACCCGTTTCAAGTGGGGTCTTGTTGCTGAGCTGGAAAGACCGGACTTCGAATTGAGGAAGCAGATTCTGCGCGACAAGACACGCCGCGATGGAATCAGGCTGCCCGAGGATGTCATCTCATACATCGCATCCAGCATAACCGAGAATGTGCGCGACCTTGAGGGCGTGATTATCTCACTGCTCGCCTACTCCACCACATTCAACAAGGCAATCGACCTTGAGCTGGCAAAGGAGATCATCGGCAAGTCAACATACAACGAGGAGAAAGCCATCACAATGGACGGCATAATGAATAAGGTATGCGCCTATTACGGACTTGAGCCGGAATCCATCCAGACAAAGTCGCGTAAGCACGAGGTGGTGCTTGCCCGCCAGATAAGTATGTATCTTGCCAAGAAGTATCTTGATCTCTCCACATCCAAGATTGGCATGTATGTGGGCAAGAGAGACCACGCCACAGTCCTTCACGCCTTCAGCGTAGTAAAGGACCAGATGGACGTTGACAAGAATTTCCGCGCCGATATGGAGAACATAGAGCGCTCCATCAAGTGCTGACAAGCCTCCCGGCAACACACGTCAAGATGTTTTCATAGGTCCGCCTGATGGCGGATTTATTTTTTCCAAAACACAGGTAGCAATCCACATCTTTTTTAACCGCCAAAAATCACCAATTTTACATTTTGGAAAACTTTTCAGCTTTATAAAAATTGCATTCAGCTGATTTTACGCACGTTAGCATTTCAAAACGGACAACTTTCAATTGTTGAAAACTATTTTATAGAAAATATTTGCTCACATTGAAGCACATATTTAACTTTGTACAGTCGTCCGGTGGAAATCGGGCGGCATTTATTTGCGCACTGACAAATACAAAATAACAATATTTAAACAATGGCACAAGAGAAGCAGACATTCACATTCGACGAGGCATATCAGGCCACAGTCCAATACTTCGGAGGCGACGAGCTCGCAGCCAAGGTCTGGGTCAGCAAGTATGCCGTAAAGGATTCCTTCGGCAACATCTACGAGAAGACTCCAGATGATATGCACTGGCGCATCGCAAACGAGGTTGCGCGCGTAGAGGCAAAGTACAAGAACCCGTTAAGCCCGGACCAGTTGTTCGAGCTGTTCAAGAACTTCCGCTACATCATTCCACAGGGAAGCCCTATGACGGGCATCGGCAACGACTACCAGATTGCCTCACTCTCCAACTGTTTCGTAATCGGAATGGAGGGCAAGGCCGACTCATACGGTGCCATTATAAAGGTGGACGAGGAGCAGGTGCAGCTTATGAAGCGTCGTGGAGGTGTAGGTCACGACCTCACCCACATCCGCCCGAAAGGCTCACCGGTAAAGAACTCGGCCCTCACATCCACCGGACTTGTTCCGTTTATGGAGCGCTACTCCAACTCTACACGCGAGGTGGCACAGGACGGCCGTCGTGGTGCCCTGATGCTCAGCGTATCAATCAAGCACCCCGATTCAGAGTCATTCATCGACGCCAAGATGACCAGCGGCAAGGTAACCGGAGCCAATGTATCCGTCAAGATTGACGACGCATTTATGAAGGCTGCCATCGAGGGCACCCCTTACACACAGGCCTACCCTGTCGATGCCGCCAACCCAACCTACTCAAAGGACATTGACGCGCAGGCACTTTGGAAGAAGATTGTCCACAACGCCTGGAAATCAGCAGAGCCTGGAGTACTGTTCTGGGATACCATACTGAAGGAGTCAGTGCCTGACTGCTATGCCGACCTTGGTTTCCGCACAGTATCCACCAACCCTTGCGGCGAGATTCCTCTCTGCCCGTACGACAGCTGCCGTCTGCTAGCCATCAACCTCTACTCATACGTTGTCAATCCGTTCACCAAGGACGCATACTTCGACTTCGACCTCTTCAAGAAGCACGTGGCAGTGGCACAGCGTATTATGGACGACATCATCGACCTTGAGATTGAGAAGATCGACAAGATTCAGCAGAAGATAGCAAGCGATCCAGAGGACGAGGAGGTAAAGCGCACCGAGAAGCATCTCTGGGAGAAGATTATGCGCAAGAGCACTATGGGCCGCCGTACCGGTGTAGGCATCACCGCCGAGGGCGATATGCTGGCCGCGATGGGTCTGACATACGGTACCGAGGAGGCCACCTCATTCGCAGAGAAGGTTCAGCAGACATTGGCTGTCGAGGCCTACCGCTCATCGGTCAATATGGCCAAAGAGCGCGGAGCATTCGAGGTCTATGACTGGGAACGCGAGCAGAACAATCCGTTCGTAAACCGCATCAAGAATGCCGACCCTGAGCTTTACGCCGATATGAAGAAGTACGGCCGCCGCAACATTGCCTGCCTTACCATAGCTCCTACCGGCACAGTGAGCCTTATGACTCAGACCACATCTGGTCTGGAGCCGGTGTTTATGCCGGTATATAAGCGTCGCCGCAAGGTGAACCGCGAGGACGAGAACGCCAACGTCACATTCACCGACGAGAGCGGTGACTCATTCGAGGAGTTTGTAGTATTCCACCACAAGTTCGTTGAGTGGATGAAGGCCAACGGCATTGATCCAAGCCAGAAGTTCACGCAGGAGGAGATTGACGATATGGTGGCACGCTCGCCATACCACAACGCAACGGCTCAGGATGTTGACTGGGTTCAGAAGGTTCGTATGCAGGGACGTATGCAGAAGTGGGTTGACCACTCAATCAGCGTTACCATCAACCTGCCGGCCGATGTCACCGAGGAGCTTGTAGGCGAGCTCTATGTAGAGGCCTGGAAGAGCGGTTGCAAGGGCTGTACCGTATATCGCGAGGGCTCACGCGACGGTGTCCTGATTGACGTGAAGGGCGAGAAGAAAGATGCCGCCAAGGATGGCAAGGCCGCGGTTACGGCACCTTGCGACTGTGTGCCACGTCAGATTGTAGAGACACGTCCTAAGGTTCTCGACGCCGAGGTTGTCCGTTTCCAGAACAACAAGGAGAAGTGGGTTGCCTTTGTAGGTATCCTCAATGGCCGCCCATACGAGATTTTCACTGGTCTTCAGGATGACGATGAGGGTATTATGCTGCCTAAGACCGTAGAGAAGGGCCAGATTATCAAGAATATTGACGAGAACGGCGTTAAGCGCTATGACTTCCAGTTCACCAACAAGCGTGGCTACAAGGTTACCATCGAGGGTCTGAGCGAGAAGTTCGACAAGGAGTACTGGAACTATGCGAAGCTCATCTCCAGCGTTCTGCGTTACCAGATGCCTATCGATCTATGTATCCGCCTTATCGGCCAGCTTGACCTTGGCTCGGAGAACATCAACAACTGGAAGAATGGTGTTGAGCGCGCGCTCAAGAAATACATACAGGACGGTACTGCCGTCAAGGGTGAGAAGTGCTCAGTCTGTGGCTCAGAGAGTCTTGTATATCAGGAGGGCTGTCTGATTTGCCAGAACTGCGGCTCATCACGTTGCGGATAGTTTCTTCTTCAACATTATATACCAGATTAATCGGGTAGGAGGTAAATGCTAATCATAAAAGGTATTTCCCTCCTACTTTTGCATTTACCGACCTCCCACACCACCGTACGTGCCGTTCGGCATACGGCGGTTTCGCGCTTTCTCATCCTACGATGTGTGTCAAGTTGTTTTCAGCCATCCCTTGGACTAACATCACTCCCATTCTATTGTCGGATTCCGTCCTATCGTAGTGAACGGGGAAGTTCCTCTCGGACATTTGACTACAAAAGATTCTCAAAGGTGGCATTCATTTACTTTGCACTGCGCGATTCGGTCCTTCCCTATAGCCACACGTGACTTGGGTACTATGACCTCTGCTGACTT
>JAZLLE010000029.1:0-13143 GCA_045597985.1 Bacteroidaceae bacterium | reverse complement strand
TTCATATAATTTCTTCTTTTTACTTTCAACAATATTCTACTATTCACTAACAAATTTTGCGGGATTCACAAGGAAATCCACTAAATTGACAATAAACAAGCCGTCATCATTCATATAGGGCGGCTGCAGTCCATAGACGATAATAAGTTTACGGAAGCCATCGTTTAATTTGCGCAACGAAGCAACCTCCTGATTGCGTTTTTCGTCGGTATCCATAGCGTAAGCCGATTGGACATATATGCGATTATACCCACGGTTAGACACGAAATCCACTTCTAATGTACTGCGCTGGCGTTTGCCGTCAGCATTCTTATGCTCGCTATATATTTGTCCGACATCTACAGTAAACCCGGCCTCCCGAAGTTCGTTATATAGCAGATTTTCCATTATATGCGGCAATTCGGTTTGGCGAAAACCCACACGGACATTCCGTAATCCCAAGTCTTCAAAGTAGTATTTATAAGGAGAATCAATATATTTACGCCCTTTGATGTCATAGCGAATAGATCTTTCAATCATGAATGCATCTTCCATATACTCCAGATATTGGCGGATAGTATCTACGGAGATATTACTTTGCTTGACAGTCTTGAAGGTATTGGCTATTTTTGGAGGATTGGTGAGAGACCCTATGCAAGACGAGATAATGGTTTACCTTGTTTCGACGGTTTTCCAAATCGACCATTATGATATGGTCTTCGAGAGTCCCATGCTCCACAAGATAGTCATGGAAGATGGTGAACAACAAATACGATTTCCCGCATCGGCGCATGCCGGTGATCACCTTAATCATGCGGTTTCCGCACGCATTGATGAGTTTTTGAAGGTATCTTTCTCTTTTTATCTGCATTGCAAAAACATATTGCATTCGTTGATTCCGTGTAAATACACGCTTTTACCGGCTGCAAAATTACAGCTTTTTCCAACACAAACGCAAATTATAAGTAAATATACAGGTTTGACAGAGGAGCAGATTGCCAAGTTGTAACGCCTTCCTACAATAAATGGCTCACCCGAAAAGATGTGTGGGCTAGTATGGAAGTGTCCCTACTGATTCCGTATCAGATGGTGTCCGTCGCAATTGAATACAACGGCATCCTTCAGGTGCTGCTCAAGCTTGTCTGGCGCAGTGACATATAACTTGGGCGTCCTGGAGTGGGGGTAACGGTTGAAGAACGGGTCAAGTGAGCCGTACCATTGAATATGTGCTATATCAGTGCAGCGGGAAAAGCTCCGGTGCAGTTCGAAAATCCTTGTGCTGGCGGCAACTGTCACATATCTGGTGCCGTCGCGAAATGTTGTTACGCACACGTAATGCTTTTTAAGCCTCAGACTTCTGTCCTCAACCTCTCCGGCCACCACCTTATGTCTTATGGTGATGTGCCTTCCGTATTTTGTGTTGAGCTGCTCCATCATCTCCCGGAAGACATTGCCGTGAGTGGAATTGTCCTTGATGCCGCGCCAGGCTATGTAGTAATGTATCATCTCGTGCAGCACCACATCCTGCAGCTCCTCCTGTTCAAGGTTGAAGCTGGTGCTTATCTTCATACGGAAGTCTTTGCCCGCTGCCTTTCTGCCAAAGAGGTTGCGCTCTTTCCTGTATTCCACTTTTCCCAGGAATGATCTGGCCTTGGTCAGGATAATTGGAATGGGAGGCAGCGCCCCCTCAAAGCAAAGCGCGTTAAAGCGTCTGAAAGTCTCTTCTACGAATGGGGCGGTTGCAGTCATCTTATCGTGCCGCGTTCTGTATATTGGCATTCACGATACTCAAAATGTACTCTGCATTAAGCCAGTAGCCTTTCTTTGTCACCTTTCTTCCGGAAGGTGTCTCCATCGTGTCTGAGCTGTCTTTTGCTTTGGGGCGGACGTGGCAAATGTTGTGGTCTCCCAATTTCCAGAAATGTGCGAAATCGTCTGCGGCAATTTTAGCTCTCGTGTCTTTCCAAAACTCCTTTGCCACAGCTAAATCCCTTCTTGGCATTGTCCAAAAGAAAACCTTTTCAAGAATGGCTTTTTTGTTATCCTTGTCAGCGCTTTTGCGGAATACAATAAAAAGGAATCTTTGGGTAAGTGTCTCGTACCACACCGAATCTTCCCATTCCTGTTCTTCCACGATACCTTTGTAATCAATTTGTGAGAATACCATTGATTCCTTCAGTACACCGGATGACTCAAGTCTTATTGATTTTTGCTGGAGGTTGGCTTTTTCAAACTCCTTTATTCTGGGAGTCTTTACGCCTAGGATGGCGTGAATGACCTTGTTCGAGATGGATTTGGGGTTATTTGATATTTCCCATCCGGTCATTGATTCCACCTCATATACGGTTTTACCATAATATGGCTTAAACCGTCTTTCAACAAGTTGCTCAAACGTCTCACCCTCCTCGTACTCATCTAGATTGTTGACAATGTTCGTGGCTTCGGCAATAGTCTTTTCTATCTTTTCTCTCTGTGCATCGCTGATAAATACACCATCGTACATTTCCGGATGCAATAACGATTCAAGGATAATCGTGTTGAGATACTTTGACTTTATTGAATATGCACGTTGTTGGGCTTTAGGTGCGCTGGGTATGAATTGGTCTCTCATTTCCGCTCCTGCCAATGAGCCTTTGGTACAGGCACCTAAATACAAGGTGTCGCCTTCTGAAATCTCGTGCGCGAGTCCGTGAGCCATCTTCCAGTGCAACTTGTTCCAATCGTCCTGAATAATCTTTCTGTCTACATCAGGAAAATCCCATAGTCTTACGATTTTGAAAATCAGGTCAACTACATTGACGCCATTCTCGTGCAGATAAAACATAAGGAGTATCAACTGGTTCTTGTGCCAGAAACTGCTGTCATAGAAGGTGGCTTGTGCCTCTGCTACATAATCGATGATATTCAGCACCAGACGCTCTTTTGAAATCATACTGCCGTCCGCATTCACTTTCATCGGGGTGCATTTCAATTCTACTCCGGCTTCCGGAAAGTCAGGCTCTGCCTCAGAGTTTGGGGTATAGCCAAAGTGATATTTCTCTACACTTTGTCCCATCCGTCCTTTACCGGTACTATACTCTGCTGCATCAGGATGCAATTGTCTCAGAGATTTGCCTAGGAGCAAGCGTCCATATTCAAGTATGGATTCCTTGGAGGTGTGGTCGTATGGAAGTCTCATATCACATTCTTTCTTTAAGCACTATGCCGATTCTCTCAACGATGCCGGTTACCAGGGCATTGCCCATAAGAAAAGCTCTTCGCATATCACTGGCTCCGGCTGTGTGATTGTCGGGGAACATATTCAATCGCTCAAGTTCCAACGGTGTCAGCCTTCTGTAACGTCCCGATTGTGTGAAAATGACGTGCTTGAAGCGTGATGGGGCGGAACCGCCTTCGCCAGTGATGATTGTACGCGATGGCTTGTCAAGTGCGTCAGGGAAAGCCATGCTACCTTCAGAATAATTATATTCATAACCACCTTTTGACATTCTCTTCTCAGATTTGCTGCCTTTCAGATATGTCCATTTCGGCATCTCGTCATCAGGAATGAAGAATTCCTCAGGAACTTCAGAGTCGGGTAATATTAATTGACCAAGGGTAAGACTAGGGCCTGCGTATGTCGAAGTGACATCTGCAGACCAGACGCGTCTGTCTGCCATAAATCCGGCATTTCCAAATGGACTTGCAGCTTTGCCGTTGACTGATTTGTTGAAGTCTTTTGAGATTTTGACCAAATCACCCTCAAGGATGAAATCTGATGTTGAGCTTTTATTTGCGTTTATTTCCGATTCAAACGCATTGCCAAAGACGCTTTTGTTGATAATCCAATCGAAAGGGGAATCCATAATTGTTTTCCATTGACTTGCAATTCCACTTGTACGATGATATGCTACAATATATGTCCTGCGTCGTCTCTGAGGCATACCATATTCAGCGGCATTGATGATACGCCATTCAACATAGTAGCCCAGATCGGATAATGAAGCCAGTATTATCGCGAAATCCCTGCCTCGCTGACTGGCCGGTGAGCTAAGCAGACGGTCAACATTCTCCAACACCAGATATTTGGGCGCATTCTTGCCCTTATCTCTGATGATTCGTTGAATCTGCCACCAAAGTACTCCTTTCTTTCCCTCTATACCTTTTGAGTTACTGAGAGTTGTTGCGACAGAGTAGTCCTGACAAGGAAAACCACCGCAGAGTATGTCCGAATCGGGAATTTCCTCAACGGGAACAGATGCTATATCCTCGTTGGAGTGACCCGCAGAGCCGAAACGGTGCTGATAGACAATACTTGCGTCCTGTCTTTTCGTTGAAGGCTCCCATTGGTTGTTCCACACAGTCTTGAAACGCTTTGACGCACGCTCAAAGCCGATACGAAACCCGCCGACGCCTGCAAATAACTCAACAATTCGAATGTCTTCCTGACTCGTCTCGGACTTTTCCTCAAATAGACTCAATTGTCTCACTCTCTTAGCCGATACACGTGAGTATTCGGCGATAGGCTCGCATATTTTCCAAGATGTCTCAG
Source organism: Bacteroidaceae bacterium (assembly GCA_045597985.1). Taxonomy (GTDB): domain Bacteria; phylum Bacteroidota; class Bacteroidia; order Bacteroidales; family Bacteroidaceae; genus Colenecus. Next base: position 8,633 of record JAZLLE010000029.1, on the reverse strand, counting down.
TTTCTGCAATGTTGTAATCGTGTCTCATAAGCAATAAATTATTCTTGTCCCGGAGTGTTCAAATGTCATTTCTGCCTTTTCTCGTTTTCACCATAACCCCCCAAAGTTAGCAAAACCTTTTCAATGCACTTCAATATTTCTGCGATTTTGAGCAAAACTTTACAGCGGGGCTTGATTTGTGACATACACGGATAGCACACATTTGTAGCAGGAACTGGCGGTACGTTAAGAAATGTTTCGTATATTTGGACAAAATAATATTCAGACTATCAAGATGAGAAGGATTTTCGCATTTGTAGGTGTGGCTCTGATGGCTATTGCCGCTGAGGCACAGATGTTTGGCGGATGGCAGATGCCGCAGGCCAAGATGGAGTATTCGCAGAAATTCGCGGATGTGAACTATGCCGGTGACGGTCAGGTTTATCACAATATGGATATCTACCTGCCAAAGGTGGAGCGTCAGTCGTATCCGGTTGTGATTCATATCTATGGCAGCGCGTGGTACAGCAACAACTCCAAGGGCGCGGCCGATTTGGGCACTATCTGTCAGGCTCTGCTTGATGCAGGCTATGCCGTTGTCACTCCTAACCACCGCTCAAGCGGCGATGCCAAGTTCCCTGCTCAGATAAACGATATCAAGGCTGTGGTAAGGTTTGTACGCGCACATGCCGCGGAATACAAGCTTGATCCGTCTTTCGTGGCCACATCGGGTTTCTCCTCAGGCGGCCATCTGGCATCGCTGACAGCTACGTCCGGTTATGTCGCAGAGCTTGAGGGCGAGGTTGGCGGAAATCTGGAGTACAGCAGCAGTGTTGATGCGGCGTGCGACTGGTCCGGCCCTGTGGATATGTTCCATATGGATTGCAACGGCGACCGTGGTCCTGGCGCGGCAGCTCCCGAGGAGGCCGTAATGGGCTTCAAGATGGAGGGTAACGAGGGCAGGTTCGCCGCACTGAACGCCACTACCTATATTGATCCCACTGATCCTCCTGTGGTTATCTTCCACGGCGATGCCGACAATGTGGTTCCCGGCTGTCAGGGCCCGTGGTTCTATGATTGCCTTACCAAGGCTGGAGTCAAGTCGGAGCTTCACGTTGTGAAGGGTGGCGGTCACGGTGTGAATATGTATGCCAAGGAGAACCTTGACAGTATGGTTCTGTTCCTGAACAATGCCCGTGCAGAGAAGCGCGCCAAGCGTTTCCCAACCATTAATGCCGACAACAGTGTCTCTTTCCGCGTCCGCTCGCAGGAGGCTGGCCGCATTCAGGTGGATCTGGGCAAGAGATATGATATGAAGAAGGTGGGTGACGGCAACTGGGTATGCAAGACCGAGCCTCAGAGCGAGGGCTTCCACTACTATTCCCTTTACATTGACGGCGTTCAGGTGGCTGACCCGTCGGCTGAGTCGTATTATGGCTGCAGTATGATGTCAAGCGGCATAGAGATTCCTTATCCGGAAGGCGACAACCGTTTCTATCTGCAGGATGTGCCGCACGGCACCATCGCGCACAAGTGGTATTTCTCAACCACAACCAACGAGTGGCGCGAGATGTATGTGTATCTGCCTCCACAGTATTTCTCAAACAAGAAGTCATATCCAGTGCTGTACATTATGCACGGTGGCGGCGAGGATGAGCGCGGATGGGCACAGCAGGGCCGTACCGACATCATTTTGGACAATCTGCTGGCCGAGGATATGGCAGAGCCTATGATTGTTGCCATGCTTGACGGCAACACCAGCGATTTCGAGTCGGAGCTGATAGACAACTGCATTCCATACGTTGAGGAGACATTCCGTGTAAAGAAGGGTGCTGACTACCGTGCGCTCGCAGGCCTCTCGATGGGTGGCATCCAGACTCTGAACACCATAGTCAACCATAAGGACCTGTTCCGTTATGTGGGCGTGTTCAGCTCTGGGTGGTTCGCATCACGCGCTCCGATGGGCGGCTCCGGCGATGATACCGAGAAGATGTATCAGATGCTGCAGGCCGACAAGGACGGCTACAACGCACAGTTCAAGCAACTTTATCTCACTATGGGTGGCGAGAGTGACATCGCCTACAACAACTGCAAGGTAATGCGTGCCCGCTTTGATGAGATTGGCATCAACTACACCTATTTTGAGACTCCTGGCGGCCACACCTGGCCTGTATGGCGCGTGAGCCTGTATAATTTCGCACAGATGTTGTTCAAGAAATAAAACTTACCCGATATGAGACGATTACTGACCATTTCCGCGTCATTGCTTTGCGGCGCGGTTCTCAGCGTGAAAGCGCAGAACCCTATTATCCACACTATGTACACGCCCGATCCGGCGCCATACGTACACGGAGACACCCTGTATCTGTTTGTTGACCACGATGAGGACGATGCGCAGTATTTCAAAATGAAGGACTGGCTGCTCTACAGCACTACCGATATGGTGAACTGGACCTACCTGGGCACACAGGTCTCCACCGGTACGTTCAAGTGGGCTAAGCAGGGCGACCGTGCCTGGGCATCGCAGGCCGTGGAGCGTAACGGCAAGTGGTACTGGTATGTCTGCTGCAATACCGCTAAGGGCGGTGACGCTCTGGCTGTGGCTGTAGCCGACAATCCTCAGGGCCCGTGGGTGGATGCCATCGGCGCGCCTCTGGCCGAGGGCTTCAGCTTCATTGATCCTACGGTCTTTGTTGACGACAACGGCAAGGCCTATCTGCTATGGGGCAATAAGGGCTGCTGGTATGGCGAGCTGAACGATGATATGATATCGTTCAAGGATGGCTACAAGGAGGTTCCCGGCTTCCACGACCCGAAGTGCTTCGGACCTGAGTCTATGAAGGCCAACTGGGCCAAGGGCGGCAAGGAAGAGATGATGGTCGGTTATGAGGAGGGCCCGTGGCTCACCAAGAAGAACGGCACCTATTTCATGACATATCCTGCAGGTGGCGTTCCTGAGCACATGGCGTATTCTACGGCTCCGACTATTGACGGTCCGTGGACATATCGCGGCAAGATTATGGATGAGGCTGAGAACAGCTTCACCATTCACGGCGGCGAGGTTACCTTCAAGGGACACAACTATATGTTCTACCATAATGGCAAGCTTCCGAATGGCGGCGGCTTCCGTCGCTCAACCTGCGTGGAGGAGTTCAAATACAATGCCGATGGCAGTATTCCGTTCATACCGTTCACAAAAGAGGGCGTGAGGCCTATTGGCAAACTGAATCCGTACGTAAGGGTAGAGGCTGAGACTATGGCCGACGCGTCTGGCTTGAAGAACGACAGCCGCCCGGGCACACGTCACTATGTGACCTCCATCAACAACGGTGATTGGCTGAAGGTGCGCGAGGTGGATTTCGGCGATAAGGCTCCTGTGCTGGCTACTGTTGAGGTGGCTGCGTTCAAACAGCCTGCGGCAATTGAGTTCTATGCCGACAATATGAGCGGGCAGCCTATATGCACCATCAACATAACCGGTGAGGGTGCCGTACAGTATGCGCGCATCACCACTCCTGTCACCGGCGTACACGATGTCTATATCAAGTTCCGTGGCGGCGACGGTGAGTTCTTTGACCTTGACTGGTGGAAGTTCAATCAGACGGTGAATATGCCGGTCGTTCAGACCAAATATACCGCTGACCCTGCTCCTATGGTATATGACGGCACTGTATATCTCTACACCACACACGATGAGGATTATGCCGACAACTTCGAGATGTATGACTGGCTGCTCTATACATCAACCGATATGGTGAACTGGACAGACAAGGGCTCGGTGGCATCGACCAAGGATTTCGCGTGGAGAAGCCGCGACAACGGCGCGTGGGCTCTGCAGGTAATACCCAGAAACGGCAAGTTCTATATGTATTGCCCGCTGCATGGCCACGGTATCGGCGTGCTGGTGGCAGACAAGCCGGAAGGCCCGTTCGTTGACCCTATAGGCAAGCCGCTGGTATGGCAGCAGGAGCATTGGGACGACATTGACCCGACCGTCTGGATTGATGATGACGGACAGGCATATATGTACTGGGGCAATCCTACGCTCTATGGGGTTAAGTTGAACGAGGATATGATATCCTACAGTGGTGACATTATGAAGTTCCCGAAGATTCAGGACTATCAGGAGGGACCTTGGTTCTGGAAGAGAGACGGTCATTACTATCTGGCTTTCGCATCTACCTGCTGTCCGGAGGGTATCGGCTATGCTATGAGCGACAATCCGCTTGGGCCTTGGGAGTATAAGGGACACATTATGAACCACACTCAGCGTACCCGTGGAAATCACCCTGGCATCATTGACTACAAGGGCAAGAGCTATGTGTTTGGTCTGAACTACGATATTATGCATATCGATACCTTCAAGCATCACGAGCGCAGAAGTGTGTCAGGCGCAGAGATGACATACAATCCGGACGGCACCATACAGGAGCTTCCTTACTGGCAGGACTGCACCCTTGGCCAGATAGAGTGGTTCAATCCATACCGCAAGGTGGAGGCTGAGACAATGGCCTGGGGCTACGGACTCAAGAATGAGAAGGTTGATAAGCGCGGGCTTGTTGTGACGAACATTGACGAGGGCGAGCTGATACTGCTGAAGGGCGTTGATTTCGGCAAGGGCGCGTCTAAGCTTATTGCCAACATTCAGGCTGAGACCGAGGGTGTCATTGAGGTGCGTCTTGATGCGAGGGATGGCCCTATGGTGGGCTCGCTGGCTGTGAAGGCTAGTGGCGGTTTCAAGAACCGGAAATGCGCCATCAAGGGTGCGAGTGGAGTGCACGACCTGTACTTTGTATTCAAGGGCGAGTGCGGGTTCAAGTGGGACTACTGGATGTTCAAGTGACGTTGGCTGTTGGCTGTTGGCGGCCTTGCGGAATGTGTGATTAAGATTGCGTGAATTATTGAGACAGTAATGACACCGGATATGGAAGGCGACGCAGAGATACAATGCCTGCCGATGGGCGGTTTTGTTATGGTGCTTGAGAAAAGTGAGATTATAGAATAAATTGAATAATATGAGGAAATATCTGTTTGGAATTATTCTTCTGACGACTGTGGCTCTCATGCCGTCGTGCAACAATGGAGGAGGGAAGGCTGCCGATGCTGAGGCTGAGGATGCCGATACAATCATCGCCGATTGTGACCAGTATGTTAAGTTTGAGACTACTGACGGCAATTTCGTAATCAAGCTGTATCAGGGTACTCCGCTGCATCGCCACAATATGGTGCGTCAGGTCCGCAAGGGCGTTTATGACGGCCAGCTCTTCTTCGGTGTGGAGAAAAAGTATAAGATTCAGGCGGGCGACCCGAAGTCGAAGGATGCGAAGCCTGGCGTTGCCCTTGGCGTGGACGAGGTAAACGATACCATCCCCGGTGAGATTAACCCGTGGAAGTATTATCACAAGCGTGGAGCTGTAGGTCAGGCCAGCCTTCGTCAGGTTAATTATTCCACCAGCCAGCAGTTCTACATCATTACAGGAGCAAAGACCAATGCGTCCAGCTTTGCCAATCTGGAGAAGAAAATCCAGAAGAAGTGGTTCAATGTGCTTCGCGACTCACTGGCACAGCCATACGCCAAGGAGTTTCAGGAGTATCAGCAGAAAGGATACAAGAACAAGACCAGCGTGCTGATAGACAAGCTCACCAAGCAGGCCGAGGCAATAACCAAGGAGAGACCGGTATTCCACTTCTCCGATGCGCAGATAAAGCAATATACCACCGAGGGCGGCGCGCCTACACTTGACGGCTATTATACCGTTTTCGGTGAGGTTATTGAGGGAATGGATGTGGTAGATGCCATTGAGGCATCGCACTTGGACAGGAACAGCCGTCCGGTTCCAGATGTCAGGATTATCAAGGCTACTCTGATTGAGTGGCCGGAATCTGCTGCTGAATAATATCCTTGAAACTCTGCCATAAGGCATCACCTGGTATCGGAGCATACACGGTGATGCTTTTGTGTGATACAGGGTGCTCAAAACTTACGCAATAGGCGTGAAGCGATATGCTTCCGTCGGGGTTGGAGCGCTCTGCGCCATACTTCAAATCACCCTTGATGGGGCATCCCATCTTAGCCAGCTGGCAACGTATCTGGTGATGGCGGCCTGTAAGAAGCTCAACTTCCAGAAGATGATAGTTTACTGAGCTGCCGATGAGGCGGTATCGCAGGACGGCCTTCTTGCTGCCTGGCTTTTCGGTATCGTATGCATACGAGCGGTTCTGCCTCTCATTGCGTACCAGCCAGTGTGTCAGCTCGCCCTCCGGCTCCTGCGGACGGTTCCTGACAATAGCCAGATAGCGCTTGCTGACATTTCCGTCGCGGAACATATCGTTCAGGCGTGAGAGCGCCTTGCTTGTCTTGGCGAACACCACCACACCGCTTACCGGACGGTCCAGCCGATGTGTCACACCTACGAACACATTCCCAGGCTTGCAGTATTTCTCCTTTATCCAGGCGGCTACAGTCCCGGAAAGTGGCTTGTCGCCGGTCTTGTCTCCCTGAACTATCTCTGATGAGCTCTTTGAGACAATGATGATATGATTGTCGTCGTAAAGTACTTCCATTACATACTCTTTCCGCCATCAACTGTCAGAACCTGACCGGTGATGTACGATGCGTTGTCAGATATGAGAAACAGTGCTGCCTTGGCAACCTCCTCTGGTGTGCCGGCCCTCTGCAAAGGTATCTCCTTTGTCCATTGAGCCATCAGCTCCTCGCCAACCTTCTCTGTCATCTCGGTACGGATGAAGCCCGGCGCTATCAGGTTTGCGCGAATCCCGCGCGATGCCAGCTCCTTGGCCACTGATTTGGTCAGACCGACGAGTCCGGCCTTCGATGCGGCATAGCTGCCCTGACCTGCGTTTCCGTGCATACCTACTATTGAGGATACTGAAAGGATGCATCCGCTGCGTTGCCTCAGCATTGTAGGAACACAGGCGTGTATGCAGTTGAATGCCGATTTCAGGTTGGTGTCCAGGACCTCGTCCCAGGCCTCCTCGCTCAGGCGGAAAGTGAGCCCGTCGCGTGTTATGCCTGCATTGTTTACAAGGACATCTATTTTGCCGAAATCGGCCAGCACCTGACTGACTGCCGCTGACACGTCCTCAAAGCAGGCCACGTCAAGCCTGTATCCCTTGGCTTTTACACCTTTTGCCTGTATCTCCCGCTCAAGGGCCCCGGCTTTCTCCACGCTGTTCTTGTATATAAACGCCAGATCGGCGCCCTCATCGGTGAAACATTGTGCCATTGCGTAGCCTATGCCTCTCGTTGCCCCTGTAAGCAGGACTGTCTTGCCTGTAAGAATTCCCATATAGTGTTTATGCTTGTTTCTCTGTTTGCCTGTCGTTGTATCCCAGCGCGCCATATACCATCATCTTTATAAGAGCCTTTACGTCCTCGCTGCTGTGTCCCAGACGCACTTGTCCGCGGATGTATGGTACCTCGAAGCCCTTGAGGCAGTACTGGATGTATGTGGCGGTGAGGTTGGCGTGCTGTACATCGAATATGCCGGATGCCTTGCCCTCCATGATGATGTTCATCAGAATCTTCTTTTCCTTGCTGTCAAAGTCCTTGCGGAAATGCTGCACGCTCCATATATCACGGAAGAAGCCTGAGCGGAGTGTACCATTGCGATAGACCGCTTCCTTAAGGATGGTCATACGGCCATAGATAACCTCCAGAATCTTCTGCTGCGGAGGAATGTCCTTGCCGGATATCTCGTTGAGAGCGTCAATAATCCGTTGAAGCTCCAGGTTGATGGCTGCCTGATATATCTCAGCCTTGCTGTCGAAGTACATATAGAGCGTGCGGCGGCCGTTGCCGGACTCTGCCGCAATGTCGCTCATTGTGGCGTTATCGTAGCCGTCGCGTATGAAAACACGCTTTGCGGCCTCAATAAGTTGTAGCCTGGTCTTGTCGTTTGGCATCTCTGCTATACATATTTTGCACAAAAGTACATAAATTGAGCCAAAAACGGGTTAAAAAGAGTGAAAAGATTTGCCTTTCCGAAAATTGACCCTACCTTTGCACTCAGAAAACATCGCGGAGTGGAGCAGAGGTAGCTCGTTAGGCTCATAACCTAAAGGTCGGAGGTTCGAATCCTCCCTCCGCAACTAATTAATCCGCAATTAGTTGCAAATCAATTAATTGTGGATTCCGTTTTGACAAACGGGACGCAAAACGGGACGGTAAAACGTTGTAACACCCTTTAATACAATATATTATGACAGATTTTAAGAGCGCTCTTCCCGCCGAAGAACGTAAAAAAAATGTTGTCATCAACTCGCGCGAAAAGCGCATCTGAGAGAAACTACACGCAACCCCAGCTCCATGAGGGCAAGGAATGGTTCGTGGACTTCTATGCCGTAGATCCGGCCAGCGGCAGTCTCCGCCGGAAGAAAATCAAAATAAACAACGTGAGGAGTATTCCCGCCCGGCGAAAGTTCGGCAGGGAACTGTGCCTGCAACTTATGGAACAGCTCTCCGACGGATGGAACCCCTGGCAGGAGGAAGAGGGCTCAGTCGAAATTTAGTGGGGGAAGGCATAGATTGAAGCAAGCCTGTAAAGGAAGAATTTCTCATCAACGATGCCTCTCAGTGCAGCTCTGAATCCTTTGATTTTGGAGTTGAATGATTCAGCTGCGGCATTGGATGA
>JAZLLE010000028.1:0-49649 GCA_045597985.1 Bacteroidaceae bacterium | reverse complement strand
CAAATCCCATTCGCAGGAAACCTACGAATGGGATTTGTTGTCCCCAATAATATCAGGTGGGGATAAAACAAAAATTCAGTTAATCAGAGTATGCTTTAGTTTCTTACGCACAACCTTGAAAATTTGTGCATAAATTTGTGCATAAAACTCGTAACTTACTGATTATCAATGTAAATTGTGGAGCTGGAGGGAGTCGAACCCTCGTCCAAACGGGGAAACCATACGCTTTCTACAGGCTTATCTCCGTTTTGATTTTCGTGACCCGACAAGACCGGAGCTACCGCATCGGACCCTTATCCTCTAAAATTTCACCGAAGGCGCGAGGCCACCAGCGGCTATCTCCGATTTGGCTGCACCACCGTATCGACGAGCTTCGGAGCAAGAGCTTCCGGGTGATGTCCTGTCCCAGCACCTGGTGCCGGGATTAAGCAGATCTACTGTACTTCGATCAAGCAGCAAGAGCAAAGTTGTTATTGCCAGATAATTGTTGACTGTCGTTTTATAGTGCCGACGGACAGCGCACTGCCTGCTTACGTACCATTCCTGCCCGCTGTCAAAACCAGACAGCCCCAGTGATGAATCTGTAAGTGATGCCCCCGTTGGGGCGAAACCGGCTGCAAATGTACTAATACAAAAAAGAAAACCAAAGCGAAAACAATTAAAAAACGTTTTCGCTTTGGCTTTATCTGATGTCGGCCTGCAATGGCAGTGCGACACTTATCTCGCGTAGTTCACAGCGCGGGTCTCGCGGATTACGGTAATCTTTACCTGACCAGGATAGGTCATCTCGTTCTGAATCTTCTCTGCAATCTCGGCTGAGAGTTTCTCGGTCTGCCGATCATCAATCTTGTCGGCACCGACTATGACGCGCAGCTCGCGGCCTGCCTGAATGGCGTAGGTCTTGGTGACGCCAGGGTAGGAGAGGGCAATCTTCTCAAGGTCGTTAAGACGCTTGATGTATGCCTCAACAATCTCCCTGCGCGCGCCAGGACGGGCTCCTGATATCGCATCGCAAATCTGTACGATTGGGGCTATAAGGCTCTGCATCTCGCACTCGTCGTGGTGGGCTCCGATGGCATTGCAGATATCCGGCTTCTCCTTGTACTTCTCGGCCAGATGCATACCGTACTCAGCGTGAGCCATCTCGGTCTCCTCATCCGGCACCTTGCCTATATCGTGCAGAAGTCCGGCTCTCTTTGCCTTCTTGGGGTTCAGGCCAAGCTCGGCTGCCATCACACCGCACAGGTTTGCGGTCTCGCGGGCGTGCTGCAGCAGGTTCTGGCCGTATGATGAGCGGTATTTCATCTTACCAATCATACGGATAAGCTCCGGATGCAATCCGTGTACGCCAAGGTCTATGGTGGTGCGCTTACCGGTCTCTATGATTTCCTCCTCAACCTGTTTCTCAACCTTAGCCACAACCTCCTCGATGCGTGCGGGGTGGATACGGCCGTCGGCTACCAGCTGGTGCAGTGCCAGACGTGCAATCTCGCGGCGAACAGGGTCGAATGCTGATATCACAATAGCCTCAGGAGTGTCATCTACAACAATCTCAACACCGCAGGCTGCCTCAAGAGCACGGATGTTGCGGCCCTCGCGACCAATGATGCGGCCCTTCATATCCTCGTTCTCTATATGGAATACGGTAACTGAGTTCTCTATGGCAGTCTCTGTGCCTACTCTCTGAATGGTCTGAATGACAATCTTCTTGGCCTCCTTGTTGGCGGTCATGCGTGCATCGTCCATTATGTCGTTGATGTATGCGGCGGCCTCTGTCTTGGCCTCCTCTTTCAAGGACTCAATCAGGTGGTTCTTGGCCTCCTCTGCGGAAAGACCGCTGATAACCTCAAGCTTCTCGCGCTCCTGATGCTGAAGCCTGTCAAGCTCCTCTTTCTTCTGGTCTATTACAGCCATCTGGTTCTCAAGATTCTCCCTTACAGCCTCAGTCTCGCTTATCTTGCGGTTCAGATCCTCGTGACGCTGGTTCAGCTGTATCTCCTTCTGCTTCAGACGATTCTCGTTCTGCTGAATCTTCTGGTTGCGTGCCGCTACCTCTTTCTCCAACTCTGCCTTTTTATTCAGGAACTTCTCCTTTACCTCCAGCAGCTTGTCTTTCTTTATGGCCTCAACCTCGTCCATACGTTTCTGCACGCTCTTGTTAAGCTTGCTGTTGAAGAACCACCAGGCTGCTCCCGCACCCACAATAAGTCCGATAATTAAAAAAATCACTTCATTCATAATAGTACCTTTTTATATATAATAACGCACCATCCAACATTCCTATCTCAGAATGCGGGACGGTGCGCGAAAACTCTTATAGTAAAGACTGTCAGTCTTTGGCGGCCTCTGTTAGAACTGACTCTATCTGATTTGTCAGAGCGTCAATTCTCTCCTTGTAGGGCAATGTGTCGTTGAAGTTCTCCCACATCAGGTTGGTCATTGCTATGTGCATTGCCACCATAACGTAGTACTTCTCGTCGCTCAATTGCGGAAAATGGTCTCTGTAACGGTTCAGCATCGAGTTGATACGTCTCGCGGCCTCACGGTACAGCGCCTCATCTTTCCTCTGTATGGTCAGAGGATAGTAGGTTCCGCCTACCTGCAGCTTTATCTCAAATGTCTCATCCATTGCACTCATACTCCAAGCATCTCAATACAATGGTCTATCTCGCGCACCAGTCCGGATACTCTCTTGCGCGTGCTGTCCAGGTCGTGGCCTGACACGCTGAGTACCTTCGTTGTCTTAAGATTTCCGTAATCGGCGGTGAGCTGGTCAATTCTCTGCTGAAGTCCGGCCTCGCGTTCCTTTCCTTCCGATACGGCCTGACGCAGGTCCCGGTTCTCTGCCCTGAGCCTGTCACACAAGTCTATCAGTTTCTGAAGCCTCTCCTCAAAAACATCAAGCATCTCTGTCTCCGCACCTGTATTCATTACTGAAAATCCTATTGTCTGAACAATCACGTTCAGTTCCGCAAAAGTAATTAAATATCAGAATTATTCCTACGTTTTTCTGAATTATTTTTTACTTTCCAGCATTGCTTTCGCAGCCTCGACCTTCTCCTTGGTCTTCGGCTCTTTCTTGGCGAGCATTATCATATTGAATGCGTATTCTGTCATCCAAGGCTCGGAGAATCCCAGATGCTGCTGATACTGACGGATGTTATAGACTGTCTTGTAGCTTGACTCGTCTTTCCATTTGTTGTCGGTCATTATGCGATGCACTGAGTCCTCTGTCAGTGTATAAAGCGCCTTTTTCAGGAATCCCGGCACGCGGAACTTCCACTTCATTATGGTGCCTATCTGCATCATGAGGTCGCTGCTGAAACCCTGGAACTGGAACATATAGGGCTGTACCTGCTGGATGTTGCGGCAGTTCTTCCTGATGGATGTGTCAATCTCCTTGAAGAAATTGTCGCTCAGGCCATACATCTGACTGAGCATCTTGCGGCAGCGTGGCTTCTCGGCCACACCAAGCTTGTTGCCTTGTGTCTGAATCTTCAGACTGCGCTTGAATGTTGCCAGGTCGGGCAGGTAGTTGATGTTGGTAATGCCCATATTGCCTGCCATCTCGGCCTGAAAATAGACTCTGATAAGAGTCATGAAGTCTTCCATTCCACCGAGATTCTCTATCTTGTCTTTCTTCCTTCCGAATAATCCCATACTTTAACTATTATTGATTTATTTTGGACGCGAAATTAAAAAGAATTTCTTAATTTTGCACCGTTTTACGAGAGCAAAGGCTCTATTGAATGGCTAATTACAACTTTTAACTTATACAAAGTATTATGATTAAACTGGGTATTAACGGTTTTGGCCGCATCGGACGTATGGTTTTCCGTGCAGCAGTTGAGAATTTCAATCAGGACATCGTAGTAGTAGGTATCAACGACCTTCTGGATCCGGATTATCTGGCATACATGCTGAAGTATGATTCAGTACACGGCCACTTCAATCACGACATCAAGGTTGAGGGTAACTATATGATCGTTGACGGCAACAAGATTCAGGTCTTCGCAGAGAAGGATCCTGCAAACATCACCTGGGGTGCTCTCGGCGTAGATGTTGTTGTTGAGTCAACCGGTTTCTTCCTGACTGCTGAGCTTGCAGAGGCTCACATCAAGGCTGGTGCCAAGAAGGTCATCATGTCAGCTCCTTCAAAGGACGCTACTCCAATGTTCGTTTACGGTGTACACGACAAGACATACGCTGGCCAGACAATTATCTCCAACGCTTCTTGTACAACCAACTGTCTTGCTCCTATCAGCAAGGTTCTGAACGACAAGTTCGGTATTGTTCGTGGTCTTATGACTACAGTTCACGCTGCGACAGCTACCCAGAAGACCGTTGACGGTCCTTCAAAGAAGGATTGGCGCGGTGGCCGGGGTATCCTGGAGAACATCATCCCGTCATCAACTGGTGCTGCCAAGGCTGTAGGCAAGGTTCTTCCTGAGCTGAACGGTAAGCTGACCGGTATGTCACTTCGCGTTCCGACCTCTGACGTAAGCTTCGTTGACCTGACCGCTGAGCTGAGCAAGGAGTGCACATACGATGAGATTTGCGCTGCTATGAAGGAGGCTTCAGAGGGCGAGCTCAAGGGTATCCTTGGCTACACCGACGAGGCTGTCGTATCAACTGACTTCCGCAACGACTCACGCACATCTATCTTCGATGTTAAGGCTGGTATCCAGCTTGACAAGACCTTCGTTAAGGTTTGCGCATGGTATGACAATGAGTGGGGATACAGCAACAAGGTTTGCGAGATGGCCCGCGTAATCATGAAGTAATCATATTGCTGATTATATCTGAAAGGGTGGCTGGAGTTCCGGCCACCTTTTTTGTGGCTTGTCAGGATGGGCTTATTATAAAAATGACTAACTTTACCGGACTATCGGCATAAGTATTCAAAATGGATAAGTTCGATATGGTAACGGTACTCGGTCCTACCGCATCAGGCAAGACGTCTCTGGCTGTTGCGATAGCTGACCGTCTGAACGGCGAGATAATCAGCGCCGACAGCCGTCAGGTGTATCGCCGGATGGATATCGGAACCGGTAAGGACCTCTCAGACTACACGATTGACGGACGCCGGATTCCGTATCATCTGATAGACATAGCCGAACCTGGCACCAAGTACAATCTGTTTCAGTATCAGGCTGATTTCCTGGAGGCATATCGTGATATATGCGGCCGTGACCGTATGCCTGTGCTTTGCGGAGGAACGGGACTCTATCTGGAGTCTGTACTCAAGGGGTACCGTCTGATACCCGTGCCCGAGAATCCGGAGCTGAGACGCTCGCTTGAGGGCAAGAGCCTGTCAGAGCTGACGGAGATTCTGAAAGGATACAAGCAGCTTCACAATACAACCGATGTCGATACCACCAAGCGTGCCATCCGTGCTATTGAGATAGAGGAGTGCTATCGTCAGACACCTGTCAGCGAGAAGGAGTTTCCCGCCATAGGCAGCCTGAACATCGGTGTTGAGGTTGACAGGGAGGTTCGTCGTAAAAATATCACGGAGAGGCTTGTCCGTCGTCTGGACGAGGGTATGATAGACGAGGTGAGGAGCCTGCTGGCCGAGGGCATCGCCCCCGGGGACCTTATCTATTATGGCCTTGAGTATAAATATGTCACACTATATCTTACAGGTGCTCTTGACTACCGTCATCTGCTAAGCGAACTTGAGGTTGCTATCCATCAGTTCGCCAAGAGGCAGATGACCTGGTTCCGTGGAATGGAACGTCGTGGTACCGATATCCACTGGCTTCCGTATGAGATGCCGGTACAGGAGAAGGTCGATGAGGTGGTCAGACTGTTGCAAAATAAGTGATCTATGAAAGTAGAGAAAGACAGATGGGGCATAATCTATGTCCCGAAGGCAGGAGTGAGCAACGCTCAGAAACGCTGGCGCAAGATACGCGAGTATCTGGAGTTGCGCAATGTCAAGTATGACTGCGTGCAGTCTGAGGATACAGACTCTGTTGAGCGCATCACCGGTATGCTGATTGAGAATGGATACCGTACAATTGTCGTGGTTGGCGGTGACGAGGCTCTCAATGGCGCCATAAACGGCATAATGTTCACCCCGCGCGAGATTCGCAACGAGATTGTGATGGGTATTGTTCCGAATGGCATCGGCAACGACTTCGCCAAGTTCTGGGGCCTGAGCGTTGACAACTACAAGCAGGCCATTCACTGGATTATCGAGGGCCGCACCAAGAAGATTGATGTGGGCTACTGCTCGTACCACGAGGCCGAGGCCGAGCGCGTGCGCTACTTCCTGATGTCGGTGAATATAGGTCTGTCCGCACAGGCTATCCGCCTGTCGGATATCTGTAAGAGATTCGGCAAGAAAAATCCGTCTTACCTGCTTGCTCTGATAAGCCTGTTCAAGGAGCGTAAACTCTACAAGATGCGCATCAAGGTAAACAGCGAGGACATCAACGACAAGATAATGACTCTGTGTGTGGGAAACTCCCGTGGATACGGACTTACCCCAAGCGCTGTACCATACAATGGCTGGATTGACCTTTCAATAATAAGCCGTCCGAAGTTCGTACAGATGATGAAGGGGCTCTATATGCTGCTGCACGGCCAGATTCTGAATCACGAGCAGGTGCGCCCGTATCGCACAAAGACTGTTACAGTGCAAGAGGCTGGGGGAGCGCAAGCCTGCCTTGACGGAAAGGCAATCTCTCCCACATATCCTATGACTATATCGCTGGAGCCCGGGGTGCTGAATTTCGTAATACCGAATTGATTTGGCATATATACGGCAAGAGGCTGGTCTGTAATCAGGCCAGCCTCTTGCTGTTATTGTAACTGCCGTGTTGTCAGTCAATGATGTCGAAGCCGCAATATGAAACCAGAGCCTTTGGAATGCGAATGCCCTCGGGTGTCTGATTGTTCTCAAGCAGAGCGGCCACAATGCGCGGAAGTGCCAGGGCAGAGCCGTTCAGAGTGTGGCAAAGCTCAATCTTCTTGTCATCAGCGTGACGGTAGCGACATTTCAGACGGTTTGCCTGATATGTGTCGAAGTTTGATACTGATGAGACCTCAAGCCAACGCTTCTGTGCCTCGGAATAGACCTCGAAGTCATAGCAGGTGGCTGCGGTGAAGCTCATATCGCCTCCGCAAAGATGCAGGATGCGGTAAGGAAGCTCAAGCTTCTGAAGCAGACCCTCAACGTGGGCCAGCATCTCCTTGTGGCTCTCCTTGCTGTGCTCCGGAGTGTCTATGCGAACCAACTCTACCTTTGAGAACTCGTGCAGACGGTTCAGTCCGCGTACGTCCTTGCCGTATGAGCCTACCTCACGACGGAAGCACTGTGTATATGCGCAATTCTTTATAGGAAGCTGCTGCTCGTCCAGAATGACATCGCGATAGATGTTGGTTACAGGAACCTCGGCCGTAGGAATCAGGTAGAGGTCATCAACCTCGCAATGATACATCTGACCCTCCTTGTCGGGCAGCTGTCCTGTACCGTAGCCGGAATCCTGGTTTACAACTGTAGGCGGCATAATCTCTGTGTAGCCTGACTTCATTGCCTCGTCCAGGAAGAAGTCAATGAGCGCGCGCTGAAGTCTTGCACCCTTGCCGATATATACGGGGAATCCCGCGCCTGTAATCTTTACGCCAAGCTCCCAGTCAATCAGATTGTATTTCCTGGCAAGATCCCAGTGAGGCACGGCATCGGCCGGCAGAGTGGGGATGTTATCTACAATCTTCACCACAACATTGTCGTCGGCGCCGAAACCCTCCGGTACATCCTCGTAAGGAATGTTCGGGATAGTATAGAGAATACTCTTGATCTCTGCCTCGGCATTGGCCATAGCGGCCTCAAGCTCCTTGCTTGACTCCTTGAGTCCGGCTACCTGAGCCTTGACCTTCTCAGCACCCTCCTTGTCGCCTGCCTTCATCAGCTGGCCTATGCTGGCTGCCATCTTCTTGCTCTCGGCAAGATTCTTGTCAAGCTGTGCCTGTGACTTCTTGCGTACATCGTTGAGTTCGATAACTTTGCTGATAGCCTCGTTCGCCGCAGCGAAGTGCTTCTTGGCCAGACCTGCCAGAACTAAATCGGTCTGCTCTGTTACCTGCTTTAATGTGAGCATTGAAATATCTTTTTATGAGTTGTTGTCAATAAAAAAGGCCCACTGTTCTGTGAGCCCTTTTGCTTATTCTGTCATCATCAGGCCTCAGCTTTCTGAGGAATGACTGAGACGTAACTTCTGTCCTTGCGGCCTCTCTTGAACTGAACGATACCGTCTGCGAGTGCATAAAGAGTATCATCCTTGCCAATGCCTACATTCTCGCCTGGATTGTGGACTGTGCCACGCTGACGAACCAGAACATTACCGGCCTTGCATACCTGGCCACCCCAAATCTTAACACCTAAACGCTGGCTAGCGGACTCACGGCCGTTCTTTGAACTACCAACACCTTTCTTATGTGCCATATCTTCTGATTTTTAAGGGTTATGCAATAACTTCTTTAATTGTGAGCTCGGTGAACTGCTGGCGATGACCATTCAGCTTGCGATAGCCTTTTCTGCGTCTCTTGTGGAAAACGAGAACCTTCTCGCCCTTAACCAATGCGGTCTTAACCTCGCATACAACCTTGGCACCGTCGATAACCGGTGTGCCCACTGTAATCTGACCCTCCTTGTCGGCGAGCAGAATCTTGTCGAACTCTACGGTTGCACCAGCCTCGATACCCTGAATGTGGTGCACGAACAGCCTCTTACCCTGTTCAATCTTGAACTGCTGTCCCTGAATTTCAGCAATAACGTACATTTTATCTTGCTTTTATTCGTTGCTCCGTGAGGTGTCGGACCATCGTGGACCGCTCTTTTCCTACCTCATCGGAATAAATCGGGTGCAAAATTACATCTTATTTATGTTACAAGCAAACATTCCGGCCTAAAAATCATCTTTTTACTTTTCCTGGCTTTTGCTCGTGACGTAATTTATAGCATCCTCACGGGTTGGGGGCAGATCGCCGAAATGCAACAACTCAGGAGACATCCCAAGCTCTCTTATGACCTCTCCGGCGGTAAGGGCGATACGCCCCTGTACCGCACTCTTCTCATACTGTGAGTATTGTCCGGTGAGCCTTTCCATTAATGTGCCTAACTCCACTATTACCTTGTCTTCAAAATCGGCGATGTACCTCTGGTCACCAAGTCTCGCACGCAGTTCCTTCTGCATAGACTCCAGACACTCCTGTACCTCCTTTCTAATCTCGCTCCGTACTTCAGCAGGCAGAGCCTGAACTGTTATTATCTCTTCCTGAGCCTGCTGCACGTCATCGTCCCGCAGTCTGAACATGACCGGAACGGTATATCTCACACTTACCGCCTCACCGCGTTGCATACCTGGTGTCCATCTGGGCATATCGCTGATTACTCTAAGGGCCTCCTTGTCGCATTCAGGCTCAAGAGACTTTATGACCTCTGGATCTGTTATTGAGCCGTCCTCGCTTACAATGAATTGGATGAGTGTCCTGCCCTGTATGTTATTTTCCTTTGCTGATGCGGGATATTTGATGTTTCTTCTAAGATACTCCATAAGTCCTACCATTCCTCCAGGGAACTCCGGCAACTGCTCCACAACCTCAAATACCTCGTTAACGACGCTATCCGGCAACTGCTGCTCATAACTCTTACTGTATTCCCTGAGCTCCTTTTCCGGGCTCCCCGGTGTTGCCAGTGCCGCTACTGCGATTAATGATACGGGGAGCACGTAGAGTATCCTCAGACGGCTCCATCTGTTTGACTGTTCCTTACTCATCATAGTGATTCTTTTTTTAAGTAAACTGTGATTGAGACCATTGGCAAGGGCGTACGTTCCCGAGCCTACGGTCCGGTTTAATAATAACAGCTGATATTCTTTTTTCTCTATTCCGTTCTTGAGTACAGTGCTGTCGGCCTCGAACTCGTGCACCTCGCACAGAGCCTTGTCCAGAAGCCAGATGCATGGGTTGAACCACTGCAGCACCTCTACCAGTAATATAAATAAGGTGTCCCAGGAGTGCCCGCGCTGAATGTGGGCTATCTCGTGCAGCAGAATCTCGCTGTTGTCCGCATCCTGCTCCGAGATTACAATGTCCCGCATCCAACAGAAGGGACTGACCTGCTCTGGCTTGCAGTGTATTGTGATGCCGTCGGCATAGCTGCTCTCTGTCCATAGGTTGCCCTTGCGTATGAAACGTCTCATTCTTACGTATTCCACTGTCTTGTGCGCCAGACAGACCGCGGCTCCTGTAAAATAGATGCAGATCAGGACCAGAGGCCAGGTGTGGCGGCTTGCCTCTTCGCTTTCGGCAGCGAGTACGGCGTTCAGCATCTGTGGTATTCCAATCTCAATGCCTGGCTCGTCGTCCGCGTCTCCGGCAATCTCTGTCAGGGGCTGACTGGTGCCGGATACAGGACATAGCGGAAGCAGGAACGACAATACCGTCATTGCGAGCAGCACGGCCCTGTTCAGACGGAAGTATGTCTCCTTGCGCATAAGAAGAGCGTAAGGCAGATAGAGTAGTGCCAGACAGATAGCAGCTCTGATGATGTATGCCACAAATGTACCCATAGCTTATTATTTTGAAATCATTGACAATATATCCTGAATCTCATCGTCGGAGAGAATATCCTGACTCACAAAGAACTTTACAAGCGACGACGCGCTGCCGTCAAAAAGGTTGTCCCTCATCTCCTCCATTGTCTGACGTGTGTATTGCGCCTTGGATATGAGAGGATAGTACAGGTGAGTCTTGCCATCGCCTTTCTTGAAATCTACAAACTTCTTGGTGGTTAGTATCTTGAGGAATGTGGCCACTGTCGTGTATGCCGGCTTCGGCTCGGGATATCTCTCAATTATCTGGTGAATGTCGCAGGCGCGCCCAAGGCTCCAGACGATATTCATTACCGCCATCTCAGACTTTGTAAGTGTGTAATGCTTCTCCTTTTCCATAACACTGGCAAAGGAAAACTAAACTTTTAGAAATTCTGCGGGCGTAATCTGGAATTTTCTGAAAAACGTGCATATTTAACGTTCATTATTAGTAATCGGGGCAATGTGGGTCAGAGAGACAGGTATGGAGAACCTCATTATTTTACTACGCTATCTGTATAATTTGGCTTTTTTCCGAAATATGTTTGTAACTTCGTAGTGTCAAAAGAAATATTATGACACCAAAACGTATAGATCTTAACGACTGGGTGCTTGCGGGCGAGGGCGGCAACGGTCAGACATACAATAACAAATCCGATGACACCCTGGTCCTCAAGCTTAACAGAGAGGATATGGCGAAGGAGAGAGTTGAGCGCGAATTCATCGTTTCAAAGGCTGTATTTGACTCTGGGATTCCTTGCCCTCAAGTTTATGATTTTGTCACCGATGGAAATCGGGTGGGTATGACCTGTCAGCGTATAAAAGACAAAAAGTCTTTTGCAAGGCTAATCTCGGAAGACAAGTCGCAATTTGAGCAACTCGCAAAAGATTTTGCCGTACGTTCCAAGGCTTTTCACTCGGTACGGTGCGATACCGCCATATTCCAGAGTTTCAAGGAGAAGGCAAGGACACTATACGAATCATGCCAGGCGCTCCCCGAAGAGGCCAGAAAGGTGTTGCTCTCATATCTGGATGATATGCCGGACAATACCGCTCCTATCCACGGAGATTTTCAGCCCGGGAACATCATCCGCGCCGGTGGACAGGACTATTGGATTGATCTTGGCGACTTTACCTATGGTGATCCGGATTATGATATGGCATCTCTCCTTATGCTGGCAAAATATACTCCCGCAGGCATCGTCAAGTATCTTTTTCACATCAGTAAGAAAGAGATGGCCCGATTTGTGGAGGTTTACGGAGCTGAGTATTATGGAAGCAGGTGGCACAGCACTGAGCTTGATATAAAGCTGAACAAAGTGCTGTGCCTGAAGATGGGCCTGTCCATATCAAACAGGCCCAAAAGCGCCTTTATGTTCTTGCCATACATCTTAGGCAACAAGTCCAAGGCAGATCTTATAAGCAGGTTGTGCGATTTGATAATCACAAAAAGAATATACATAAAGAAAAACAAGAACCATTTCAATTCTGCCTCAACGCACGTATTACTTTCGCAACATTGATAAGGTGGTCGCCAACACGCTCTGCATTTGAGCTGAGGGACAGATACTGTGCTCCAACAGCAGGTGAGCAAACTCCTTCCGACAGTCTTTCTATGTGGTTATCCTCCATCTTCTTAGTAAAGTTGTCAATCTCTTCCTCCACTATGTTGGCCTTGCCCAAAGCATTGAAGTCCTCATCGTTGTATGCCTTGAGCGCATATTCATAAAGCTCTCCCAGCAGAGTGCGAAGCTCGCGTATCTCACTGATGGCCTTTTCTGTGAAAGAAGAATCTGTCTCTTTTAAGTATTGGGCGTACTCGGTGATGTTTTCTGCATAATCGCCAATTCGCTCTATGTCTCTGACTGTGCGGTATGTTCCAGATAGATATATATGGTCCTTCTCGCCAAGCCCGCGTCTGCCTGAGAGATTTACCACATATGCGACTATCTCATTGTTCAGCCAGTTCAGCTCGTCCTCGGTTCGCCTGAACTCATTCAGGCGTCCCAGGTCAAGGCTTGACACCATATCCAGCGACAGATTGAAGTTACGCATTGCCATTGCCGCCATATTGACTATCTCGTTCTTGGTCTGGAGTACGGCAATCGGAGGTGTCTTAAGCATATTCTTGTCTATGAAATAGAACCTGGACCTGCTCTCCTGCTGCTTGGCGTTTTCTGGAATTATTCTGCATACCAGTCTCACAAGGGCATCGGTAAGCGGTAGAATAAGTATTACCGTTATGACATTGAAGATGGTATGGAACATTGCCAACTGTTCTTGAGGGGCGTCTGCGAACATAGACTGGAATATGGATCCAAATGTCACGCCACCGGATATGACTTTTATTAGAAATCCCGCCAGCAAGAACATCAGCACTCCGCTGACATTGAAGAACAGGTGAATCAGGGACGTGCGTTTGGCGTTAATTCCAGAAGTCATACCGGCGATAATGGCTACAATGCAAGAGCCGATGTTTGAGCCCATTGTGATGAATATTCCCTGATCCAAAGAAATTAGTCCCGCGCAGAGCATCGCGATTGCCACGGATGTCATCACTGATGAGCTCTGTATAATAGCCGTGAGCACAGCGCCGATGATGACTAATAAGATTGGACTCTCTATCCCGGACAGAAATGCCTTCACGCTCTCAAGCTTTGCGAAATCACTCATTGAGCCGCTCATCATACTGAGTCCTACAAATAACATTCCGAAACCTGCCAGCGTTCCGCCAATTCTCTTGCTGATATCTCTTTTTGAGAACAGAGCCAGAAATGCTCCTACCCCTGCGAACGCTGAGAATATGATTGTTGTGGATATGGCACCGGCTCCGCCGAACATGCCAAGGGCTACAATCTGTGCCGTGACTGTAGTTCCAATATTGGCGCCATATATAATAGTCGCAGCCTGGGTGAGCGACATGATTCCAGCATTTACGAAACCTATGACCATCACGGTTGTAGCTCCTGAGCTCTGGATGGCCGCAGTGCCGACAGTGCCTATGCACACTCCGAGCATACGGCTGCGCGAAGCCTTTGAGAAAAGCAACTTGAGTTTTGTGGAGCTTGCCGATTCAAGATTGGAACTCATCATTTGACAGGCTATAAGGAAAATGCCGATGCCTGCCAATAGCGTAAGTATAGCTGAGATTATAACGCCTGTAGTCATTGCCGCTTGTTTTACAGATGCAAAAATGGAACATTTATTCCTTAATTCAAGCATTGGCCTTGCTTTCATACAACAATGTAACCGAATCTTAACAATTTGCTGATATCTTTGCAACATTATGGAGAACATCCTTGTTATTGAAGATGATCCGGATATTCGCGAGATACTGTCATTCAACATTGAGAATGCCGGATATGACGTTCAAAGTGTAGCCTCGGCAGAGGCATCCGAAGGATTGGTTGATGAAGCCTCACTGATTCTTCTTGATGTGATGCTTCCCGGAATCTCCGGATACCAGTTGGCAAAGCGGCTTCGTTCCGCCGGCTATGAGCTGCCAATTATCTTTCTTACGGCACGGACTGCCGAGAACGATCTTCTGACAGGCTTCAGCGCTGGTGGTGACGATTACATCTCGAAACCGTTTTCCATTAACGAGGTGCTGGCACGCATCAAGGCTGTGCTCGGACGTGCCGGCAAGACAGATGTGGTTACAATAGGCCGTCTGAGTGTCAATCGCCTTATTAAGACTGCTGCCATTGACGGAAAGCCGCTGGCACTCTCACACAAGGAGTATGAGATACTGGAACTGCTTGTCTCGAACAGGGGACAGTGTTTCTCCCGCTCGGACATCATAGCACGTCTTTGGCAAGACGCTCCTTGCGTACTTGAGAGAACGGTGGATGTGCATATTGCAAGACTCCGCTCAAAGTTGGGTGATGAAAGGAATATTATCAGAAACAAATCCGGATTCGGTTATTACGTATGAGTTACAAGTTCAAACTTTTATGTAGCCTTGCTGTGATATTCTGCATAGGCGCATCGGTGCTTGTCGCAGTAGAGATTGACAGTGAGCGCAACTGGAAACGCTCTGTGCTTCAGTCGCGCCTGGAGTCATATACAGATATTATCAATGCCGCAGGTGATTCCGCTGAGTATGTGGAACAACTTCTTCCCGATGATGTCCGTATCACCATTCTCACCCCCGATGGTATAGTCACATACGATTCCTACGAGCCACTGACGGCACTTGACAACCATCTGGCAAGGCCGGAGATACACGATGCCCTGACAGCAGGCGACGGTTATGCGATACGGCAGTCGGAGACGGCCAACAGGAAATACCTTTACTTTGCAAAACTGTATCATAGCAGCATTATACGGGCGGCACTTCCGTTTGAGGTTAATATGGAGAAGTACTTCAGGCCAGACTGGGTGCTTCTTGTGGGTATAGTGTTGCTTTTCGCGGTGCTTATGCTGTTGGCAAGGCTGTTTTCCCGTAATTATGAAAACCGGCTTAAGAAAGCGTCAGAGAATGCGGCAAAGGAGCTGAAGCATTCTTTGACAAGCAACATAGCACACGAGTTGAAGACACCCGTAAGCAGCATCCGTGGATATCTGGAGACACTCATTGAGAATCCGGACATATCGGAAGACAAGAGGAATCTCTTTATTGACCGTTCGTATGCGCAGTCCATTCGTCTCTCGGAACTCATTCGTGATGTGGCTATAATCACTAAACTGGAGGAGTCGCCGGAACAGTTTCGCATAGAGCCTATAGATCTCTGCAATATCGTTACAGAGGTCTGTGACGAGTTTGAGACGGCTTTGCAAAAAGAGAATATGAGGATTTTCGCCAATGTTCCGGATCAGACTATGATTAACGGAAACAGAAGGCTGATGTATTCCGTAATACGAAACCTGATGGAGAACTCGGTCAAGTATGCCGGAAAAGGAACGGAGATACACATAGATACAAGACGTTTTGTTGACCATATCGAACTGTCGTACCTGGACAATGGCATCGGTGTCAGCGAGTCACAGTTGAGCCATATATTCGAGCGCTTCTACAGCATACCTGGAAAGCCTGGAAGTACAGAGGGCTCTGGCCTTGGACTCTCGATAGTAAAGAATGCCGTGGCTTTCCACAAAGGCACCATATCCGCATCCATCCCGAAGGAAGGAGGTTTGCGTTTTGATATGGAGTTTCATAGAATATAGATTATGCAGAACAATCATTCACCAAAGGAACTGATGCTTGACCAGAAGCTGAATACGCTTCTGACGAGATTCTCAGAGGAAGACAATGGGGTTACCCGATTGCCTCTTGCTCTTATGGAGATATTGATTAAGGACCAGGAAATCCAGGAATTGCAGGATTTCGCCAACAATGTAGCGATAATTCGTCTGGGCTTTAATGACCACGGACCGGTGCATATGCGCACTGTATGTTACAACGCGCTGAAGATGATGAGTATTCTTCATACTGCCGGTGTGAGGACAAATCTTGAGAAAGAGGGTCCAGGCTGCTATGAGGACAGCATCCTGGCAGTTATGACCGCATCGTTCCTTCACGACATCGGTATGACGGTGAGCCGTCAGGACCACGAGCTGTATTCCGGAATCATAGCTTTCTCCGTGGTTGATCGCATTTTGAAGGAGATCTTTCCTAAGCCTGACGACATCCGTCGTCGCATCATCATCCGGTCTATGGCGCTGGAGGGGATAATCGGGCATATGGGCACGCACAGGATTCACTCGTTGGAGGCTGGCCTGATTCTCATTGCCGACGGATGTGACATGACAAAGGGACGCGCCAGAATTCCATTGGAAATCAACACCAGACCGATGGTTGGTGACATTCACAAGTATTCAGCCAATGCCATTGAAAGGGTACATATCACTAAAGGTTCAGACCGCCCTGTAAAGATTGAGGTTAATATGTCATCAGAGGTAGGCTTCTTTCAGGTGGAAGAGGTCCTTCTGCAGAAGATAGTCTCCAGTCCGGCCCGTGATTTCGTTGAGCTCTATGCCGGAGTTGAAGGCTCGGATATGAAGAGATATCAGTAGATGCAGGTCACAGGTCACAGGGACAGGTACTTGAGCAGACTCACATCCGGCTCTTCGCGTCCTGGCCGGCGCCGGTGCCCTTGTACTTGTCGTTGGCGCTGTTGAGACGGTACGATACGCGCAGAGTTATGCCGGGAGCGCGCAAGTCATTGGTCTGATCAACCGTAAAGCATCCGTAATCTGCCAGTATATGCTGTCTGTTTCCGTTCATCAGGTCCGTACCAGCCAGCCTTACCGTCAGGGCATCGTCCTTGAGAAATGACTTCTGAACGCTGACTTCCAAGGTGTGAAGATGGTTGTTGATGTAGTATATGTCCTGATCCCAATATACGTTGATGTGTCCGTATGTCTTATGTGTAAGAAAACCCTTGGTGTCAAGGGTACGCACCATAGTAGATACGGTATTGTATGCCGGTTTAGGCTCTGGCATCAAATCGTGAATGTCGCGTACAATAAACTTCTTGTCAAGCTTAGTGGGTTCAAAAGTAAGGTGTTTTTAAAGTGATGTTTGACATTCCCACATGAAAATGTGTAACTTTGCAAGTCAAGTTTTAATATATTATGGCAAGCCTGATGAGTGGAATAACAGAGTCTTTTTACAATAATTTCATTGTAGAGGACAGGTATATGCATATAGTCGATGGACTGAAGACTACATTGATAATCACCTTTTTTGCCGTTCTTCTGGGGACTCTGCTGAGTGGCGGTATCTGCTGGATGAGGATGAACAGACGCAAGTGGCTCCGTGGTATTGCAACCGCGTATATTGACATCATGCGTGGTACGCCTATTCTGGTGTTGCTTATGATTATGTATTATGTCGTCTTCGCTCCGGTCAATGCTTCCGGCGTTCTGGTAGCCATACTTACTTTTGCGATGAACACAGCGGCATACATAAGCGAGATGCTGCGTACTTCAATAGAAGGGATAGACAGGGGCCAGACAGAGGCCGGGTTGTCTCTCGGTCTATCCAAGACGCAGGCTTTCTTTTATATAGTGCTCCCTCAGGCTGTAAGGAACATGATACCTGTATATCAGGGAGAGGTGATAAGTCTTCTGAAAAGCACTTCGATAGTCGGCTACATAGCTGTAATGGATATGACCAAAGCATCGGATATAATCCGTGCAAGAACGTTTGATGCTTTTCTGCCATTGATTATTGTGGCTGTCATATATTTCGTCATAGCCTGGCTCATAGGCCTTCTGCTGAGGTTCCTGTCAAAACCCCGCAAAGGTAGGGTCGCACTGATGCTTCTTGCAGTATTGCCGTTTATATCCGGGTGCGGCAACTCTGATGAAAAGACTTCAAACGGGATTATGACTGAAAAAGATCTGGACGGAAGGCCTGTATCGGTCCTTTTGGGATCAACTCAAGAGAATTATCTCCACAA
Source organism: Bacteroidaceae bacterium (assembly GCA_045597985.1). Taxonomy (GTDB): domain Bacteria; phylum Bacteroidota; class Bacteroidia; order Bacteroidales; family Bacteroidaceae; genus Colenecus. Next base: position 31,642 of record JAZLLE010000028.1, on the reverse strand, counting down.
GAAAATAGGGGTGGATAATGTCATGTCGTTCAACACAAACACCGATGCATTGGAGTCTTTGCTCCGTGGCAAGTCAGACGGGTACTACATTGACGACACATATTTGTTTGAACCTTTGATGCTTCATCCGGAGCTTGATACCATACCTGTCGATATGCCAGCCTCTCAGTGTGGCGTCTGTTTCAGTTTCGAGGAAAGGGAACTCTCCGAACAGTTTCAGACCTTCTTCAAACTCCTCGAAAAATCCGGTGAGAACAACGAAATTCTAGAACGATGGATAAATTTCAATAATCCGGAAAGGCACCGTGACGTGCCGGCAGTTGAATCCGGAGAGCCCATCAAAGTGGCTGTGCTGGGCACGGTACCGCCTTTCAACTCTATGGTGAACGGAGAGCTGGACGGTTATGAGATTGAACTCATGCGCCGGTTCGCTCTCTATGCGGAAAGGCCTGTGGAATTTCAGGTGATGGACTTCGGTGCCATCATTCCAGCCTTGACATCCAACAAGATAGATGCGGCATTGTCCAGTATCAATGTGACAGAGGAACGGCAGAAAATGATTATCCAGATACCGTACTATGAGAGCCATACATATGCTCTTGTCAGGAAACCGCAGACTCCGAAAACTGCTGTCAGTTGTGAGGAGGATTTGAAAGGGGAAAAAGTCGGAGTGCTTCTTGGTACGTTCGCCGAGGCATATCTTCACAAGAAGTATGGGATAGCCAACGTCAAATCGTACAACAATGATGTTGATGGAATCATAGCACTCCGTTCCGGGTATATAGCAGCTTATTATCTGGACGATGTCAACGCGATCACTCCGCTGAGGGAGTATCCTGCCCTGGATACGATATCTTCAGATATGCCTCCGTTTCCGGTCTCAGTATGTTTCCGGCTGGAAGATGAATATCTTCCTGCTCAGTTTGAGAAATTCTTTGATGAATTCAAACGTACTGCCGAATATGAGGATATGTGTGACCGGTGGTTCAAGGGAGACGTGAATGATGCACATAAGGATGTTGAGGGAATATCCAACGGTCCCGTTCTAAAAGTTGCTACAATGCTGATCTCACCTCCGATGAATATGATGCTCAATGGTATCTCCGACGGATTTGAAGTTGAGCTGATGCGCCGTTTCGCCGCTCACATAGGCAGACCCGTGGAATTTGTCAACATGGATTTCGGCGGCATAATCCCAAGCCTTGTTACCGGAAAGACAGATGCAGCCGTGGCAACAATCATTGTCTCGGAGGAGAGGCTGAAGATAATCCGCCAGGTTCCTTACTACGAAGGCAGGACAGTGGCATTGATAATGAGAGAGGGAGCAGCCGATAAGCAGAAAGGAGGCTTCTCTGCCTGGCTAATCGCCTTGCTGTCACTCCTTATGCTTTCTGGAGCATGCCTGTATATTGTACGCCGCAGCCGAAGGAAGTCTTTCAAAACTGAAGCCCGGACTGCCGGACCGGACTCGGATGTCATCATCCGTGTCTCACATCTCAAGAAAACATACGACGAAGGAGTCTGCGTCTTGAAGGATGTCAACGCTGAGATCAGAAAAGGAGAGGTGATAAGCATAATCGGCCCGTCAGGTACAGGAAAAAGTACTTTTCTTCGCTGCCTGAACCTGCTTGAACAACCTACCGGCGGCACTGTGGAGATAGGCGGATGCGATATTATGGCTCCGGGTGTGGATGTGCCGTCTCTCAGGAGAAAGATGGTCATGGTGTTCCAGTCATTCAATCTGTTCAATGGGATGAGCATAATGGAGAACATCACATTCTGTCCGATGAGACTTTTAGGCAAATCCCGTAGGGAAGCGCAGGCCAGGGCGATGGAACTGCTTGAACTTGTGGGACTCGCGGAGAAGTGGAACGCTGATCCCTCGCAGCTGTCAGGAGGACAGAAACAGCGTGTGGCTATTGCCAGGGCTCTGGCTATGGAGCCGGAGATATTGCTGTTCGATGAGCCCACGTCTGCACTTGACCCGACGATGGTCAGCGAAGTGTTGGGAGTTATGAAAACACTTGCCGACAAGGGTGTAACGATGCTGGTTGTAACCCACGAGATGAGTTTTGCCAGGGAAGTGAGCAACCGCGTGTTCTTTATGAACGAAGGCTGCATTTACGAGGAGGGGACTCCACAGGAGGTTTTCGAGAATCCAAAGAAAGAACTGACGCGCAATTTCATCAACAAAATCCGGGAATACCGTTATGAAATCCATACAAACAGATATGATTACTATGAGATGATGGCTGGAGTCACGAATTTCTGCAAGAGATACAACCTTTCCACCGAAGACATTTACCATTTCAATCAGGCTGTTGAAGAGAGCCTGCTGATGCTGGGCACTGATTCCGGCGCGACCGTGAAAGTGTCGTATTCCGAGAAGAACAAGACGAAGGAGGTGGAAATCTCCGTTCCCGTTACCTTTGATGCGGGAATACTTGAGAGGGAAGAATTTGCTCTTCAGACATCGATACTGAAAGGAATGTGCCGTGAGGTGAATGTCAGCCACGACGGGCAGGCTACTAAGCTTCACTGCATGCTGATGTAAATAATCCAACTACATCAACTCATTTGGCGGTTTATTTCCAATATTAAGGACATTCAACAAGTCCGGCACACCTCGGGATAAAAAAATGAGCGTGCTCCCTTTTTTATCCGCCTGGTTTGCACTATATTCGCGACATGGCTCTGGATTTCAGGAAACCGGGTGTTATTTTCAAGGCCCAGAAGTACGTCACGGCACAGGAGGCTGTAAGGGTGGTGCGTTCTCATGACCATATCCACTGGAATGGTGGGGCTCAGGTGCCGTATGCGCTCATCAATGCGCTTTGTGAAAGGGCTGACGTCAGTGCCCGGCACAGAAAGGACGGCTGCTTTGATCCTGAGAATGACATTGAGGACATACATCTTCACCATTCAGTCTCGTTCGGTAAGGTTCCGTATGCCAAGCCGGAATATGATGGCATTCTGTTCGACCAGCCCACATTCGTAGGCAGCAATGTACGTGAACTTGTCAGACTGGGGGTTGCCGACTACATTCCCACGCACTTGCACGATGTCCCACTGCTGTATCGGCTGGGCAACATTCCGTGTGATGTGTGTTTCCTGAGCGTCTCTCTTCCTGACGAGAACGGATATGTCTCGCTTGGGACCGATGTAGAGGGGTCCATCGGCGCGATAGAGGCGTCGCGTGTGGTCATAGGACTGATAAACAGGTATATTCCGCACACTTACGGCGACGCCCGTGTTCCACTGGGGTGCTTTGATTATCTTGTCCGTGAGGACCGTCCGCTTTTTGAGCCTGAGCCGGAGTTCCCAAGTCCGGTTGAGAAGGAGATAGGCCGAAGGTGCGCCGACATAATTGAGGACGGCTCGTGCCTACAGGTGGGAATAGGAGCCATTCCGAATGCGGTGGTCAGTTCTCTCAAAGACCACAAGGACTTGGGAATCCATACGGAGATGTGTTCCGACGGCCTGGTGGATCTGTACCGTATAGGGGTGGTGAACGGCTCAAAGAAGAAGACAGACCCCGGCAAGATTGTGGCTACCCTGATGCTGGGGTCATACCGTGTGTTCGATTTCATTGACCATAACCCCGATTTCCTGATGATGGACTCATCATATACCAATGACCCGTATGTGATAGGGCAGAATGACAAGATGATAGCCATCAATACAGCAATCCAGATTGACCTGACAGGGCAGGTATGTGCCGATTCCGTCGGGCAGCGCATAATTTCAGGAACAGGCGGTCAGCTGGATTTCGTGAAGGGCACTGAGATATCACGCGGAGGACGCTCCATAATGGCGTTCTCCAGCCGCACCAAACGTGGAGAGTCAAAGATTGTGCCTATGCTCACGCCGGGGTCGGGAGTAGTAACTCCAAGACCCGACGCCAACTGGATGGTAAGCGAGTATGGTGCGGTTGACCTTTCTGGAAAATCACTGCAGGAACGTGCCAAGCTACTTATCAGCATAGCCCATCCCGATGACCGCGAGGCATTGGAACGTGCCGCCTTCGAACGTTTCGGACCGCATTTCTACTCTGTGTAGGCAGACCTTTTAATTGAGCACTTATTTGCCGCGATTGAGCACTTGAGTCATACAGTGGGCGGCACCGTATCCTCCGATAAGATTGTCAAGCGGAACCCATTCCACACGCACGCCATATCTTGAATACTCATCTTCAAGGCTTTTGCTCTGCCCGGCCACAGACATAATGTGACGGGTGTCTATGGTCAGGAAGTTGTTGGCGTAGTGGTCTGCGTCCTCCTTGCTTACTCGGATTATTATCACACCTCTTGACTCCAGGAACTCACGGAAACCCTTTCCGGAATGTTTCTCGTCCAGATGATAAGCTTTCTGACCGGGAGCGCGCACATACATATCCATAGTCAGATAGTTTATGTCGCTGATGTCACTGGCATCGTAACGATTGAAGCACATTGTGCACAGATCCTTGTCAATCACGTTGAAATATGTGTCAAGGTGCATCTGGTACTGGTCTTTCCAGCGCTCACGCACCACCACAACGGTATCGTGTCCGAAGCAGTCGTTCTCAAGCAACTCGTCTATGGCCTTCTGGTTTGTTCTGAGCCCTTGCCCGATAAGACTGATAGTCCCGAACGGGATGTAGTCACCACCTTCCAGATGGCTGTCCTCACCGCTTACCTTGTAAATGGCAGGCTCGCCAAGCTGCTCATAGCAGGCTTCAACGATGTCAACCTCCGGAGCTCTCTGGCTCGAGTTCATCCTGCACATTATGTGCCCCCTAGGTGTGGTTATGCTCTGATCCCTAAGGAAATACATATTCATCAGGGGATTGTGCACATACTGAGCCTCGAATCCGGTATTGATTCCGGACTTTTTGAGAATAACGGTCGGTCTGTTGATGATAATGCGGATAAGGTCCGATTTGCTCATTGAGGCAAGGACCTGACGCTTGTATATGGCCTGAGCCTCCTGCTCACTTATCTCCAGATTGCTTACATCGTATGTGAGTGACGGCTCGGCAAGAGCCACAAGGCGGTTGTGAGGCATTGAAAGCAAGGTGTTCGTTATTGTATGTACGGAACAGCCTTCTTCCTGAAGCATCGCAATGTAATTCCTGTGTTCTTCAGCAGCCTTGTCTATGTCAAAATATTTCTCATACAATCCGGCATCCGGATGGATGACACCGTCAAAGAGTTCCGCACCGGGTGTGTACATCAGTATCGAGCCCGCCTTGTGATATTCAGCATACGGATAGCCGTAAACAAGCGATTCTTCCGTGTTGTCATAAGGCTCACATCCGAATGCTGTCAGACAAACGAATACAGCTAGCAATGATTTGCTTATTCCAAATCTCATATATATTTTCTGGTTTGAGGTTTCTATCTGCAAATTTATAAAAACTACCGGATTATTGGTTAATGCGTTACTGTTTACTCCTTGTTGGATGATGGCTATATGTTGTTTGAGAATTAATGCGCTCAACTTCTTTGAGTAAGCGACTCATCCAACGATGCCGTGTTCAGGGCATACGTAGTTGACAAAGATGGCAATGTCTGCCCGAATGATATCGTGCCGGTAACATTTCAGACAACCGGACCTGCCGGAATCTTAGCAACGGACAACGGCAATCCTATGGACCACCTCAATCATCAGCAGCCTGTGCGTGATACCTGGCGTGGCTCTTGTGCGGCGTATGTCACAGGGTTTGACGGGAATTCCACAATCACAGTCTCGGCACCAGGGCTAATGTCGGGTAGTATAGCGGGTCAGAGAGTATCTGTAATTGCGCCAAATTCGTAAAATATGTGTATGTTTGCAGAAATAAGAAAACTTTATGAAGAAATTAATATTCATTATTGCTATGGCTGTTCTTGCCTCATGTGGTCCGAAGTATGACAAAATCATTGCACTGAGTTTCGATGACGGTCCTTCAAATGTGACCGCCAACATCCTGGACATCCTGAAAAAGGAGAAAGTCAAGGCTACCTTCTTTGTAGTAGGCTCGTGGGGCGAGGAGAACGCTCAGGACATGGTGCGGGCATTCCACGAAGGCCATGCCATTGAGAACCATTCTTGGGATCATCCGTATATGGCCGGTATGACCGCTGAACAGATGACCGATGAGATTGAGCGCAATGCCGATTGGATAGAATCATTCATTGGCCAGCGTCCTGAGTTCTTCCGCCCGCCATACATCAATGTGAGTCCGCTGCTGCATGAGACCATCGGTCTGACATTCATCAACGGAATCAATTGCGAGGATTGGGAACCTAGTGTTGATGCCGCCACCCGCACGCAGCGTATTCTGGACCAGGCCAAGGACGGCGATGTCATTCTGATGCACGATATGGCCGACAATGCTCAGACCGTTGAAGCCGTCCGGACACTTATTCCTGCCCTGAAGGAACGTGGCTTCGAGTTTGTTACCGTTCCCGAATTGTTCGAACGCAAGGGTGTCACACCACAACCGCACAACGGAATAGTGTATTCCAATGCCCTTCAGGCGGAATAGCGTTTAAATGGGTCAGAGGGACATTGCCACCTGATTCTCTATGGCTTTTTTTATGAAGGCGTTGATGGAGATGCCGTTTTGTCTGGCAAGGATTGCTACTTTACTGTGTATCTCTGGCGTAATCCGTATATTCCATTGTCTCGATGAAGAATGATTGGAAAGATTTGCCTATATTTGTCTGGCTACGGAGAGCTGCTGTAATCATCTCTCTGAGCTGGGTAAGTGGTCTGATATTCATTTCGCAACTTATAGTGTGGTAGCTACTAAATTACTGAATATTAGCCATTTATCCAAATATTTCAGACGTAAATATCACATATTTATAACACTTTTTTCGGTCTTCGTCCTATTGTCGCAAAGTTGTCAGCTGAAATGACGAAAGCGGACTATTTGAAATGTAAATTGTTGATAACTATATATTTATAAACTTTTTAACGAACTATTGCAAATCAAAATGGTAAAAGATATGAAGAAACTGCTTTTTGTCTTGTTGTGCATTTCTCTGTGCTTTGGATGCAGCAAAATGGAGCTGGAGGTCAGTTCAGAGAACATATTAGGAGTGTGGGCCGATGACTATTCTGCCTATCCGTCTTATGCCCCGGAAGGTGGTGAGATGTACACCTTCAAAGATGACGGTCACGTTGACATCCATTACTATGATGTGTTTGCCGGAGACCATGATGTCACGACCACTTACACTGTTGGGGATTCTGACAATGTAATCTTCATCAACTATCCCAATGTCGATGAATCGTTCAAGAGTTACAAAATTGTCAAGCTTACGAATGATGAGATGGAGTGGCAGAGGGTAGGGACAAACTTTTCAAAGAGAACTGTCGGATCAGACTTCAAACACTTTGTACGTTCGAAGTGAAAGAAAAAATTGTTTATTACTTGATAGGCTTAATAATGAAGAAGATAGTCTTTATCCTGCATTATTCATAGCCGCTGCTCTCATTTCCCGATGTCGGGTCCAGAGTGCCTGGGATTTTCTCGTATCCACACGGATTTATCAGCAAAAGCTGTCTGATGTGCCAGAAAATAGGAGCCATCTACGATTTGAAAGCGCAGGATGGTGCAATTTTTCAAGCGAAGGGCGCAGCAATGCTTCCCCTCACGAGGTTACGTAACGGATATATGGTGCTGCAATCGGTTTATGACGGCGGCAGATGTTGCAGTCTAGTCAGCACGGAGATCATTTCCGGCATCAAGGGAGCCTTCTGCGAAAAGCGGAGACGAATGCAGGTCTTCTTCTCGTCGATGGACACCGCGCTCAGGAGCAGTTTCTCCCTCATCGTGATGATGGTGCTGCACTCAAGTCCGGTTCCCACAAGCATGTCGGTCTGGAACGAATGCAGGATTACATATGCCGCACAGTGCAGATAGAGCCTGAACTGGCCTCGCGGAGAACTTGTTGCAGCTCATCCTGTCGGCATTGAGCCCGTTCTTGAGCTCGGATATCATCTGTTCCATGCGCCCGCGGTCGCAATAGCATTCGGAATATATGAAACATGAACGCTCTCCCTTGAAGTCAGTCACGACATACCTGACGTTTGTTCCGAGACTGTTGACCTCGATTTTTACAACAACCCTTTGCTGATGCTTCCAGGAACCGGCTTTGTACATGAACGAATGGAACGTTCGCACCTCCTTGCCGGTGGCTTCGTAGGAGTCGGTTGCCGACTGCAGCCATCTTTCGGATATGCTTTTGAGTTTCGCGTTTCCGGCAAGCCCCGTAATGAAGTGGATGCCATCCTGACGGTCTGTAACCCAGTCCATGAAGTCATGGGAACAGAAGTGGGAGTCGCCCCGGAATATAACCTGAGTATGTTTCCATTTCTTGCGGAGTTTGAGTATGAGCCTCTTGAGAAGACCTGCAATGTTGATTGCCTTGTTTCCCCGGCCTGGCCTGAGGATGGGAAGGATGAGCTTTCCGCTGCGGCCTTCGAATAGCAGGAGGGGCATATAGCAGTATTCTCCGTAATAGGCGTTGAACAGCGTAAGTTGCTGTGCGCCGTATGTGTCGGCGTTCGTGTCATCGGCATCGATGATGATGGCATCTGGTTCAGAGTCATACGAGGCGATGAAGTCGTCGATGAAGGCTTCGCCTATGTCGAACAGCTCCTTGCGGGACAGGCGGTTCTCAAGACGCGTCATCGTAGGCTGGGAGGCGAGGTCAATCTCATCGGATGCCGGGCGCCCCGCACACATCTTCAGGATTCCGTCGCTGCAGAGCCTGTCGCAGTCGTCGGCATCCTCGAAGCCGGCCATTATCTGGTATATCCTCTGGCTTGAATAAAAAGTGGCTTGGGTTCAAAAATTTAAACTTTCTTTTTGCACAAAAGAAACTAAATAGTTACTTTTGCGCGCATAAAACAGAATCATAATGACCACTGAAAAAACATCAAGGGAACTGATAATGACTGGAGAGTTCCTGAATTATTACAACAGTCAGCCTTTTGATATTCAAAAGAAATTTGACTATGTAATGAATATATTGAGAACGGAGAGGGTTTCAAGTACGAAATTCATAAAGAAACTTGTGAGTTCAGATTTCTATGAGATGCGTGTCTCTGTGGGGTCAAATGAGTATAGATCAATCCTTCTTGCAATTGATGACAATAATATAATTAATGCAATACAGATACTCATGGTTTGCGTTTTCTTGAAGAAATCGGAAAAGGATTATAAAAGGAATATTGAGTTGGCGTATCATATAATAAACAAATTAGAGGAGCAATGAGAAAGCTGGATTCCACAAAACTGGCAGAGTTGAAGACTGTTGACCAGTTGTTCGACGAGAAGTATGGCAAAGAGGGTACTTCCAAGCGTACGGCATTTGAGGCCGACAGTGCGGCCTGGTATTTCGGCGAGTTGATGCGTGAGCGTCGCAAGGAATTGAATATGACGCAACAGGACCTCGCTGACAAGGTAAACGCAAAACGTACATATATCTCGCGCGTGGAGCGCGGAGAGGCAGACATTCAGATGTCAAGCTTCTTCCGTCTGGCCACAGCTCTTGGAATACGTATGAGGCCGGAATTCGTCTGATCTCAAGCCAACCATACCCAGACAAGAAGGAATGATTTACTATTATTCAGGATGCGGCAACAGCCGGTGGGTGGCTGAGGAGCTGGCTGGCAGGCTGGGGGAGGGCCTGACGTTTATTCCGCAAGCGTTGCGGGAAGGAGAGTATGACGTGCCCGATGCAGAGCGTACGTTGGGCCTTGTTTTCCCGGTTTATGCCTGGGGCGTGCCTGCCATCGTCAGGGAGTTTGTCCGGAAGATGCGTATCTCGCATCCTATGGAATATGTCTATATGGTGTGTACTTGTGGCGATGAGGCCGGTTATGTGTATAACCACACCCGCCGGTTGCTCGGTAGGAAGGGCCTGAGTCTGGATTATGCCCGAAGCCTGATTATGCCGAACACTTTTCTGAATATGCCAGGGTTCCATCTGGACGGCAGGCAACTGGAACAGGAAAAGCAGGAGAGGGCTAAGGCGGATATTGCAGGCGTAGCCAGTGAGATAGCATCGCATACGCACAAGAAGGATATCCTGATTGGCTCAATGCCGTTCCTTAAAAGCTATCTGATAAAGCCTCTGTTCGATGCCTGCATCTCAGACAAGAGGTTTTACGCTACTGATGCCTGCGTCTCCTGCGGCACTTGCGTCAAAGTCTGTCCTGTGGAGAATGTATCGCTGGCCGATGGCCGTCCTGAGTGGCATCACCAGTGCCTTAACTGTATGGCCTGCTACCACCATTGCCCTAAGAACGCCATTCAGATAGGCAAGTACACCCAGGGAAAAGGACAGTATTATTATAAGAACCTGTTTTGAAATGTTCCAATTAATCTTTAATCAATACAATCAAATGAGAAAGTTGTTTTCAATGACCGCCGGGGCTTTGTGCCTTGTTATGGCGATGGCCTCTTGCGGAGGCGATGACGACAGCCGGCAGGCTCCGGCACAGAGACAGAAGAGTGATTATCGGGTTGACAAGAAGCTTCCTAACCCACCGGAAGGCATCTCTTCGGAGTATTGCATCCCTGGGGCTGTCTATCCTTGCATTGATGAGCACAGCAGGGCGACATTCGTGCTTGAGGCACCAGACGCGAGGCAGGTTGATGCCGATATCTGCAGCAAGATTTACCCGATGACCAAGGACGAGAACGGCCTTTGGAAGGTCACGACAGACTCACTGCCTGTAGGACATCACTATTACAGGCTGGTGGTTGACGGTGTCCGTGTGAACGATCCTAATGTATATACCATTTATGGCGCGGGCAGCTGCTACAGCCAGATAGACATTCCAGAGAGCAAGGAGGATGCCGCATATTACAATTTTGACCCGAAAATCCAGCACGGACAGGTGCGCGAGTGCCACTACTGGTCTGACATTCATCAGCGTATGCGTCGCTGCTTTGTCTATACTCCGGCTGAGTACGAGACATCGGGCAGCAAGAAATATCCGTACTTCATCCTGCAGCACGGAATGGCCGAGAATGAGACCGGATGGCACGAGCAGGGCAAGATGGCGAACATTATGGATAATGCCATTGCGGCAGGCGAGGCCGTTCCTATGATTGTCGTTATGGACAATGGCGATTGCGACTATGGTATGGGCGCATACCCGGGTGAGACGATGGAGACTTTTGGCGCATCGTTCGAGTATGTGGTTCTTGATGAGCTGATTCCGTACGTTGAGAGCACTTTCCGTGTATATACCGACCGTGAGCATCGCGCTATCTCCGGCCTCTCCTGGGGCGGCAAACAGTCGTTCGACATCGGTCTGAGGCATACCGATATGTTCTCAGGCATAGGTGCCTTCAGCGGTGCGATATTCGTGATGCCGGGAATGGACATCACCACTCTGTACGATGGCGTGTTTGCCGATGCAGCCAAGTTCAATCAGGATGTTCCCGTTTTGTTTATGTCGAACGGAACAGAGGAGGGGCTTGGCGGTATGGCTCTTGACAAGATGCTTACCGATGCCGGCATCAACTACACAAGGTTCGTATCTCCGGGCACAGCCCACGAGTGGCTCACCTGGCGTAGGTCACTCAACCAGTTCATCAGACTGCTTTTCAAGTAGTCTGATGAGCTGGTTGGCTGTTGGCCTTTGGCTATTGGCTGTTGGCGGCCATACGGATGGATAAAAAAACTGCGAGAATTTCTCTCGCAGTTTTTTTTGCCAATGGCCAATGGCTAATAGCCAACAGCCAACCGCTTACCTATCGCGGAAGTTCCACTTGCAGTTGACGTCGTTGAAGTCGTACTTGCCGAGGGTGAGCGAGCAGTCACCTGTGCAGACAAGCGCGAACTGCTCACCTACATGTCCGGGAACTTTCTCGTTGATGATGCGGTATGTGCCGTCAATTAGCTGCTCTATTCTCCAGAGCTGCTCAGGAGCGCCTGTGTACTGCGGAACTGCAGTCAGCTCGCCGTCGGCGGTCGCTGCAAGGGCGCGGTTGGTACCCTCAATGGTGATTTTGTAATAAGGTGCGCCCAGATAGCCGCCCTTATCGCCCACTGCTGTCACAGTCCATCTCTGATGAGGACGGAACATATAGTCGTTCAGACGGATATCGATGTTGCCCTTTGGCCAGTCACCGATTACATCGGCCAGAATCTGGTTCGGAACGGGAATGTCAGGTGTGGATGCATTGCCGAAACCGCGGCCTGCGCCCTGCATTCTGACGAAATCGACTGCAAGCTCCAGAGCGTAGCCTCTGCGCTCCGACTCAATCTCGAATGTGCCCTCTTTGAACGGGTCTGCGGCCACTGGCCAGTCATTCTTCCAGAGAAGTGAGCGGATGCCGAGCACGCTCTTGCCGCTACGCTCCAAGTCTGCCTCAAAGTGGCAGGACATCTTCTCGCAGCCTTCCTCCTCAATGTAACGTCCGAAGTGTCCGGGACCTGTCACTCTGTTGCCGGCGGAAAGAACCATCTTGCCACCGCCCTGCAGCATGTCGCGGCCTACATTGTCCACGTATGGACCGGTAATCTCGCGTGAGCGTCCACAGACAATGTTGTATGTTGAGTTGACACCGTCGCAGCAGGTTCCATGAGTGCCGAGCAGATAGTACCAGCCGTTGTGGTACATCAAAGCCGTAGCCTCACAGTCAATTGCCACGTCAACCGGCGTGCTCTTCTCAAGTCGCTTGGCGGTCTTCGGGTCAAGTTCCACAATGCGGATTGCTCCGAAATAGGTTCCGTATGACATCCACAGTCTGCCGGTTGTCGGGTCGAGCAGCAGGGCAGGGTCTATGCAGTAGCAGTCGTCGTCCGCTCCGGCCCATGCCACGAGCTCCTCCTTGGAGTATTCCACTGAATCGGGATTGAGGGTTGTGGCCCACATTGTGGTGGCTATGCCGTGGGTCTTGCCCTGGGTGCCGGGATAGTTTCCGCTGTATGTAATAAGGTATCTGTCACCAATTTTCATAGCGTCGGGAGCCACACCGCCGCCAGGTCTTACAGCGCCGGAACGCCATGTCCAACCGTCATCCGACATAAGGCCGCCGCCTCCGGTACCGAATGTATAGTATATGCCATTGCATTTGACAATGGTTGAAGGGTCGTGAATGAAAATATCACCTGTCTGAGCGTATGCGCCCATTACCAATGCTGACAGTGCAGCTGCTGCAAATATCTTTTTCATAATTTCCGATATTATTTGTTGGTGATTGTGAGGTTAGTTACAGGTTTGCCGTCAAGGCCGATGAAGCGGACGCAGAAGTCGCTCATACCCGGGCCGTTGATGATTGAGCAACGTACTATATTGCTGCCCTTTTTGAGAGTGAACTCCTTGGATACACCGTCATCCACTACCATTCTGCGGTCACCCGACAGAAGGAGAACCTCCTGACCGTTAACCCACCACATTGAAGCCGAGTTGGAACCGGCAGCCAGACGTACAGTCATATCCTCAGGTGCGTTGACTACGGTGACACCCAGGAACAGACCCTCTGTAGGGCGCATGCCCAGGCTCTTTGCAAAGCGGTAGAGCTTCACGTTATAGCGCTTGCTGTCCACGCAGTGCCATTTCAGACTTACTTCGTTGAACTCCTGCTGTGCTGCCGGCTGCTGTGCGGGAGCCTGCTGAGGTGCCGCACCAGGGCCGCCCATTCCGCCCATACGCATCATTCCGCCTCTTGCGGCGCGTTTAGGAATCTTTACGGTAACAGAATCGCCGTTCTGCGGAAGAACCGTATTCTGTCCTTCAAAGTACTCCTTGGCAAATTCCGTTCTGAGCCATGAGTCGGTGAAGAGAGTGTTGGAACTGATCTCTTGCTTGGAGATTGGGTCAAGCAGTGTCCAGCGGCGGATGAAACCGTTCTCGTCGGGAGTGGCCGGCTTGGACTTGGATTCCGAGAAATATACGCCGAATGAGACGTCCGGCTGTACGTACTTGTCAAATACAGGATTGACAGGTCCTGATGCCTGTGCCTGTGCTGGAGCTCCGGCGCGGTTCTGAGCCATCAGCGTACCGGATGCCAGAACAGCAATAATCAATGCTAATTTTCTCATGTCAAAAATATGTGAAATCAATATAATCAAATTTCGTTCAGGTACCTCTCAGCCTCGATTGCGGCCTTGCAGCCCGATGCCGCGGCTGTGATGGCCTGACGGTAGTGCGGGTCGGCCACATCGCCGGCGGCGAACACTCCGGGGATGCCGGTCTTCGGTGTGCCGTCAATGGTCTTGATATAGCCGGTCTCGTCAAGTTCCAGCCATTTGGCGAAGACTTCTGAGTTCGGCTTGTGGCCGATGGCAAGGAAGAGACCGTCTATCTCCTTGTCGAATCGCTCCTCGTCCGGAGTGCCTGCATTGCGTACTACTCTCATTCCCTGAACCTTGCCGTCGCCGGTCAGACCATAGACGTTGCAGCCGGACAGCACCTCAATCTTCGGGTTGCCCAGCACGCGGTCCTGCATTATCTGACTTGCCCTGAGCCAGGTCTTGCGCACGACAAGATATACCTTCGATGCCAGTCCGGACAGGTACATCGCCTCCTCGCAGGCGGTATCGCCACCGCCTACAACTGCCACAACCTTCTTCCTGTAGAAGAAACCGTCGCAGGTGGCGCAGGCGCTCACGCCCCGGCCCGCATACTTCTTCTCGTCATCAAGACCAAGATACCTGGCTGAGGCGCCTGTTGATATGATTACCGTATCGGCCTCAACCTCTGTGCCGTCATCAATCGTAACCTTGTATGGCGCCTTTGAGAAATCAACAGCAGTGACGGTACCGTACCGGATGTCTGTGCCGAAACGCTCAGCCTGTGTGCGCAGGTCGTTCATCAGATCATCACCGGATACTCCATCGGGGTAGCCTGGGAAGTTCTCTACCGTAGATGTGGTGGTAAGCTGGCCGCCAGGTTGAAGTCCCTCATAGACAACTGGTGAGAGGGTGGCTCTGGCAGCATAGATGGCTGCGGTGAAACCCGAGGGGCCCGAGCCGATTATAAGACATTTGATTCTTTCCATATATACCTTATTCTATTATATTCGCAAGTCGATAATCTCAGCGTCGGGCCATTTTGATTTCGGAAATACGAAATCACTCTCTTTCGTGCCGCCTGTCTCAAACTTGTCAATCCTGATCTTGATGTCGGCGGTTGTTCCCTCTGATATGAGCATCTGAACGGAGAGTAGGGCAGGCTTGCCGTTGTCGCCGTACTTGACGTCCATACTGAGTATCCCGTTGGCACCGTGCTCCTGGTCCTCTGCCGTAAGCCTCAGCAGTCTTGCATCGGGAGCGGAGAGCTTGAAACCCTCGTGTCTCTTGATGAGGACAAAAGGATTTGTGCCGGCTATCTCGTCCAGGTCCGGCTCGGTCATATAGACCTCAACAATGTTGCCGTCAATGTCCAGACCGTTCCAGAGGGTCTTGCCATCGTACCAGTACGATGACTCAGGGGTAACCATACAGTACTTCTCGCCCTTCATCTCAAGGGTGGCGCTCATATCAACATCACCTGGCGTTGAGCCCAATATCGTGGCAGAGCATCTGATGCCTTGCTCGCTGATGGTCTTTACCAAGGCGTTTACCATACTCTCCGCATCCTGTGCGGAGAGTATTCCGCACATTAGCACGGCGATTACTAACGATGTGATTCTTCTTGAGATCATAGCAGTCCCTGTAGTTTCTGTTCTAGTTCAATATCGTCCATACACAGCACCTGACGAGGCTTGCTTCCCTCCTGGGCGCTTACAATTCCGGCTCTCTCCATCTGGTCCATTATGCGGCCTGCGCGGTTGTAGCCAATCTTGAACTTACGCTGGATAAGTGATGTGGAGCCTTGCTGGCTGCCCACAATCAGTCGGGCGGCATCCTCAAAAATGGGGTCAAGGTCATTCTTGCTGAGAGACTCGCCATCGCTGCCGCCGCCCTCGTTCTCATCTACATACTCCGGCAACTCGTAGGCTGTGACGTAGCCTTGCTGATGGCTGATGTAGGAACAGATGTTCTGAACCTCGGGGGTATCTACGAATGCGCACTGAACACGCTCCGGATCACCTCCCTGTGAGAAGAGCATATCTCCACGGCCTATCAGCTGGTTGGCTCCCGGACGGTCCAGAATGGTGCGTGAATCCACCATCGATGTCACCCGGAACGCTATTCGTGCCGGGAAGTTGGCCTTGATGGTACCTGTGATGATGTTTGTGGTAGGACGCTGTGTGGCGATGATCATATGCATACCCACGGCACGCGCCTTCTGTGCGATACGGCATATAGGGGTCTCTATCTCCTTGCCTGCGGTCATGATGAGGTCTCCGAACTCATCAATAACAACAACAATGTACGGCAGGTAGCGATGCCCTTTCTCCGGGTTGAGCCTTCTTTCTATGAACAGGTTGTTGTACTCAATGATGGAGCGTACGTTGGCATCCTTCAGCAGCTCGTAGCGGCTGTCCATCTCAATGCAGAGTGACTTGAGAGTGTGAACTACCTTTGTGGGGTCTGTGATGATGGCCTCGTTGGCATCTGGCAGCTTGGCCAGGAAGTGCTTCTCGATAGAAGAGTAGATGCTGAACTCAACCATCTTGGGATCCACCATAACCAGCTTCATCTCTGCCGGATGCTTTTTGTAGAGCAGTGAGGTTACTATGGCATTAAGACCGACGGACTTACCCATACCGGTGGCGCCGGCTACCAGCAGGTGAGGCATCTTGGCCAGATCGAACATGAACAGCTCGTTGGTGATGGTCTTGCCCAGTGCCACAGGCAACTCGTATTTGCTCTCCACAAATTTCCTGCTCTTGATGATGGACTGCATAGGCACCATAACCGGCTTGGCGTTCGGGACCTCAATTCCTATGGTTCCCTTTCCGGGAATAGGCGCTATGATACGGATGCCAAGCGCAGCCAGACTCAGGGCGATGTCGTCCTCAAGGTTACGTATCTTGCTGATGCGGATACCCTCGGCCGGAGTAATCTCGTAAAGAGTGATGGTAGGGCCCTGTGTGGCGCTGATGGAAGTGATCTCTATTCCGAATGAGCGAAGCACCGCTATGATGCGGTTCTTGTTGGCCTGCTGCTCGTCCTTGTTGTCCTGTGGCGTGGAGTCATCGTACTCCTTGAGAAGGTCTATTGTAGGGAACTTGTAGTGCGACAGGTCCAGACGCGGGTTGTACGGCTCCGGCAGCTTGCCGCTGTACTGCTCCTCTTCCTTGGCCTCAATAATCTCAAGCTCAATATCCTTTCCGTCATTGCCCTCTGGAGCGGGATTCTGTGACTCATCGTCCTCGCAGGATGGCTCAAGGCAGGTTTCTGCATCGGTATCGCTCTCACCGTCAATGTCTGAATCATTGCAGATGTCATCGTCTGCCGTGATGTCATCGTCAGGGAGATTCTCCTTGTCGTCTTCTGTGGCGTAGGGGCTGTCATTCAATGGCTCAGGCTGAGACTTCCGCAGGTAATCGTGGCCGTGACGGTTCTCGTCCTTGTCGTAAGTCTGGACATCGGCCTCTTTCTCCATCTTGGTGCGCTCTCTCCTGAAAGTGAGACGCTCGCGAATCCACTCGATTGTGCGTCGGGTAAGCCAGATACAGAAAAGCAGGAGCGTAAGCAACAGCAGCAGGACAGTGCCTGGCAGCCCTACGTGTGTAGTGAGCCAATCTGTGACGTTGATGCCGTGATTTCCTCCCGGTATGATGAATGAGCTCTTCAAAAGTGGCGTGAGTATAAGCGAGAACAGCACAGAGAGCCACACAGTCAGAAAGACACTGCTCACGAACCATCGGCCTAGACGTATCTTTGTGATCTTCATCAGATTTGTTCCCGTTACAAACAGGAATGCTATAAGCAGGAAAGACGGAATGCCGAACCAACGGTTTATTATCATCTCAGAGAGTGACGCGCCTGACGAGCCTGCGCTGTTGGCCACATCGGCCGCGGCATTGCCTGCTACGCTCTGGTCCGTACCTCCGGTGAACAGGAACGACAGGCACGCGATAGCCACGAACACCGAGAATACTACAAGTACGGCTCCTGTTATGAACCATACAGTATCATTATGCGCTGCCTGCGATATGCGCTCGAATAATCCTGGACCAGATGACTCTTTCTTTTTCTTTACGGTTTTATCTTTTTTCATAATTACAGCCTTTCCGGTTGTAAAGATATAAAAAAGGATGCAAGCAACCGCTGGTATGCCGTGGAATTATCTTAACTTCGCAGTCTGATGGGCAGAACTGGATTCTGCCGGTCCTGATTGCAATGGTTACAATAGACAGCTCGATAGACAAGACACTGATTCCTGCCATGCCGCAGGTTACGTTCCCCGGCACGATTACGGTTGTGGATACGCCTGAGGGTGTGGCCGATGCGCTGAGGTACCTGTCAAGATGCCGTATTGTAGGGCTTGATACCGAGACTCGTCCCTCGTTCAAGAAAGGGGTTGTCTATAAGACGGCGCTGCTTCAGCTCTCGTCGTCCGGCAAGGCATTCCTCTTCCGTCTGAACATTCTTGGCCTGCCTGCGGCTCTTTGTGATTTTCTGGCCAATCCGAGAATACTGAAAGTGGGTCTCTCCCTGAAAGACGATTTCGGCTCATTACGCAGGCACGCCAGCGTGAGTCCGGACAGATACGTGGAACTTCAGGAGATGGCCGGCCAGATGGGAATCCGCGAGAAGGGACTTCAGCGTATGTACGCGCTGTTATTTGGCAAACGCATATCCAAGAGCCAGCAGTTGAGCAACTGGGAGGCCGAGACATTGAGCGATGCCCAGTGCCAGTATGCCGCCATTGACGCGTGGGCCTGTGTTAGAATATATAAGTATCTGAACGGACTGCTCAAGTCCGGCGATTATCAGATTATAGACAGAGATGCAGAAGAAAGTATTATTGAAGAGGGGTAAGGAGGAGTCTTTGCTTCGTTTCCATCCCTGGATTTTCTCGGGAGCCATTGCCTCGATAGAGGGAGATCCCGATGAGGGTGATGTGGTTGACGTTTATACATCGCAGGGGAACTGGATAGCTACGGGACATATACAGGTTGGGAGCATTGCGGTAAGAGTGCTTAGCTTCAAGCCGGTAGCCATAGATGGGAATTTCTGGCGTGATGGATTGCGGAAGGCGCTCGCCGTGCGCCAAACGCTCGGACTGACCGGACGCGAGGACCATAACATATATCGTCTCGTTCACGGTGAGGGCGACGGCCTTCCAGGCCTTATCATAGATATTTACGGGCGCACAGCTGTAATTCAGGCACATTCCGTAGGTATGCACGAGTCGCGTAAGGAGATTGCCGGCGCGTTGATGGAGGTGATGAGTGGAGCCGTTGAGTCTGTATATTACAAATCTGAGACAACATTGCCATACAAGGCCGATGTTGAGCGCGCAGGCACATATCTTATAGGTGGGCCTATAGCAGAAGACGTGCCTCTGGAATATGGAATGAAGATGCCGGTGGATTGGATAAACGGCCAGAAAACGGGGCTTTTCATAGATCAGCGTGAGAACCGTGCGCTGTTGGAACGTATGGCGTCCGGACGCACGGTGCTGAATATGTTCTGCTACACTGGAGGATTCTCGCTTGCGGCATTGCGTGGCGGCGCCTTAAAGGTCCATTCTGTTGACAGCTCCGCACGTGCCATAGAGCTTATCCGTCAGGGCGTGGAGAATAATTTCCCCGGCGATACACGGCATCAGGCATTCGCTGAGGATGCGTTTAAGTTTCTTGACGATATGGAGCCTGTGTATGATTTGATAGTCCTTGACCCGCCGGCTTTCGCCAAGCATAAGGATGCCTTGAGGCGCGCGCTTCTTGGTTACCGTCGTCTGAACGAGAAGGCGTTCCAGAAAATCAAGCCGGGAGGACTTCTGTTCACATTCAGTTGCTCACAGGTCGTTACAAAGGAGCAGTTCCGTACGGCTGTGTTTACTGCGGCGGCTCTTGCCGGAAGGAGTGTGAGGATTCTGCACCAGCTGCATCAGCCGGCAGATCATCCCGTGAACATCTTTCATCCTGAGGGAGAGTATCTGAAAGGCCTTGTACTTTATGTTGAGTAGGCAAAAGACCGTTTTTGTATTAAAAAAGGTTAAACGGTTGCAATTTTCAGGTGTCACGCTGTTGAGATTAAAAAATGATTGTATCTTTGCAGACGTGTTTTTCATGGTATTAGATTTTAATTCGAGCAGGAGTTGTCGTGATGACAACTCCTGCTTACTTTTTGTATATTTGACGCGAAATGGCAGAGAGACGGATTTTTTATGTGCCTGACGTGTGTCAGGAGATGGAGCTTCCCGAAGAGGAGGCTGGCCATTGCATCCGCGTGCTTCGTCTCAAGGAGGGCGATGGTATAGTATTGTCAGATGGCAAAGGCACATTCTATGATGCCGTAATCAGCAGTATTGACCGCAAACGGTGTATTGTTGCCGTGTGCGGAAGTGAGTGCCAGGCTCCATTGTGGCAAGGCCGCATCACTCTTGCCTTTGCTCCTACAAAACTGATGGAGCGCAATGAGTGGTTCATAGAGAAAGCCGTGGAGATAGGTGTTGACAGGATTGTGTTCCTCAAGACAGACCATTCCGAGCGCGATGTGGTCAAGATGGACAGGGTGGAGCGCATAGCCATTGCGGCGATGAAGCAGTCGCAGAAAGCTTTCCTGCCCGAGCTTGTACCAATGATGCCGTTCCGCGATTTTGTATCGTCCTGTCAGTGCGCGGACAGGTTCATAGCGCATTGTGAGGAGAGCGAGAAACGCCATCTGGCAGATATGGTGGTCCCTGGTAATGATGTGGTTACGCTGATTGGGCCTGAGGGGGATTTCTCTCCGAAAGAGATAGATGCCGCATTGAAGAACGGATTCCGTCCAGTCTCCCTGGGCTTGTCGCGTCTCAGAACCGAGACTGCCGCACTGGTGGCGGTAAACATAATGAATCTTGCCAACAGATTATAGGAATTATGCGTTACTTCATCTATCTGAGCTTTGATGGCACACGCTACTGCGGCTGGCAGATACAGCCCGACTCGCCTTCGGTACAGGAGACGCTTGAGAAGGCCCTGTCGCTGTTCTTGCGTCAGGATATACACGTAACAGGTGCCGGACGTACCGACACTGGCGTTCACGCAAGGATGATGGTGGCTCATTTTGATATTCCTGAGCCTGCCGATGCAGATTGGATGACTTCAAAGCTGAACGGCATTCTTCCTGCCGATATTGCTGTACAGCGCATAGTTCCGGTAGTGGCCGATGCACACGCCAGATTCGATGCCGTTTCCCGCACATATCGTTATTATGTGTCTTTGCAAAAGACACCTTTTCTGCGCGATTATTCGTGGCGGTTGCTGAACAGACCGGATTTCTATATGATGAACAAGGCCGCGGAACTGTTGCTCTCAACCGCAGACTTCACTAGTTTCAGCAAACTGCACACAGATACAAAAACCAATGATTGCCGTGTGTCCGAGGCTCATTGGAGCGATGCCGGAGATGGTACGTGGGTGTTTTGCATAACTGCTGACAGATTCCTGAGAAATATGGTCCGTGCCATTGTGGGTACGCTTATGGAGGTGGGCCGTGGAAAAATCTCTGTAGGCGAGTTCGCTTGTATCATTAGCGCCAAGGACCGATGCAGAGCCGGCGACTCGGCTCCCGCGCAAGGCCTGTTTCTGGAGAATGTGGAGTATCCCGATCGTGTCTTTTCGTTGAACGAGTAATTCCCTGTAATATGAATAAGGTGTTTACTGCTTTTCTGCTCCTGGCAAGCCTCTGCTCTGTTAAGGCTGCCGATATCCGTACAGTTTTTAAAGAGATGCCTGATTCCGTTCTTCCGTTACTCTCTCAGGTGAACCGTCTGGATATGCTGGACTTCCTTGATGGCGGAATGCGCGCCGCGGTGCGTAATCGTCTGGACGGCATAAGTGAGCTGGTGAGCATTGGCAAGGATATGATCTCGATTCGATATACGGAAAAGTCTGATGTGAGCATCCGTCTGTTCTATTACAAAGACTCAATTCCATTGATATGTGTGGTGCACACTGTTGAGAGTGTTGTCCGCGACAGCCGTGTGCGGTTTTACGACTCTCATTGGAAACCTGTTGATGGCGCAAGACTGCTGTCCGCTCCAACCCTTGCTGATTTCATAGCGGGTGGGGCAGACCGGGACTCTATCGCCAGCCTGGAGAAAGCCTCTATGGTCAGAAGCATTCAGGCCTCAGTCTCTGATAATCTTGACGGAATAGCATTCCATTATACCGGCCTTGGCTGCCTTGACGCGGATTCCGCGCGTTTTGCCGGATACCTGCGCCGTGAGCCTGTAGTATATCTGTGGAATGGCAAACGCTTTGTACGCGAGAAGCGGGTTTTGCCGTAAGGCCGCAATCAGAGGCTGTCCTGGGGCTAGGCTCTACGAAGCCTACTCGCTACGGAGTGAAATGCTAAAACGCGGAACTCGCTAACGCTCAGACAACCGCGTTTCCTCACGCATTTCGCTCCTACTCGTTTAACGGCTTCTCCGAGAGACGCCCCAGAACAGTCTCTGACTGCTCTGGTACCTTGGCTTGATTGCAGAATTATCTTAAAATGTGAATGGTATGTTTTTATTTTAGATATTTTTGCAATTTATGATAGAAAGTTGGTGTGTCAGCCCTATCATATATTAATGTAGCCAAATACTTACGAATTATGAAATTCAAGGCAGTTCTCATTGCCGCAATATTATCCGGCACTATAACCTGCGGACGTATATCCGCGCAGTCTGCCACATCGGGTGTGGTAAGGTTCTCGATGGATGACCTCAGTGACTATTTTATGCCGCCTGAACTCTACGTGGACATTGATTTTCAGGACAAGAACGGGAACCAGATACTTGAGGCGCTTGAGGATGGTACCATAAACCTTGTGATTGAGAACAAAGGCGGCGATGCCGAGAATGTCAAGGTCTCGGTGGTGCCTGCGGTCAATATCAAGGGCCTTGTGTGCGACAAGAGCAATCAGACAGTATCCATAAAAGAGAACCAGAGCGTAACCTTGGGCTTCCCGGTGTCTGCCGGAATAGACATTCCTACCGACTCACTCCGTTTCGACATATTGGTTGAGGAGCCTCTGGGCTTCAACATTGAGGCAAAACTGGTTATGTCAACATACGAGTACCAGAAGGCAAACCTGCAGATGTTAGGTGTCTCTATTATTGATGTCGGCAAAGGCCTTAGTGCCTTGAACAACAATCCGGATGGCAAGGTTCAGAAAGGTGAGGTAGTGATGGCCAAAGTAGCTATTCAAAATACAGGCAATGGTGTGGCTCATAATGTGAAATATTCAGTGCGCTCTGCTGACTCGAATGTAATTCTTATGAATGAGTCTGGTCGTGTTCCAGTCATTAACGGCGAGCTTGGCGACATTTTGTCGGGCGATATGAAGGAAGCATCATTTCGTCTCAGCGTAAACAATATCTTTAATTCAAGTTCTAATTATCTGCCAGTATATATCTCTGTGGAAGAGGATAAGGGCTTTGGCAACTTGGCCTCCGCAAATGTTCCCATTCCGCTTGGCGCATCGCCCGCCAAGATTACTGTTGTGGATATCCAAGGCAATCAAGATATGCTGATTGCACAGCAAAAAACAAAAATCCACTCATCATCAAACCGTATCACATCCACTATCCGCGATATCAGCGTGGCGCCTGTTGGCCAGCCGTTGTTCCAGGATGCCGTGGCCATTGTGCTTGGCGCGGAGAAGAACTCATACGGTGTGGCTCCGGCCCCATATGCCGCACGCGATGCCGAGGTTATGGCCGGTTACTTCAAGAACTCGCTTGGCATAACCGATGTGCAGCTCAAGACCGACAATCAGGTAACCCGCGCCACACTTGACGATATGTTCAACCCCAACTACGGCCATCTGAAGAATGTGGTGAGGCCGGGCGAGACCGACGTGTTTGTGTATTACTCCGGTCACGGAATGCCCGATGTTGACGACAACGGCACACAAGATGTCTATCTGTTCCCGTACGATGCCCGCAAGGAGTATGTAAAGGACCGCGGCTACAGCCTTAACAAGCTGTATGCCGATCTGAACGCCCTTGGCGCAAAGTCCGTAACCGTAATCCTTGACGCCTGCTTCAGCGGCTCATCACGCCAGACCGCTATGTACCAGACAGAGAACATCAGCAACACCAAAGGCGTAAGAATAACCAACTTCAGCAACCGTCCCTGGGACACAAATCCCAATTTCCGCCTGTTCACATCATCAACCGGAGACCAGACATCCCTTGGCTATGACCAGTCGCAGTCGGGCCTGTTCACATACTATCTGGCCTGCGGACTTCAGGGCGATGCCGATGCCGACCAGGACGGTACCATCAAGCTTGAGGAACTGGTTACATACGTTATCAATAAGGTGTCGGAGGAGGCACGGAAGATTCGTGGCGGCAGCCAGACCCCGCAGTTCTATGGCAACGGTGATTTTGTAATTGAAAAGTTAAAGTAAAAATGAGAATAAGAATCCTTCTGGCCGCAGTGTTGCTGTCTGTCAGCACCGCTTTGTGTGCTCAGCCCGATACGCACGTCAAGAGCCCGAATCCAAATGATGTGTCGGTGGGCGCGGTGCGTGTGGAGAACCGGGGCCCGCGTATCACTGTCAGTTACAAGATACTGTTTGGTAATAATGTGCGCAGCTGCGATGTACGTCTGCTTGTCAGCACCGACGGCGGCAACACATACTCCTTTGTCCCTGACAGCCGTAATCTGAGCGGCGATATAGGCAACATATCCGCCGAGGGCGACAAGAGCATACTTTACGATGCCAGTCTGGACCGTGAGCTTCTTGCCGACAAGGCACTGGACTTCAAGATAGATATCAAGAGCAAGGATGTACTGAAGACGGAGACACTTGCAGCGCTGAACGCCGGTGTCTTCCCTCCGGTCTCTTTCGGCGTGATGTTCGGTATGGTGAAACAGTGGGGCTGGTACGTCAAGGCCCGCACCGACTTCAGCTTCCCCAGCACCACCTTGACCTGCAACAAGAACGGCCAGGTGGAGGGCGGAGGCTACATCTGGACCAGCGGCAATACCAAGAAGTCGCGTCTGGTCATTACGGCAGGCGGTATGTGCCGAGCCTCCAAATGGCTCTATCCGTATGCCGGTATAGGCTATGGCAGCCGTCAGTACTGCTGGGAGACGTATAAGGGCGAGTGGGCCAAGGTAAGCGACTCTTCCTGCTCGGGCCTCAGCCTTGATGCCGGTGTGGTATTCAAGTTCGGTAAGGTGGCCCTGACCGCCGGTGTCACAAATACGGCGTTCAAGCTTACCGAGGCAGAGATAGGCGTAGGTGTAATGTTCTAATATTCTAATATTCAGACTCTGTTATGAAAACAACATATAGACTTTTCACTGCATTGCTCAGCATTCCATTGCTGCTGTCGGGCTGTATGGCCTTGGATGAGCTGCCCGATGCCAATGCTTTCCTGGCTCCAACCGTCACATTGAACGATGCGGCCCCCAAGGCGTCGTCTGTGGCTACCGTATTGTCCGCGGGCTACTCATCGCCAAAAGGCGTTAAGGTAAATGTTGAGGATTGCGGTTTCTATTACAGCTTCAATGATGATTTCAGCAATGCCGGGTCTGTGAGCTGCGGCAAGGGCACTGAGGGCAAGTTCACCGCCAATGTCAGTTTCAAGGACTACGGCAAGGTATTTCATTACAAGGCATATATCTCCGACGGCAAAGGTGAGATACTCAGCGATGCCAAATCTTATACCATACCGCCTTTCCAGACACACCTGAGCATAGGACAGCCGTCAATGGACAGTTATACCGGCACCTCAGCCACCATAGTATGCGATATCGTTGCCGACGATGGCATCAATATAACCGAGCGCGGCATCTGTTACGGAAAGAGCGAGGAGCTCGACATACAGTCTGATCATAAATCCTGCGGCTCCGGCACCGGCCAGCTCAAGGCAGAGATCTCAGGCTTGCAGACAGGAGAGCGCTTCTTTGCCCGTGGCTATGCCAAAGAAGGCGACAATATAGCATATGGTAAGTCCGTATCGCTTATGGTGTATGCCCTGCCTGCTGTTGCTACAGCCGATGTCACATCCATAGGTGGCACGACTGCCGTGTCCGGTGGTAACGTGACCTCGGACGGCGGCTCGTCTGTAACCGCACGTGGTGTTGTATGGAGCACAACGTCCGGTCCTACCGTCAGCCTGAGCACCAAGACCAGCAACGGCACGGGCACAGGCTCCTTCACCAGCATGATTAGCAACCTGAGCCCTGGCACCAAGTACTATGTTAGGGCTTACGCTACGAACGGCAGCGGCACCTCCTACGGCACCGAGCTGACCTTCACCACGAAGGTCATCACTCCAACAGTCACCACGAGCGGAGCCTCGTCGGTAACCGCGAACAGTGCGACTGTAGGCGGCAACGTGACCGACGCAGGCGGCGCTGATGTCACTGAGCGCGGTGTAGTGTGGAGTACATCGCAGAACCCTACCACCAGCGGCAGCAAGAAAGCCGTAGGCAGCGGCACGGGCTCGTTCAGCACCACTTTGACCGGTCTGTCCGTGGCTACCACATACTATGTTCGTGCTTACGCCATCAACTCGGCCGGCACGTCCTACGGTGATCAGGTTTCATTTAAAACCAATGATGACCATAAGGAAAATGAAGGTGATACAGAAGATGTAGGTAATTCTGAATATGAGTGGGGAGATAGTCCTTCGGGCAAATATGAGTATGTTGACCTTGGCCTGAGCGTGAAGTGGGCCACCTGCAACGTGGGCGCCAGCAAGCCTGAGGATTACGGCGACTACTTCGCCTGGGGCGAGACGGAGCCGTACTACCAGTCTGGCTACGCCCAAGAGGATCCCCAGTCGCACTGGAAGTCCGGCAAGTCAAGCGGCTATGGCTGGTCCTCATACAAGTACTGCAAAGGCAGTTCCAGCACAATGACCAAATACTGCGACAAGAGCTCTTATGGTTATAATGGCTTCACCGATGGCAAGACCGTCCTTGACCTTGAGGACGATGCCGCCCGTGTGAACTGGGGCGGCAGCTGGCGCATGCCCACCCAGAAAGAATTTGATGAGCTTTGTAACAGCAGCAACTGCACCTGGACTTGGACCACGATGAACGGCGTGAAAGGTTACAAGGTAGTCAGCAAGAAATCCGGTTACGCGGGCAATTACATCTTTCTCCCCGCGGCGGGGGACCGCCTCGACACGTACCTCGACAGCGTTGGCTCCTACGGCTACTACTGGTCCAGTTCGCTCTACGCGGGCAATCCGCACTACGCGTGCAGCCTGTACTTCTCTTCGGGCCACTACTACACGTACGGCAGCAGTCGCGGCTACGGCCTATCCGTGCGGCCCGTCTGCCATTAGGATTTGTCCTGCCCGACATGCAGGCATTCGGCGTGCGCTGCGGGTGGTGCCAACAAGAGGCGACGGAGTCGGCCGGCACCACCTGTGACGCACGCCGCTTAGGCGCTGTATTTCCTTTTTTCAAACTTATAACAAAAAACTTATGGCAAAATTACAAGACATTCTGACTGTGGAACAAGACAGATCTGATCCACAGTCCGCTAGGGTTGTTCACCTTTTTCTTGAGGGCAGTTTTCTTAGAGCCTATGAATGGAGCGCCTGGCTGTGCTGCCGTTATCTTAACGAGTTCAAGGCGACACGCCGTCAGATAAAGAATTCGGAACAGGATTTTGTGTTCATTGGATTTCCTGAGACCAGTCTTGAAAAGTACAATGCGAATGGTATTGAAATCATTAAGGTTGAAGAAAAGGCGGTAGATATGGTACTGCCTGAATCTTTGATTGTACAGGATCTTGATAGTCAGGATTTCTTAAACTGGAAACAGTCAGTACCGATTGCTGAATCAAAGAGAAAGGATACGGCTCAAGCTTTATCTCAAAGCGGTTTAGCTCAAATGCAACAGTCAATCTCTCTGACAACGGTAATGCGTACTATTCTGGAATTTCCGCTTGAACGCAAGACCCCGTTTGAATGTATGGCCTTTGTGGCAGATCTTAAGCAGCAGATAAGTCAAATTATTTGATAGTAATCAATATAGCATATAAGGATAATCAGGACAAATCCATAGGTAGTCTGTCATAGGCAAGCAGCCCGTGAAATAATCGAAAACGGTAACCGGCTTACAAATGGTATTCCTCTTGCCGTCAGTATCAGATGACTGCCGAAATCTCACACTCTTTCTCCCCGCGGCGGGGTACCGCAACGACACGAACCTCAACAACGTTGGCTCCAACGGCAACTACTGGTCCAGTTCGCTCAACACGGACAATCCGAACAACGCGTACAACCTGAACTTCAATTCGGGCAACTACAACACGAACAACAACAATCGCAACAACGGCCAATCCGTGCGGCCCGTCTGCCATTAGCACTTGCTCTGCATATTCCTTATTCTTAAAAAACTGCCAATGAAAGACAATACAATTCCATATACTCTCTCATATAGACAGTTGCGCGCTGACATTATGCAGGCGTATGTCGATGCCCGCCGCCACAAGCGTAACCGCCGCTATCAACTGGATTTTGAAGCCAATCTGGAACGGAATTTGGATTCTCTTTGCCAGGAACTGTACTCAAGAACCTACAGACCGCTTGCAAGCGATTGTTTCATTATCAACGACCCCAAGAAACGTGAGGTTTTCGCTGCCGCTTTTCGTGACCGCATTGTTCATCACCTTTATTATAACTATGTGCACAGAATGTTTGAACGGACATTCATCCACGACAGCTACAGCTGCATAAAAGGTCGTGGAACACATTATGGAATAAGCCGCCTGGAAGGGCACATACGTAAGGAAAGTCAGAACTACAGCCAGGCTTGTTTTGTCCTGAAAATGGACATTCGTGGATATTTTATGCACATAAACCGCTTTAAATTGCTTGAGTTATGTCTGTTGACAATAGACAAAATGTCGAATCACAAAACGGGCAAATATCGTAATGAAAGGTGGTTTGAACAGGTGGACATTGATTTTGTCAAATATCTGACCCGTGAGATTGTGCTGCTTGACTGTACCATCAATTGCAAAATTAAGGGAATTCCTGCCGATTGGGATGGGTTGGATGGTTGCAAAAGTCTCTTCTCCGCTGCACCCGGATGCGGTTTGCCAATAGGAAACCTTACATCGCAACTGTTCAGTAACGTGTATCTGAATGTGCTGGACCAGTATATGAAGCGTACGCTGAAGTGCCGTCACTACGGTCGTTACGTTGATGACTTCTATGTTGTGAGTGCAGACAGTAAGTGGCTGCATACACTTATTTGCAAGGTGCGCCGTTTTCTGAAAGATGTGCTTGGTCTGAACCTTCACGAAGGTAAAACAAGAATTGATGACGTTCGTTATGGCACAGCATTTTTGGGCGCTTTCCTTAAGCCTTACAGGAACTATATTCTAAACAATACTCTAAAGAGAATGCAGGTAAAACTTTCTGATTTACAAAAACGTGTGAAGCTTGTGCCGGTGGACTTTTGTAATCATACCTATGCTGGTGATGTTATTAATCACACACTTAACTCATTTCTTGGAGTGTTGTCGCATTATAAGACATATCATATTCGTTCCCGCCTGATGAACGCTGATTATTGCGAGTTTTGGAATTATGGTACTTTTTCCGCAGATTTACTTCGTTTCACAGTAAGACATTTCGGATGATTTGTTATTGTTTTTTGATAGATTTGAATACCTTTGTTCCTATAAAACAGTAATTGAGTGTATATTGGAAAGTCACTTATGAGAAGGTATTTACTTACAGCTATATTATTCCTGTTGGTATCAGCCTGTGCTGATGAGTATGGGCGGCTTGGCGTTGATGGCTCAGCCATAGACCGGACATTTGAGGCGAGCATAGAGGCGCCCACGGACTCTGCCGGCACAAGGACGTTGCTTGGCGGCCAGACGGGCGACAGCAACCGCAGCGTGCTGTGGCAGTATGGAGATGAGGTGTACGTCACCACCGGTTCCACATCTGCAAAGTTCAGCAACACTGGCAGCAGGACCAGTTCCATGAAGGCAGTTCTGGAGGGCAAGATAGCCGATGCCAGTACATACTACGCATTCTACCCGTATTCAATGGTGTCTGGCTATGCTTCCGGCAAGTTCAACGTGAGCCTGCCCGCTACTCAGAGGTACTATGCCGGCGGAATAGAGAGCGGCAGCTTCCCGATGGTGGCACAGTACAGCAACGGTGTCTTCAATTTCAGGAACCTGTGCGGCATACTGGTACTGAACCTTGCGGGCGATGCCGAGGTAACGTCAATCACCTTCTCCGGCAAGGACTCATCGGGCAATCCCGTAAAGGTGGCCGGTGCGGGAACAGTCTCCACATCGTACTCGTCAGCGCCAACGCTGGCTATGTCCTCCACGGCAGGCACGTCGGTAACGCTTGACTGCACAAACCAATATACAGGCCGGGGCGTCACGCTCAGCCAGAGTACGGCCACGCCATTCCACATAGTCTTGCCAGCCGGCACATACAGCTCATTCAATCTGAGCATCAGCACCCAGGCGGGAAAGCAGATGGAGGTCAACGCCACGAGAGCTTTGACAATAAACCGCTCGCAGCGCACAACTACATCGAAACTGACATACAAGGAGGTGCAAGAGAGCCTGTATGAGTACGTGGACCTTGGCCTGAGCGTGAAGTGGGCTATCTGCAACGTTGGTGCCAGCAAGCCTGAGGAGTACGGCGACTACTTCGCCTGGGGCGAGACGGAGTCGTACTACCAGCCTGGCTACGCCCAAGAGAATCCCCAGTCGCACTGGAAGTCCGGCAAGTCAAGCGGCTATGGCTGGTCCACCTACAAGTACTGCAAAGGCAGTTCCAGCACAATGACCAAATACTGCAACTATAGCTCTTATGGTTATAATGGCTTCACCGATGGCAAGACCGTCCTTGACTCCGAGGACGATGCCGCCCACGTCAACTGGGGCGGTGACTGGCGCATGCCCACCGATGCTGAATTCGATGAGCTTTGTAACAGTAGCAACTGCACCTGGACTTGGACCACGATGAACGGCGTGAACGGTTACAAGGTAGTCAGCAAGAAATCCGGTTACGCGGGCAATTACATCTTTCTCCCCGCGGCGGGGTGCCGCTACGACCCGTACCTCGACGGCGTTGGCTCCTACGGCTACTACTGGTCCAGTTCGCTCATCACGGTCTTTCCGAACCGCGCGTACAGCCTGTACTTCAATTCGGGCTACTACGGCACGGACTACAGCAGTCGCGACTACGGCCGGTCCGTGCGGCCCGTCTGCCATTAGGATTTGTCCTGCCCGACATGCAGGCATTCGGCGTGCGTTACGGGTGGTGCCAACAAGAGGCGACGGAGTCGGCCGGCACCACCTGCGGCGCACGCCGCTTTGCGCGGGTCAGAGGGACAGGTCATCCCTTGACCCAATTGCTGGTATGTAAGCCTCCGACGAAGTACGTCTTGACGTCTTGAGATAAAGTGTAGCCGCCACTACCAGGGTAGTACCCAGTAGTGGCTGCTATTACTCAGTAGTATCGGGTACTACCTGGCAGTGCCTGTATTCTGTTGCCAGTTTCCTTGTTACAGTTCTGCCACTTGTTCGGGCGTGAGGCCGGTGCACTGACTTATTACCTCGGCGGCGATGCCTGCGGCCTTTAG
>JAZLLE010000027.1:0-31914 GCA_045597985.1 Bacteroidaceae bacterium | reverse complement strand
CCGGCGAAGATTGCATCTGGTAGAACTTGAGCTGACTTTGATTGGACAGGATTGGAACATCGTCACAACACTCCAGTTTTGTCACATTTTTGTCACACATGCGCCAAAACGTGTGACAAACGCTGAAAATTCTTGTCACGCAACAAATGTAACTATTTGATTATCAGTTAATTAAAGGGGTGTTTTATTTGCCGATGCAGAAGTGTGAGAAGATATTCTGGAGCACTTGGTCGGTGGATACCTCGCCGAGGATGTCGGAGAGGTGATGGATGCACTCGCGTGTATCTTGGCTCAAAAGGTCGGTGGAGGTATAGTCGGTGAGGCCCTGCCGGACACGGGTGATGCATTCTAGTGCGCGGTTGATGGCTTGGAAATGACGCATGTTGGTCACGATGACATCATTGCCGTCGGGTTGTAGAGTAGGTGCCGAACTTACTAGCTGTTGCTTTAATACATCTGTGTTAATGTCTTGTTTGGCAGATATATATATATCATTATCCGTGCTTTGCGGAGTATTATCTAAGAGATCACATTTGTTGTGTACGCGGATGAGTTTTTTGCCTTGACATATAGTGCGCAGTTTGCTTTCCAATTCGTTTTCTTGTGCGGTATCAGATTGGGTACAGTCGCTTACCATAAGTACGATGTCGGCCTGAGCGGCTTTTTGGAAGGAGCGTTCCATACCCATCTGCTCAATAGTATCGCTGGAATTGCGTATTCCGGCTGTGTCAATAAAGCGGAATAGGATACCCTCTATGTTGGTGGTATCCTCAATGCTGTCGCGTGTGGTGCCCTGTATGTCGCTCACAATGGCACGCTCGTCGTTTAGTAGAAGGTTAAGCAAGGTGCTCTTCCCTGTGTTTGTGCGGCCTACAATTGCTACTGGTATGCCGTTTCTTAAGGCGTCGCCTGTCTTAAACGATGCGGAAAGGGTAGTGAGTGTCTGTTCTATGGCGGCTGCGATGCTGTCCAGATGGGCTCGGTCTGCAAACTGGACATCTTCCTCGCTGAAGTCCAGCTCGAGTTCCATAAGTGATGTCAGTTCCAGAAGTTTGTTGCGGAGCTGTGCAAGTTTGCGGCTGAAGCCGCCTTTCATTTGGTTTATTGCCAGGCGGTGCGATGCCGCGGAGGTGGATGCGATTAAGTCTGCCACAGCCTCTGCCTGACTAAGATCCATTTTGCCGGCCAGGAACGCGCGTTGGGTGAACTCGCCAGGACCAGCTTGTCTACATCCGCGCATAATGAGCAGTGCTATAGTTTGTTGAGCTATGTATGTTGAACCGTGACAAGTGAACTCTACGCTGTCTTCTCCAGTATATGAGTGTGGCGCGCGAAAGATGCTTGCCATTGCCTCATCAAGTATCTGGCCGTTGTTGTCTATGATGTGGCCGAAACTGATTGAGTAGGGCTTGCGGTTACTAAGGCTGGTTCCTGAGATGGGGTGAAATAGCTTGTCTGCAATGCTGATTGCCGATGGGCCTGATATGCGTATTATTGTAAGGGCGCCTCCAGAAGGAGAGGCCACGGCGCATATTGTATCGTTGGAAAAGGGCATTGGGGTCAGTGTGTCAGGTATTGTATTTCTGAGTTGCGGATTCTGATCTCGTCGGCAATGACGGTTCTCTCCAATTCCTCAACGGTTTTCTCCAAATCAAGTGTGCTATGGTAAAGCTTGTCGCGCTCCTGTTGACTGATGCTATGCCATAAGTTTCTAATTTTTGACAACTTGTCTGAGCTTTCCTCAAGTTCGGCTCTTGCTTTCATCCAGTTGTTGAACATTGTCTTTGCCTCTGGATTGCGGAAGTCATTTGCGTCGTGGTAGGTGGTCAGATCGTCAATGATGAAGGAGAACGCGCCTTTCTCGCTCTTTTCCTGATAGGTGTATGTCAGCATTGTAAGGCGTTGCCTGGCTGTTCTTACCTCATCGGAATTGGTCTGTGTGTCTGCGATAGAGGAGATGAAGGCCGCTTTAGCCACGGCTTCGCTATTCTCTTCGTAATTATATACTACCCGTGACTTGTTGGGTATGAAGACATAGATGCATACGTTTTCCGGGTTTTGGTCGCGGTCTGTGGCGAACCATCCGAGATTGGTTGTCTCGTCAATGATGTACATATAGTCGTTGGCGGATGAATTGAACGGCATTCCGATGTTCTCAGGCACTAGATAACTGCCTGTTGAGGGATTGTGCCGGGTAACAAATATATCGTAGCCTCCGATTGATTCTGGCCCATTTGACGCAAAATAAATAGTTACGCCGTCATTCATCATAAAGGGGTAACGTATGTCGCTGCTGTCAGCATTCAGGCTGACTGGCGCGATGTCTATCCATTCGTTGGCACTGCGGTAGCCGTGGTACAGTTTGAAGATGCTGTCTGTGTCCATACGGCTGAAATAGATGCTGCCCTTGGTCTCTGGGATAAAGACATCACCTTCCTTATCCTCATCAAAGGTCTCATTATATGTACAGATACTTCCGACAGATGGGTCTAATATGTACTTTTTCAAAAAGTTATCTTTGCTGACAACAAAGCTGTCTATAAAGCAGACTCGCTCTGTATTGCGCAACATTCTATAGGCTTTTCGCAATCTGTCCGCATCGGATTTATAAGTTGCCTCAAGGGCTTCATCGTGCAGCTCTTTATCGGCTGCCATACCTTCTAAAAGTTTGTCGTAGGAGTCAATAGCCTCCGAAAATTGCATTTTGTCGGCATAGTATAGCGCCATATACCTGTATGCCTTGATTATTTTCTTTTTGACAGCTTTTTCCAGATAGGGCAGGCTCTCCTCCCGTTGCCCGGTCTCAAACAGGCATACGCCATACCAGTAGGCTCTGGTGCCATTTTCCGGCTGTTGCTTGGAATATTTCTCCATAATAGGCAGGGCGGCTTGGTAATTGCCTGCAGAGAACAGGTCGCGGCCTTCCTGCAAAGTCTGAGCGTCGGCAACCAGACGTACAAGGAGAAGCAATATCATTATATGGAAAGTTTTCCAATTCATAAGTAAGGGCATTACTTTACTTGCAAAGGTAATTCACTTGACTTAACTTTGCAAAAAAAAAATAATCAATAGACAAGATGAGAGGGTTGTTGACTGTGCTTCTGTTGGTAATATCCAATGTGTTTATGACTTTCGCCTGGTATGGGAATCTTAAACTTCAGGAGATGAAAATATCTACTGACTGGCCGCTTTTTCTGGTTATTTTGGCGTCTTGGGGTGTGGCTTTGCTTGAGTATTGCTTTATGATTCCTGCAAACAGAACCGGATCGGACATAAACGGAGGACCGTTTAGTCTCGTTCAGTTGAAAGTGATGCAAGAGGCCATCTCGCTGGTCGTTTTTACACTGATTGTAACTCTATGTTTTAAGAGCCAGACGTTTCACTGGAATCATATTGTGGCATTTCTCCTGCTCGTGGCTGCGGTTTTCTTCGCTTTCTTGAAGAAATAAGCTATGCTGACAAGAATATACTGATAAATAGTAAAATACGTATCGAACAGCATGTGGCGAATTAGGGGTGCGTGTTATGAAGGAGCGTGCTATTCGCTGAGAAACTGATGATTCTGACTTACCTTCGACACACCTCGTACTGTAGATAATGACAGCGTCGGAAACCAAGGTGGTTAACCTTAAATTCCGACGCTGATTATTTGCTCAAACAGTGCTTGCTACTCAACGATTGGCTGTCAGTTGCTCGTTCATTCTGGCTGCGGCACGGCGTCCGTCGCCCATAGCCAGGATAACTGTAGCGCCTCCGCGGACGATGTCGCCTCCGGCGTAGATTCCCGGAACGGAAGACTGCATATTTTCGTCAACAGCGATGGTGTTCTTGCGCCCGAGCTCAAGTCCCTGGATTGACTTCGGAACAAGAGGGTTGGGGGACACACCTACTGCTACAATAACCAGATCGACATCGATAGTTTCGGTGCAGCCTTCCATAGGGACCGGACTACGGCGTCCGCTTGCGTCTGGCTCACCTAGCTCCATCTTCTGCAGTACAACCTGTTTTACATGTCCCTGCTCGTCTCCTTTGTACTCAATTGGGTTGTGTAGCGTCATAAACTCAACTCCCTCCTCCTTGGCGTGTCTTACCTCCTCTAAACGCGCAGGCATCTCTTCTTCTGAACGGCGATAAACTATTATTGCCCTCTCAGCGCCAAGTCTCAATGCTGTACGGACTGAGTCCATTGCGGTGTTTCCGCCGCCTACCACCACGATGTTCTTGCCGAAGCGGATAGGTGTGTCGGACTCTTTATCGGCTGCGTCC
The DNA here is from genome assembly GCA_045597985.1 of Bacteroidaceae bacterium. GTDB lineage: Bacteria > Bacteroidota > Bacteroidia > Bacteroidales > Bacteroidaceae > Colenecus. The sequence goes on along the minus strand of JAZLLE010000027.1, from coordinate 27,648 downwards.
ATTAGATTAACTCTGGTGAGGTATTCGTTTGATGATAAGATGTTTATGAGGTTCTCACCAGGTATATTCATAAAGTTTGGAAGTCCTGCTCCAGATCCTACAAAAATACCTTTGTATCCCTCGTTCTCCAAATCCGGAACAGTAACCGTCTTGCCTATGATGCAGTCTTTCTTGAACTCAACTCCCATCTTTCGCAGGTTGTCAATCTCAACATCGACAATCTTGTTTGGAAGACGGAACTCTGGAATACCGTATTTAAGGACACCTCCTATCTCGTGCAATGCCTCAAATACTGTCACGCTGTAACCAGCTTTGGCCATCTCGCCTGCGAATGTGAGGCCTGAAGGGCCTGAGCCTACTACCGCAATCTTCATTCCATTGGATGGAGCAACCTCTGGGATTGATATGTTGCCGCTCTCGCGCTCATAATCGGCTGCGAAACGCTCCAGATAGCCGATGGCTACCGGTTTCTTTCCCATCTTCAAGTGGATACACTTTGACTCGCACTGCTTCTCCTGCGGGCATACGCGGCCGCATACGGCTGGTAGTGAACTAGTCTTTTTCAAGACTTTAGCAGCGGCAAGGTAATTGCCACGTTCAATGTTCTTTATGAATGATGGAATCTCGATGTTTACAGGACAGCCCTCCATACATGACGGGTTCGCGCAGTCCAGACAACGCTTTGCCTCAAGCAGCGCCTGCTCCTCAGAAAGCCCCTGGTTGACCTCCTCGCGACGTACGCCACGACGATACTTGGCGTCAAGCTCCGGCATCAGGCAACGCTCTATTGCCGTACGGTCCTTGGGTTTCATTGTCGCCCTGAGCTCGTTACGCCACTCAGCGTTTCTGTCACACAGGACCTCAAGCGGCTCGGTCTCAGCCTTTGCTCCGTTTGTAGGTGTGCAGGCTTCAGCCGCCTTTGCAGTGCAAGATGATACGGACTGCTCCAACTTGGCCATCTCTTCCTTCTCTATGTCGCGGAAGGCGCCCATACGTTTGAGCATCTCGTCAAAGTCAACCTGATGTCCGTCAAACTCAGGACCGTCAACGCATACAAATCTTGTCTTGCCTCCAACGGTCACTCGGCAGGCTCCGCACATTCCTGTGCCATCCACCATAATTGTGTTGAGCGATACGTCGGTAGGTATCTCATATTTCTTTGTGAGGAGGCACACGAACTTCATCATTATGGCTGGACCGATGGCGAAGCACTTGTCAACCTTCTCGCGTAAGATAATCTCTTCTATTCCGTTGGTTACGAGTCCCTTCTTGCCGTAAGAGCCGTCATCTGTCATAATTACCACTTCGTCAGAGTACTTACGTACATCTTCCTCAAGTATGATTAACTCTTTGTTGCGGCCTGCCAGTATGGAAATAACACGGTTTCCGGCTGCTTTGAGAGCCTGGATGATGGGGAGCATAGGAGCTACGCCTACACCGCCGCCTGCGCATACGACTGTTCCGTACTTCTCTATATGTGTGGGTTGTCCGAGAGGTCCTACAAGGTCGGTCAGCTCATCGCCAGGATTCAACTGGCAGAGGCGGTTGGTGGTAAGTCCGATACGCTGTACTACCAGCGTTATTGTTCCCTTTATCGGATCGGCGTCGGCTATTGTAAGTGGCACGCGCTCGCCTTTCTCGCCAATTCTTATAATGACGAAGTTTCCGGCCTTGCGTGTACGCGAAATAAGCGGAGCTTCTACCTCAAATTTAAAAACATTCTCAGAAAACTGAACTTTTGATAGGATTTTATTCATTTTTGTGACGTTTTGTCAAATTCTTATTTTCTGCAAAGTTACTAATAATAGACGTTGGATAGTGTTTTTTACCTTATTTAATTTGCAGAATGGGATAAGTTTGGTTAGTTTTGTGAAAATATAATGATAATTAGTACAGATTATGAGCTATCTGCATTTTGACAAAACCCTGATGACGAACCTAGAGGAGACTCTCCCTCGCGAGATTCTCCGGACAAACAGGTCTGGCGCTTATCATTGCACGACAATTGTGGATTGCAACACCAGAAAGTATCACGGACTGCTTGTCATCCCGATACCAGAGCTAGACAAAGACCCTCACGTTCTCATTTCCTCGTTGGACGAGACTGTGGTACAGCACGGTGCTGAATTCAACCTTGGCGTTCACCAGTATTGGGGTTATAATTTCAGTCCAAAGGGTAATAAATATATCCGTGAGTTCAATTGTGATAAGGTGCCTACCACGATTTATCGTGTGGGAGGGGTACTGCTGAAAAAGGAAAAACTGTTTGAGCACAACGAGAACCGTATCCTTATTAGATATACGTTGCTTGATGCTCATTCAGAGACAACACTCAGACTTCGTCCTTATCTGGCATTCCGCAGTGTGCGTCAATTTACACACGAGAACGGACAGGCCAGCCGTGAGTACCGTGAGGTGGAGAATGGCATCAGCACGCGTATGTATCCAGGTTATCCGGAATTGTTTATGCAGACCAGCAAGGAATGCAAGTTCATATTCGCTCCCGACTGGTATCGCCGGTTTGAGTACTCAAAGGAACTGGAGCGCGGATATGACTTCAATGAGGATTTGTACGTACCTGGTTACTTTGAGATGACAATTGAGAAAGGCGAGAGTATCGTGTTCAGCGCCGGAGTGAGTGAGGTGAGGACAAAAGGTCTGAAACGCACGTTTACGATAGAGGCCAACGAGCGTACTCCACGTGACAATTTCTACCATTGTCTGAAGAATTCCGCGCATCAATTCCATAACAAGCAGGGTAAGCGTCATTATATTCTTGCTGGTTATCCATGGTTCAAGTGTCGTGCCAGAGATATGTTCGTGTCACTCCCTGGACTGACTTTGGCTCTGGGTGAGAACTTTGAGTTTGAGTCGGCTATGTCCACAGCGCGTGAGGCGATAAACGACTTCCTTAAGAATCGCGACAGTAAGTGTGAGATAGAAGAGATTGACAAGCCTGATGTCTTGTTGTGGGCTATCTGGGCTGTTCAACAATATGCCAGATCTGTGTCCAGGCAGAAGGCTTGGGATAATTATGGCAAGCTGATAACTGACATCGTTGAGTATATCAGACTGAATCGCCACAAGAACTGTTTCCTGCACGAGAATGCCCTTCTTCACGTGAATGGCCGCGATGTGGCTGTGACCTGGATGAACTCTACCGCGGCAGGAAGACCGGTGGTGCCTCGTACTGGCTATGTTGTTGAGATAAACGCCCTGTGGTATAATGCGCTTATGTTCGTGGCGGATATGAACCGTGAGTTTGGCAAGAAAGAACTGGCTACGCGTTATGAGTCTATGGCATTGGTGACATCTGCTTCGTTCAAGAATGTATTTGTGAATGAGTTCGGATACTTGTTCGATTACGTGGATGGTGGCGTTCCAGACTGGAGCGTCCGTCCGAATATGGTTTTTGCGGCAGCGTTTGACTATTCTCCTCTAGACATTCGTCAGAGAAAGAGTGTTGTGGATATTGTGACCAAGGAACTTCTTACGCCGAAGGGATTGCGCTCCCTCAGTCCGAAGAGTATGGGATATAATCCAAACTATGTAGGTCCTCAGCGTGAGCGCGATTATGCTTATCATCAGGGCACTGCGTGGCCGTGGCTCGCCTCGTTCTACTTTGAGGCTTATCTGAAGGTGTTCCGCAGAAGCGGCGTCTCTTTTGTAGAGCGTCAGATGATTGGCTATGAGGATGAGATGACTTCGCATTGCATAGGCTCGCTTCCAGAGCTATTTGATGGTAATCCGCCTTTCAAAGGCCGTGGGGCAGTCTCGTTTGCAATGAATGTGGCAGGTATCCTGCGAACAGTCAAGATGATTAATGAATTTGTCTAAAGTGACGTCACTATGAATGTATTGATGTTTGGATGGGAGTTCCCTCCGCATATTTTGGGCGGACTTGGTACGGCCAGCTTTGGCCTGACCAGAGGATTGGCCCATCAGGGTGATGTGAATATCACCTTTTGTCTGCCAAAGCCTTGGGGCGATGAGGATCAAAGTTTTATGAAGATTGTGGGTATGAATACGGTACCGGTTGTATGGCGCAATTCAGACCGCTCGTATGTTGAGTCGCGTTATCCGTGGATGGACGCGTCGGACTACTATCGCTTCAGAGATCATATCTACGCAGATTTCAATTATATAGGAACCGACGATCTGGGATGTATCGGCTTTTCCGGCCGTTATCCTGACAACCTTCAGGAAGAGATTAACAACTACTCAATAGTTGCTGGTGTTGTGGCCCGTACGGAGAAGTTTGATATTATACACTCACATGACTGGCTGACTTATCCCGCCGGAATCCACGCCAAGCAGGTGAGCGGCAAGCCTCTTGTCATTCACGTACATGCTACTGATTTTGACCGTAGCCGCGGAAACGTGAATCCTGTTGTCTATGCCATAGAGAAGAACGGTATGGATTATGCGGACCACATTATGTGTGTAAGCGAATTGACGCGCCAGACTGTCATTAACAAGTATCACCAGGATCCTCGTAAGGTCTCTACTATGCACAACGCGGTAGAGCCGCTTCCGCAGGAGATTCAGGACATCAGGCCGATTGAGCATCCGGGAGAGAAGTGGGTGACATTCCTTGGGCGAATCACTATGCAGAAGGGCCCTGAGTATTTTGTTGAGGCTGCTTCTATGGTATTGAAACGTACTCAGGATATTCGTTTCTGTATGGCCGGCAGTGGCGATATGATGAACGCGATGATAAGACTGGCGGCGGAGCGCGGTATAGCAGACCGCTTCCATTTCCCTGGCTTTATGAAGGGCAGACAGGTGTATGAGTGCCTGAAAGCGAGCGATGTATATATTATGCCATCTGTATCTGAACCATTCGGTATATCTCCTCTTGAGGCAATGCAATGTATGGTGCCGACCATCATATCAAAGCAGTCGGGATGCGCAGAGATTCTTGACAAGTGCATAAAGGTTGATTATTGGGATATACATGCTATGGCCGATGCCATTTATTCCATCTGCACCAATGATTCCCTTTATGAATACCTCAAGACAGAAGGTAAGAAAGAGGTTGACTCCATCACGTGGGACAAGGTGGGCGAGAGGATACTTGCCAGGTATAACCGTATTTTGGGATGGCAATAACAGGAAAAATAAAAACAACATAATATGAAAACGATTTGTCTCTATTTTGAAATTCATCAGATTGTTCATTTGAAGAGGTATCGCTTCTTTGACATTGGAACAGATCACTACTATTACGATGACTATGCCAATGAGTCAAGCATCAGCTATATAGCGGAAAACTCATATATTCCCGCTCTCAAGACGCTCATTCAGATGGCGAAGGATAGCAACGGTTACTTTAAGGTTGCTTTGTCGTTGTCTGGCGTAGGCCTTGAACAGCTTGAGCAATACGCACCGTCTGTTATTGATTTGCTGAAGGAACTTAACGAGACCGGATGCTGCGAGTTCCTGGCAGAGCCATACTCGCACGGCCTGTCATCACTCGCGGAGAACTGGGAGGACGGTTTCCGTGAGGATGTGGCGATGCTCAGCGACAAGATATTTGAGTTGTTCGGCCAGCGTCCTAAGGTGTTCCGTAACTCAAGCCTTATTTATGACGATGAGATTGGCTCGATCGTGGCTGATATGGGATTCAAAGGAATACTCACAGAGGGTGCGAAGCATATTTTAGGATGGAAGAGCCCTCACTATCTGTACCACTGCTGTATGAATCCTAATCTTAAGATCCTGCTTCGTGATTATAAACTGTCTGACGATATCAGTCTTCGCTTTTCAAATCCTTCATGGAAGTCGTATCCTCTGATGAGCGGTACTTATATTGACTGGATCGCATCGCTTCCAGAAGAAGAAGAGGTAATCAATATCTTTATGCATCTTTGCGCGTTTGGCATATATCAGCCGCTCAGCTCGAATATTCTGGAATTTCTGAAGGCCTTGCCGGAGGCGGCACGTCAGCGTGGCATATCATTCTCAACTCCTTCTGAGGTGGTTGACAATTACCATTCAGTGGCACCACTGGAGGTTCCGTATCCTATGTCGTGGGTTGACGAGGAGCGTGACATCAGCTGCTGGCTGGGAAACGTGATGCAGCGCGAGGCGTTCCAGAAGCTTTATTCAATCGGTGACCGTGTGAGACTTTGCACCGACCGTCGTATCCGTCAGGACTGGAATTACCTGCAGGCAAGCAACAATTTCCGCTTTATGACAACAAAGAACAATGCGGTTACTATGGACAGAGGTATCTACGAGTCTCCGTATGATGCTTTTACGAACTATATGAATATCCTTGCCGATTTCATAAACCGTGTGCATTGGGCTATGCCTGCCGATATGGACTTGGAAGAACTCAACGCATTCCAGACAACAATCCGTAATCAAGACAAGGAAATTCAGTCCTTGGAGAAGCAGATAGCAAGGCTTAAGGCATCGAAGGATATAAAGAAACCTAAGGAAGGAAAGAAAACCGCCGGGAAGCATTGATAAAAGAACGGTCCGGAATTACAGGTTCCGGACCGTTTCATTTATGTGTGTATTTGTCAGAAGTTAGCCTTGATTGTTTTGATGGCTATCCTCTCACCGTTAACTCCTCCCTTGAGTCTGGCGCTTGACGGATCAAGGTCTATGTTGAAGTATATGATGTTTGAGTTCGCGTCGGTCTGACTCTTTACGGGAACCAGAATTACCTTGTTCCAATCCGGATAAGCCTTCTCATATGCGGCTTTTCCCTCAGTGCTCTCATCTGTCCAACCATTCTTCTCCATCCATAGCGTCCTGTTGCTGATGCACTCCAGTATCATACGTGAGATGTTGTTGAATTTATATTCGTTATAAGTGGCGTCAAGGTTTGTGTAGAACGATGAAATGTTGTCAACAGACGATGCCTGCCTGAAGAAATCCTTTAAGCAATCCTTCTTTATCAGGAGAATGGAGGATGGGGCGTTAAACTGATATTTCTGGTCAGTTGGGTTGATACGGTGGAATGAGACTGATGCCGAGTTTACCATTACAGCATTGCTTGAAATCTCATCAATAGGAAGCTCAACTTCTGTCAGAATGCCGTAAGGGGTCTTCAAGTATGTCTCCTTGTCGTTGGCAATCAAATCCTCGATGCCGTCATTGTTAAAACAGTTCACCTGCATTACCTCACTGTTTGCCGTGAACTCCGCAATTGACGATGCTAATTCATATTTATTTGTGGACTTGTTCTTTTGAATATGCATAAAATGGATTTCAAGTACACTCTTGTCAATGCGTAACAGTGTTCCGTCACCAGCGATGCATCGAACATAACATCCCTTGCAGATGTTCTTGATAAAGTCTGGTGTGCTGGAGAATTTTGCCTTGCCCCCTTCGGAGTAGTATGCTTGCAGCATATTGAAAGCGATGCTGTCTGGTAATGAGAAGTACAGATTGTTGTAATAATCCTTGATGTTTCTTGAAGAGTCGCTTGCTGCGAAGTCTGTAGGCGATACGTTCAGACGTGCCCAAGGCTTCCCTGAAAAATCGCAGAACTGAGCGGGATCCAAATCGGATGTATAGTACTGTTCGGGGTCAAGGTCTCTGATGATAGGCCACACCTCTATTTTTAGGTTGTTTGTCTCGTCACCCAATAAACTGGTGAAGTAGAGCCTGAGGCTTGCGAAAATTGCTTTCTCGTCATCAGACGGTCTCATGTTCGCCGGAAAATGAAATTGCGGCAGACCATATACGGAATCTGGGAACTGAAAGTTTTCCACGCAATTGAATTGCGTCAGGTAGCTTGCCTCTACTGAGGTGGATGTCTCCGGGTCTGTGAATCTGCCTATGTAGCAGTCGCTGCTCCTGGAGAGCAATGCATTGTCGGCTGCTATTGATTTTGATGTGGCGTAAAATGTCTGAGCAGTCTCTACCAATAAATCCTCTTTGGGCAGGATTGTGCTGCCAAGGTTGGAGGTGTCACTGCTGCATGAAATCAGAAACAAAGCCGCCAGAAGGCTGAAAGCTGTAGTTTTGATGTTCATTTTGAATTGTTTGTTAAAACAGAGAATCGTAGAAAGTCTCGAGTTTGGAGCCGGAGTCAACGTGTGTGGAGCAGTCTATCCTGGCCTTCTTGAGCTTGCCTGCGTACTGATATAAGTCTTTGTCTGCTTCTCTAGAGTGCTTTACTATTCCATCTGAGAACTCGATTGCTTTTTTCATCAGCTCAACATAACTGAATGGAGACTCAAACTTGCCTGCATCCTGTTCTGTCATACCTCTGGTGAGGAGTTTCTCGCAGTATTTGTCTCCGAAGTTCGATGTGAAACCCTCGTCACAAAGTGAGAAAACCACTTTGGCGTCGCGGAAGGCAGGCTCGTCCTTGAAACCCGTCTTTACGTAGAGCGGAATAAGGGCAGACATCCAACCGTAGCAGTGTATCACATCTGGGTTCCAACGAAGCTTCTTGACAGTCTCCAGTACTCCACGGGCAAAGAAGATTGTTCTCTCATCGTTGTCCGGGTATTCTGAGCCGTCCTTGTCGTTTGTGAACAAATGATTTTGAAAATAGTCATCATTATCGATGAAATACACCTGCAGACGTGCCGCTGGTAGTGAAGCCACCTTTATTAATAGAGGGTGATCTGTATCATCAATGATAAGGTTCATGCCGGAGAGACGGATTACCTCGTGAAGCTGGTTCCTGCGCTCGTTGATGGGACCCCATTTGGGCATAAAGGTTCTGATCTCGTGCCCGCCATCCTGCATTGCTGTCAATACATTCTTGCACGTGCTGGAGATTTCAGATTCCCCTACAAAAGGGAATATCTCACTCGAGATGTATAAAATCCTTTTTTTGTCCATATCACTCGTTTTATAAGGTGACATTCCGTGTAGTATCGGAATACCTTGCAAAGATATAAAAAAAAACTCTGATAAAAGCAAACTGTTTCCCGCACTTTTTGAAATTTGACAATAATTCATTTAATTTGCGCGATTTTATCAATCAGTAAGGCACTTTTTATACAAAAATTGTAATATGAAGATTATCAATACAATCAGTGAACTGAAACAAATTCTTGGTGAGGCTCGTGCGGAAGGTAAGAGTGTAGGCCTTGTGCCAACTATGGGCGCTCTTCACGAGGGACATGCATCACTTGTTCGTCGCAGTGTAGGTGAGAATGATGTAACTGTTGTAAGTGATTTTGTAAATCCTACGCAGTTCAATGACAAGAATGACTTGAAGAATTATCCACGTACGATGGAGGCAGACTGCGCACTTCTGGAGAGAATAGGCGCACAGTATGTATTTGCTCCGGCTGTTGAGGAAATGTATCCGGAGCCAGATACCCGTCAGTTCGATTTCACACCGCTAGACAAGGTTATGGAGGGAATTCATCGTCCTGGTCATTTCAACGGTGTCGCTCAGATTGTAAGTAAACTCTTCTACGCCGTTGAGCCAGATCGCGCGTACTTTGGCGAGAAAGATTTCCAGCAGCTTGCAATTATCCGTGAGATGGTGCGTCAACTCAATCTGAAGGTGCAGATTGTGGGTTGTCCGATTGTACGTGAAGAGGATGGTATGGCTTTGAGCTCGCGCAACGCACTTCTTACAAAATCACAGCGCAAGATAGCTGCCAACATATCGCGTACTCTTTTTGCCAGCCGCAAGTATGCTCACAGCCATGCGATAGAGGACGTGAGAAAATATGTGATTGATACAATCAATGCCATTGACGGTCTGGAGGTGGAGTATTTTGAGATTGTAGATGGAAATACGCTTCAGCCTCTGTCTATGTGGGGCAGTGGAGACTATATTGTGGGCTGCATCACCGTCTATTGCGGAAAGGTAAGGCTTATTGATAATATCAAATATAGAGGATAATGCTGATTACCGTACTGAAATCCAAGCTTCACCGCGTTAAGGTGACCGACGCCAACCTTAATTATGTTGGCAGTATAACGATAGACGAGAACTGGATGGATGCCGCCGGTATAATTGAGGGTGAGCAGGTCCACGTGGTGGATGTAACGAATGGCTCACGTCTTATAACATACGCTATAAAGGGCGAGAGAGGCTCCCGCTGTATCTGTCTCAACGGTGCTGCCGCACGTCTTGTACAGGTTGGCGATACCGTAATAATAATGGTATATGCGCAGATGACTCCCGAGGAGGCCCGTTCTTTCAAGCCCACTGTGGTAATACCATAACAATTAGCTGGTTACATTAAAAAAAAGCTGCGAATCTCGCAGCTTTTTTATATCTGTCCGTATGACTGTCAACAGCCAACGGATAGTAGTTAAAGTTATCCCAACATAGAGAGAAGGATACCTGCGGCAACAGCGGAGCCGATAACGCCAGCCACATTCGGGCCCATAGCGTGCATCAGCAGGAAGTTGCTTGGGTTCTCCTCCTGACCTACGCTCTGCGATACGCGTGCTGCCATAGGTACGGCAGATACGCCTGCTGAGCCGATCAGCGGGTTTACCTTCTCCTTTGAGAACACGTTCATCAGCTTGGCGAGCAGAACACCACCTGCTGTTCCGCAACCGAATGCCACGATTCCCATTGCAAGAATCAGAATGGTCTTCAAATTGAGGAAAGACTCAGCTGTGGCGGTAGCACCTACTGACAAACCCAGGAAAATAACAACGATATTCATCATTGCGTTCTGCATTGTATCGCTCAGACGGTCAATGACGCCGCACTCCTTAGCAAGGTTGCCAAGCATAAGACATCCTACCAGAGGAGCTGCGTCGGGCAGAATCAGAGCTACAATTGCTGTAATGATGATAGGGAACACAATCTTCTCGGTTTTGCTTACCGGACGGAGCTGCTTCATTTTGATGGCGCGCTCGCTCTTGGTTGTCAGAGCTCTCATAATAGGAGGCTGGATAACCGGAACAAGAGCCATATAGGAGTATGCTGCGATGGCAATCGGTCCAAGAAGGTGAGGTGCAAGCTTTGATGTCAGGAAGATTGACGTTGGGCCGTCGGCACCACCGATGATTCCGATTGAGCCAGCCTCAGCTGGGGTGAAACCAAATGCGTTGGCACAGATGAATGTCAGGAATATACCAACTTGTGCGGCGGCTCCAAGGAGCAGACTCTTAGGATTTGCAATCAGGGGGCCAAAATCTGTCATAGCGCCTACGCCCATAAAGATGAGGCAGGGATAAAGGCCGAGCTTGACGCCCATGTACATAACATCCAGCAGTCCGGCCTCTTTCATAATCGCACCGTAGCTGTGGAATGCAGGGCTGCTCTCATCAAGAAACGCTGTCCAGAGCTCCGAATGGAACATACCTGCAGCTGGCAGGTTTGTCAGGAGCATACCGAATGCGATCGGGAGAAGCAGCAGGGGCTCATATTTCTTGACGATAGCCAGATAGAGCAGCAGGAAACTTATGAGAATCATAAGCCCTTGCCCCCAGGTTATCTGCATAAAGCCCATACCTTCGAAAAATTTAATAATGTCACTCATGTCTATTACTTATTTCAATAGGTTCACAAATAACATTAACCGAGAACAACCAGCAGGTCTTCCTGCATTACGTTCTGTCCGGCTGATACAACAACCTTTGACACAACTCCGTCGCGGTCGGCCATAATGGCATTCTCCATCTTCATACTCTCAAGTGTAAGCAGGGTGTCGCCCTTCTTTACAGCCTGACCCTCCTTTACGAGGACCTTGATTACTGATCCTGGAAGTGGGCTGGTTACCTTGTAGCCTCCAGCCGGGACATCAGCTGCCTTTGGTGCCTCAGCCTTTGGTGCTGGAGCAGCTTTGGGCGCTGCCGGTTTCGGAGCTGGTGCTGCCGCAGGAGCTGTTGCAACTGCTACGGTCTCAAGCTCAATCAGTTTGTCGTCCTGCATGACATTCTTGCCCGGCTCAACAAAAATGGCCTTGACGGTGCCGTCGGCATCAGCCATAATGTTGTTCTCCATCTTCATGGACTCCATGGTAAGCAGGATGTCGCCTTTCTTTACGGCCTGACCCTCCTTTACAAGGACTTTCATGATGGAACCTGGGAGTGGAGACTTTACGGTCTGGACTCCTGCGGGTCTTGCGGCTGCTGCCGGAGCGGCTGCTGCTGAGCGGTGGAATGCCGGTGCTGCGGCAGCTGCCTCTTTCTCAATCTCAACCTTGTAGGACTTGCCGTTTACGGTTACCTCGGCCTTATTGTCCTCAAGTTCGTTAACGGCTGCCTGATACTGCTTGCCGTTTATTGTGAATTTGAATTCTTTCATTTTGCTTGGGTTTAACGATGTAGGTTGTTAATGCCGAAAGCCTTGGCGTTCCACGGCGAGTAACGGCGCTCTATATTCCTGATGGTGATTTCTGTAGGCTCCTCATCGTGTACACCATTGTAGTACAGATGGAGAGCCATGGCTACTGCAGCCAGATCGTCGTCAGACGATGCTGGAGCGGCTGTTGTCTGAGCCACGGCAGCTGCGACGGCTTTCGGAGCCTCGGTCTTCTTGGAGTCCTTCTCGTCTTTGTGCATAAGGACTCCGAAAAGCTTCAGTATGTAAATCAGAACCACCAGCAGAACAAACACCATTCCGAAGCCTACACCTGTGATAAGCCAGGTGTGACCCCAATCTACAACTAATGGAATTGCTGTCATAGTGTCTGCCTTTTAGAGTGGAATATTGCTGTGCTTCTTGAGCGGGTTGGTGAGACGCTTGGTCTGCAGGTTCTCGAATGCACGGACAATGCGGGCACGTGTATAGCGTGGCTCAATTACATCGTCAATGTAACCACGGTTGGCTGCCTGATACGGTGATGCGAACTTGTCCTTGTACTCTGCCTCTTTCTCGGCAATGTACTTCTTCTTCTCCTCCGGATCCTCGATAGCCTTGATGGCTTTTGCCTCAAGAACACCAACGGCACCGCTTGCGCCCATAACTGCAATCTCAGCATTTGGCCATGCGTAGCACATGTCACCGCGAAGCTGCTTGCAGCTCATTACGATGTGGCTGCCGCCGTATGACTTGCGGACTGTTACTGTTACCTTTGGAACGGTAGCCTCGCCGTAAGCGAACATCAGCTTTGCGCCGTGATCGATGATGCCGGCATACTCCTGACCGGTACCGCACAGGAACCCTGGAACGTCAACGAGTGTGAGTATCTGGATGTTGAATGCGTCGCAGAAACGTACAAAGCGAGCTGCCTTACGTGATGCGTCGCAGTCAAGAACGCCTGCGAGCCAGCTTGGCTGGTTGGCGATGATACCGGTTGAACGGCCGTTGAAACGTGCGAAACCGCAGATGATATTCTTGGCGTAGTCTTTCTGAACCTCCATAAAATCTCCATTATCTACAATAGAGTAGATGATGTTCTTCATATCGTATGGTTTGTTCGGATCTGCTGGAACGATGTCGTTCAGCGCATCCTCGATACGTGCCGGGTCATCGGTACACTCTACCAGAGGAGCCTCCTCCATATTATTCTGCGGTATGAAGCTTACCAGACGGCGTACCTCCTGGATGGCCTCCTCCTCAGTGGCTGCCACAAAGTGGGTAACACCAGACTTGGTGGCGTGAATGCGCGCGCCGCCGAGGTCCTCTACTGATACATCCTCTCCTGTAACACTCTTCACGACCTTCGGACCGGTGATGAACATATAGGAGTTCTGCTCGGTCATCATGATGAAGTCTGTAAGAGCCGGGCTGTAAACAGCACCTCCGGCGCAAGGGCCAAAGATTACTGAAATCTGAGGAACAACACCTGATGCAAGGATGTTGCGCTCAAAAATCTCGGCATAGCCTGCAAGTGCGCATGCGCCCTCCTGGATACGTGCGCCACCTGAGTCGTTAAGACCGATGATAGGGGCACCAAGTTTCATTGCCATATCCATCACTTTGCAGATCTTCTGGGCCATTGTCTCTGACAGTGAGCCGCCGATAACGGTAGCATCCTGTGCGAAAACAAATACCAGACGGCCGTCTATTGTACCTGAGCCTACTGCAACGCCATCACCGAGGAACACTTTCTTGTCCATACCGAAGTCGTTGCAACGGTGTGTCAGGAACATATCCACCTCCTCAAATGAACCCTCGTCAAGGAGCATGTTTATACGCTCACGGGCTGTGTAGCTACCTTTTGCGTGATGCTTCTCAACTGCTTTCTCGCCACCTCCGGCCATTGCCTCGGCGCGCTTCTCAACAAGCTTCTGGAGCTTGCTCTGATTGTCTGCCATATCTGTTTGTCTTTTGTTCGGAAAAAACTTATTTAGGCTGCTCGCAAAGCTCTGTCAGCACACCGCATGTGCTCTTCGGATGCAGGAATGCGATCATCAGGTTCTCTGCGCCCTTGCGTGGTGCTACGTCGATGAGCTTCAGGCCTGCTGCCTCAGCCTCCTTCAGAGCCTCTGCTACACTCTCTACATTGAATGCTACGTGATGGATACCGCCACGTCCGCCGTTCTTCTCAATGAACTTTGCGATTGTTGACTCAGGACAGGTCGGCTCAAGGAGCTCAATCTTGGTCTGGCCTACCTTGAAGAAAGCGGTCTTTACTTTCTGATCAGCTACTTCCTCAATGTTGTAGCACTTGCTGCCGGTTAATAACTCGAAGAATGGCATTGTCTCCTCAAGAGAGGTTACGGCAATACCTAAATGCTCAATGTGTGAAGGTTTCATACTTCTTTTGATTTATAGGTTAAAAAATTAATAATCAACAACAAAGCGGTGCCAGGCGCTCCAGAGGGGGCTCCCGTTGGCGCAAAGTTTCACAAAGGTACAAAAACACCTTCAGAATACACCTATTTATAAAATAAAAAGTTATCCACCAGAAAGGGCTTTCAGAATTCCATCAGAATCCTGAAATTAATCTGACGGCCGGTCAGGTAGTTCGGCACTGCGAACTGGGTGCCGCTGATGTCTGTGATCCAGTAATATGAATTGACGTTATTGATGCCGAACAGGTTGAAGCAGTCCAGTCCGAGCCATATGTTCCGGAACGCTTTTGCCGCTCCGTAATCCCGCTGTCCGTTCTCGTTGTTCAGAAGACGGTAAGACATACCGATATCCACTCGCTTGTAGGCTGGTGCGCGGAAAACCGCGTTCTCGCGTCCGCTGTGTGAGGGACCGAACGGCAGGCCGTCTGCAAGCACGCCTCTAAGTGTCATCTGCCATCTGTCAGTGCCTGGGAAAAAGTCTGTGAAATGTAGTGACAGGTTATAGCGCTGGTCGGTGGGGCGGGGTATCCATTTGCCCCCAATCTGCTCTTGCGTCTTCATTATGGAAAATGTTATCCACGAGTCTGCTCCCGGTACAAACTCTCCGAAAAGTCTCGTGTCGAACCCAAACGCATAACCCGATGAGCAGTTTTCTCCGTAATAGACAATTCTCACGTTATCTACATTGTATGGAATGAGATTGTCCAGCTTCTTGTAATACGCTTCAGCGGTGAATTTGAAAGGCCGGTCAAACATCCTGAAATGATAGTCACCGCCGGCTACTATCTGTATGGATCGTTGGGATTTAATTGCGCGATTAAGCCTTACGGTCGCTATGCCTCCACCATTGACGGAATCCTTGAGCTCTTTGTAGAAAGGTGCCTGATAATACACGCCTCCGGACAGACGAAGAGTAAGGTTGTCGTTTGCGGCAGGGATAAACCCTAAAGTGATGCGTGGGCTCACAATAAGTTCCTCATTCCAGTCCCAGTGTGATGCGCGGATTCCATAGTTCAGGGTGAGCAATCCTCTGTTGGCGTTGATTCGCCAGGTATCCTGAAGGTAGGCTGATATGCGGCTGCTGCTGATGTCCTGATTGGATCGCATAGAGTAAATCATACTCAGAGGCCCTTCCTCTGTGTGCGGAATCATATAGCCGGCTGAGTCCCGTGTCTCCCACTCACGCATACTCTCCACTATGTTCTCGCGTCGGATATCTACTCCCCAGCGAATGTGATGCGCGTCCATTCTGTGGCTGCCGGTGAGCCCTGCGTCGAATACTGCAGCGTCCAGATAATTCCTGGCGTGTTCCAGAAATGTACCAACGCTCATATTCTCCTCCTGGTCAGCCTCGTTCAGCCAATACTGACTCATTATATCGTATGTCTCGCGCTCGTGGCTGCTGAAGGCCGAGATCTTCAGGCTTACGCTGTTCTGGGGGTCAATCTTACGCGTTATGTCAAAAGAACCGAAGAAAGTGTTGAACAGGTCTTTCTCCCATCCGTCAAAATATACTTTGAACTGTTTCGCGTCCTCGGCCGTTCCAAAAGATGTGTTCCGGTCGGTAGGCTTGAACTGATAGCTGTTTCTTGCAATGTTTCCTATGAACCCCAACTCCCATCCGTCGGAAGGTCTCCAGGTTGCGAATAACTGGTAATCAACGAAGTTTGGACTATACTCTCCATTCGTGTCCAGAGTACCCAGCAGATATCGGCTTGTCTTGTATCGGATGCTGTTGCTTATGCTGAACTTGCTGTTGCCATATCCGGCATAGGCGCTGGCTCCGAGCAGACTGGCTGATACATTCGCCTCAAATGCCTCAGGCCTGCGGTATGTAATATCCAGGACAGACGACATCTTGTCACCGTACATAGCTGCGAAACCACCTGTTGAGAACGATATGGACTGTACCATATCAGGATTGATGAAACTCAGACCCTCCTGCTGTCCTGCTCGTACCAGAAGAGGACGTAATATCTCTATACCGTTTACATAGACGCTGTTCTCGTCAAAATTACCTCCACGCACGTTGTACTGACTGCTCAGCTCATTGTGGCTGCTTACTCCTGCCTGTGTGGCAATAATGGACTCCACCGAGCCTCCTGACGCATCGGGGGAGAGACGCATCCTCTCCACGTCTATTGTCTGATTTGCGTCTGTCTGGCGTCGCATATCACTGATGGTCACGCCTTGAAGGGCATATCCGCTTGTGGGCAGCATCACGTCAAGATGGACGGTGTCGGCTGGAGAGGTGATTGTACGTTTGCGCGTCTCGTGCCCGATCATCCGGAAAACCAACTCAAGAGTGTCACTGTATGTGGGGCTTATCTCATATCGTCCCTGCAGATTTGTCATAGCGCTGACCATCTGGTGCGATTCGTTTACAGTAGCTAATTCCACAGGCTGCCCGTTCTCATCCCTGACAATTCCGTAGATATAGACTTTCCTTGCATTCAGGGATAATGTGACAGCGGCCAGCAGAACGATAAGAATTGCCGGCCTGAGTAAACGGGAAATATGGACATTGAATCCAATCATCCTACATATAACGCAAAAAACGTTATTAGATTATATCACGCGTGAAACTATTTTTGCAGGGAATGAGGAATGTGACTATATTCGCGGTGTTAAAACTCAAGAATTATGGAGGATTTCAGCAGTTTGGCGGCAAAGAGGCGCAGTATGCGCAAGTTTACGGATGAGAAATTGACTGACGATGAGATACGTCTGCTGCTTCGTGCGGCGCTAATCTCTCCAACGTCGAAACATACCAACGGATGGGAGTTCGTGGCGGTAGATGATCCTGAGCTTCTGAAGGCGCTTGCGGTAAGCAAGGAGAGTGGTGCCGCATTTGTGGCGGATGCTCCTTTCGCAGTAGTGATATTTGGTGATCCAAGGCTTACCGATGCCTGGATTGAGGACACGGCTATTGCCGCAATAATGGTGCAGCTTCAGGCTGCGGATCTTGGCCTTGGCAGTTGCTGGGCTCATATCAGAAACCGTTTTGCAGCCGATGGAACACCGGCTGCCGATAACGTAAGGCGGTTGCTTGGTGTACCAGGGGAATATGAGCCATTATGCATAATAGCCGTAGGGCATAAGGGAATGGAGCGGAAACCATTCAACGAGGAGACTCTCCAGTGGGAGAAAATACATAGGAACAAGTTCTGAGCCTGAATATGAGGATTGCTCTGGTAGGCGCGGGAAATGTCGCCTCCTGTATGGCTGGAGCCCTTAAGAGCGCAGGTCATACAATAGAATGTGTCTATAGCCGTACGGAAGAGAGCGCACGGACTCTTGCCGACGCTCTTGGAGTGCCATACGTCACCCGGATAGAGGATATCCCGTCTGCTCAATGCCTGATTCTGATGTTGCGCGACGATGCTCTTCTGCAGCTTGCCGGCCGTATCGTGGCAACACATCCGGATGCTTTGCTGCTGCATACATCGGGCAGCGTCCCAATGTCGGTACTCAGTGATGCTGGGGCACGTCATTGTGGAGTGCTCTATCCTATGCAGACATTCAGTAAGGGCAAGACGATAGAGTGGGGCAGCGTGCCCATCTTCATAGAGGCGTCAGGCAGCAATGAGCTTGACATAGTCAGGGAACTGGCCTCATCACTGTCGGAATCTGTTCAGGTAATTGATTCAGATCAGCGTTGCAAACTTCATCTGGCAGCTGTATTCGCTTGTAATTTCTCCAACAGAATGTATGCCATATCGGAACGGTTGCTGCAGGAGTGCGGCATTTCTTTCAATGTGATGTCACCTCTCATAGCAGAGACTGCGGCAAAGAGCGCTGTGATGTCGCCGGAAAAGGCTCAGACCGGCCCTGCTGTCCGTGGTGACAGACGTGTGATGGAGATGCACAAGGCACTTCTTGCAGATTACCCGGAATGGCAACGGTTGTATGAACTGATTTCCGATGATATAAATAATTCTTACAAATGATGGATGTTGGCTATCGTCTGATACTTGCTTCCAACTCTCCAAGACGAAAGGAGCTGCTGGCTGGCCTCGGAGTTCAGTTTGAGACACGTGTCATAAATGGTATAGACGAATCATATCCTGATGGATTGAGTGTTCCTGAGATACCGTTGTACATATCCAGGAAAAAAGCAGATGCCTATCGTTCCGGTATATCCTCAGTTGAGCTTGTAATAACCGCCGATACCATAGTGGCTGTAGATAATACGATTTTGGGAAAGCCCGTCTCTGCTGAAGATGCCCGAAGAATGCTCAGAATGCTCTCCGGACGCAGCCATCAGGTTGTTACTGGGGTGACTCTGACTACCGTCAAGGCACAGCATAGTTTCAGCGTTACTACTGAGGTCTGGTTCTCGCAACTATCAGATTCTGAAATAGAATACTATGTAGATAAGTATAACCCGCTGGATAAAGCCGGCGCATACGGAATACAGGAATGGATAGGATTGGTGGGCGTGGAACGGATAGACGGCTCCTATTTCAATGTGGTTGGCCTTCCTGTCCAAAGGCTTTACCGTGAACTTTTGGCCTTTGTCAATCTTCTGGAAGTGTCTCCAGATAATCAGTGATGGCCAGCGCTGCCGAACGCGCGTCATTTATAGAGTCCCATACACATAACGGGCGTTTGCAGGTTCCTGCCGCAAACAGTCCCGGCCTGTCGGTCTCATTGTCATAGAGGTGAGGGCTGATTGTCTTGATAAATCCATACTCTCCGCATACCTCGCAAGACTTACCAATGGTCTTTGTGCCCTCAGAAGCCTCCATACCCACCATAAGAACCAAAAGGTCAACGGTGGTCTTCAATGGCAGACTGAGCAGTGTGTCCTCGGTCTTTATCTGTACCCTTCCATCGAATGTAGCCGCGGCCTCGGAGATGCGTCCCCGAACGAAGTTCACACCGTACTTCTCCTGCGACTCTCTGTACATCTCCTCGAATCCCTGTCCCCACATTCTCAAATCCATATAGAAAACGGTCAAGTCTGTCTTGGAGAGCAATTTGCGCACCTCAATTGCCTGTTTCACCGCAGTGACACAGCACACTTTAGAGCAGTAGTGATTTCCTGATTTCTCATCGCGCGAGCCAACGCATTGCAGAAATGCTATCCTTTGCGGAGTCTCGCCATTGGAGTTCACAATCTTACCGTCCTTTATCATCTTCTCCATCTCTATGGATGTGATGACTCCCTTGTAAATGCCGTATCCAAGCTCCTCCTTTCTACGGGCATCGAAAGTCTGGTATCCTGTGGCAATCAGAACCGCATTGACTGTCCAACTCTGCGAGTCGTTGTCTATCAGCTCCCAGGTAGTACCTTTCCATTTCAGACGGGTTATGAAGGTTCCTGTGTAAAGTGTTATGCCATTTGTCTGAAGCTTGCTCTCAAGGTCGTTGATGATCTCGTCGGCCGCCTGAAAATCAGGGAAGAGAAAAGCCTTGTCACGCAGGTTCTTCAAAGGAGATGATGACTGCTCAAACAGCATCACCTCTACACCGCTCTTTGCCAACACTGACGCCGCCTCTATTCCGGCAGGTCCTGCTCCTATGATTGCAACTTTCTTCATAGTCTTCTATACTAAAAGGTTTCCCGGCTTTTCCGGGTTGCGCAGAATCTTTCCTGAGGCCGCGCGGTATTTGTCTTTTGGGTTGTACTCTATTCCAATCTTGTTCATCAGCCTCTCAGACTGAACCTGATGCAGCTGCAGTCCAAGTTCCCAAGGGTTGTAGCCGAGCAGAAGACCAGCCATCTCCTCGTAGGTGAGTACAGGAATGCCATATCCCTCGCGGTCGTAAGTCTTGTGCTCCATCTCGGCTATGGTGTATTGCCAACGGTCCAGGAAAAGACTGCATCCAGGACAATTGGTAACTATGAAATCGGGCTCGTATGGCTCCATCGACTCAAGCTTTTTCTTGGTGTTGGATACTGAGTATCCACGGTTTTCCTGCACCAGATACTGCCTGAATCCAAAACCGCAACAGTGACGGCGCTCGGGGTAGTCAATAACCTCGCCTCCCCAGGACTCTATCATTCCGGCAAGTACATACGGGAACTCTGCCTTGCCCACACCTTTGTCGGGGAATATCTTGGCATAATGGCAACCTATGTGCTCAACAACCTTGAGCGGCTTGCCTGTGAAGCGGTTTACCAATTTGTACCGCATCCTCCGGCCAAGCTCATCGCGGAACTTATATATTATGTCCGATGCGTGAGCTATGTTCTCCGGCATCTCAAACTCACGCTTACAAGCCTTCCACAGGTTTTCACGTGTCTTTTCCAACAGCTCAGGCTTTTCCTGCCACATATGCGTGATCTCTGAGAATACTCCGAACGATGTCACGCACGATGGAACAAAATTCTTGTAACCGTTTTCCGTCATAAGAGAGAACAGGCGTGCCACAACGGTCATTGTGGTCTCCAAGGGGACAATGTCCGCGTGATAGCCTATGCCGGTGCAGGTGTGCTGCCTGAAATCGTCAAACACATCCTTGCCAAGTTCCTGACGCAGCATTTTAAGAAAAGCGGTCTCGGAACCGGGGAAGAATGTCTGCCTGATGCAACTTCTCTCATAGAAATAATGATCATCGGCAATGGCCTTCTGATATTCGTTCCAGTATCTGTTCATAGTTTGTCGTTAATGAGATTCGCAGCCACAATCTCTGCGATATCCTGTACGGGATACTCGCTTGTGGCGTGCTGGAATGACTTCTTGCACATTGGGCAGGCTGTCGCTATGGCATCAACAGGCTTAGCCGTAAGATCCTTCAAGGCGGCATTCCTTATTCTTGTCTGCTCCTCAATGGAAATAACCGTATTTCCCAGATTGAAACCGCAGCAGATGCTCTTCTCACGCTGGTTCTTGTTCTTCTGCAGTGTCGTGACAGCGTTCAGCACCGAGCGAGGCTGATCGTAGATGCCGCATCCACGGCCTAACTCGCACGGATCGTGGTATGCCACCCGCCTGTCATCACGCCTTACTTTTATCTGTCCTTTTGCTATGAGCATATCAATGTATTCAGTGTGATGCATTACAGGAATGCCCAGATTGTACTCTTCCTTGAACGAGCGATAGCAGATAGGGCAGGAGGTAACCAGCATAGTGGCGCCTGAGTTCTCTATCATCTCGGTATTCTTCTGTCTGAGCTCTGCTGCCTGATTAAGGAATCCTTGCTGTCGCAACGGCCTTCCGCAGCAGATGGATTTGTCCTGGTCCATATACCAGTATTTCTGACCTGCCGCCTCAAATATGCGTTGCATAGCCACCGGTATTCCGGGCGTGAGATGAGACATACACCCACCGAAATAAACGATACGTCCTATGGCATTGAAAGGTTGTGGCTTTTTCAGATAATCATAATTGCCCTGTGTGTCCAGCGCGCCCTTGTTACGGGTCATCCGCCTGATAGCCTCAATGTCGATGCCTACCGGACAATCCTCCACACAACGGTCGCACATCAGGCAGTTGTCGGCAATTATTCTCATTCTCTCTATCCTGCGCTTGTTTCTGAGACCACGAATCAGATAGATAGACTGTATCCGGTGATTGTCAGTCTCCTTGTCCATCGGACATCCCTGAAGACAGACACCGCAACGGGAGCAGGCGTTCAACTCAAACTTTGTGTAGCCGGTAGGCTGCTCGCTTTCTGTTACGCCTATCTTGCGAAGCCATATTAGAAGCAGCTCTGCGAAGATATGCATATAGCGGGTGAAGGGCAGCGATACGAAGAACACCGTCAGAGCTATGGAGTAGCCGAGCCAGGTTGTCCACTCTAAATACTGTACTATGTCCGGATTGAACAGACCGCCTACCGCTCTGGTAAGGAAACCTCCATTGCCGTACAGACACGATGTGATTGACTCCGCCAGCAGTCGCAGCGGAAATATCAGCCATAGTGACAGCTTTACGAACCTGTCAAACACATTGTGCGATGGCGTCTTTCGCATTCCTACGCTCTTTGCCCACAGACGTTTGGCAAATGCGAGCGTAAGTCCAAGAAAAACGTACAGCAGCAGTCCGTCCATAACATTCTCGTAATTGTCCGCGTGCTTGAACGTGTCAGGCTCCTTGTGGATAAAGTAGTTGTAGAAAATGGCCGCATAGAACGGACGGTGGTATTGTAGATGAATCTTGTTACCGGACTCATCGAATGTGATGCGCTTTGTAAGAAGATGCTTACGGTCTCTGTCGAATGAGTACCAGCCATCCTGTTCAATGAGAGTGTTCAGCTGGGCTATGGACTGCTCGCGGTTCATGCAGCTGATGGCTCTGTTGCTTTGGATGCCTCCCACAACTATCAGCGATGCCCAGCCCAGTGCAAACGCCTGATGCATTATGCCCAGCACCAAATTCTTGCGTATGATGCGGAAGTGAAGCAGTCCTTCGCGGAACATCTCCCATAGTGCCGGTATGGTTTTCCACGAGAACCAGTTGTGGCGTATCACACTACGCTGTCTCTCATCGAACAGTTTGAACCATCGTATAAACTTGACTATGCAGATTACAGCCAGCAAGAATACTCCCGCCAGGAATGGAATAACAAAAGAACTGTATGGAAAAACCGCTATCTTCATTTTGTCTCGTCCAGCATTTTACGCATAGTTATTACCATCTGCCTGAGATTTACACCCCTGGGGCAGACCAGCGTGCATTTGCCGCAAAGCATACATTTCCTCAACTCTTCGGAGAGGCCTTCGATGTTTCCCCGGCGGAACAAAGTGTGCGCCCTGCGGATATTGAAATCGGTGAACTGTCTGGCTGAGCAGGTGGCGCTGCAGCAACCGCACTGGAAACAACGCTTGAACGATGGTACCCTGCGTGTCAGCTCGTTGAATTTGGCTTGCGTGGCGTCGTCCAGATTCTCGCTTCGTGGTTTTTTTATGGCAAATCCGAAATCAGGCATAGTCATTTACTTAATATATCTTCCTGAAAATCAGTGCATCCGGTAACGCGGAGAATGCTCCTGAGCTCATCCATAGTCTCTTTGCCTATGGCTCTGAGAGCGCCTGCTCCGTCACCGTGATAGTTCGCTCCGAGTTTGGGCGCCACCTCTTTGATATTCTGTATGTACCATTCCCATACAGGCCCTTGCTCAGGATGCATGGACGGATTGACTCTGTCGGGATGCACGCAGTACCCCAGATCAATAATGTTCTTTCCTACACCATTGATGATGTCTGCCTGCTGCCGGCCAAGATGGCTGTCAGTAAAATAGCCTACATCCTGCGATACCTTGCGAAGAATGCTTATTACCATTCCCGGTACATTTCCCCGTGGGCATCTGGTCTTACAGGACAGGCATTGCCCGCATTCCCATATTGTATCGGAGCGGAGAAGTTTCTCAACTGCCTCCTCATCGCCTCTCTGAACCGTGTCGCAAATGCGTCTTGGGTCATAATCATAGAATTCGGCGGCAGGGCATATCGCAGTACATATGCCGCAGTTCATACACGCTTTCAGCGCATCACTATATCTTACGTCTTGCCTTATAAGATCAACCAGATTGCCCATAATGCAGGAAAAATGCTCTCTTTTTCAAAATGAAAACCAAAGATAGCCTAAAAAACCGTTCTATTCGCTATCTTTGTCAATTATTAACACATATTGCAAATATGATGGAAACTACTTTATTGTTTGCATTGGGAATGCCCGAGCTGATTGTCATAGTATTTCTTATTCTCCTGCTTTTCGGAGCGAAGCGTATTCCAGACCTGATGAAGAGCATGGGCAAGGGCGTGCGCAGCTTCAAGGAGGGAATGAGCGAGATAGAGAAGGATATCAACTCCGACGGCTACAATAAGGACGAGGATAAGAAATAGCACTCGTTAAGCCACACAATTACCATCTTGCAGGTGGACGATTCCAGAATGACATTTTGGGATCACTTGGAAGTGCTAAGGAAAGTAATTCTGAGGATTCTGGCCATAGCGGCAGGCACCGCTGTGGTTGCGTTCTGTTTCAAGGACGTTCTTTTCGGGGTTATTCTAGCCCCAGGCAAGCCGCAGTTCATAACATACCGCCTCTTTGAGAAAATTGCGGCAATGTTGGGCGCCGACGCATCCGGTATAGCCGACTTCAATGTTGAGCTGTTCAGCAATATGCTGACCGCCCAGTTCATGACCCATATGAAGATGGCTTTCTGGGTTGGCGTGATACTTGTGGTACCATATATAATATATGAGCTTTATGGCTTTGTGGCACCGGCCCTGAGAAGCAATGAGCGCAAATATACCGTAAGAATAATATTATGGTCATACATTCTCTTTATGACCGGAGTCCTGCTCAATTATTTTATTATTTTTCCATTGGCATTCCGTTTTCTGGGCACGTACCAGGTCAGCCCCGACGTGCCGAATGTCATAACCATCACCTCTTATATAGATATGCTGCTCACACTCACCGTAATGATGGGGGTGATGTTTGAATTGCCAATACTCTCCTGGTTTCTGGCCAAGCTTGGATTTGTGAATGCGGAGTTTATGAGGAAATACCGCAGACACGCCATTGTGGCTATTGTGGTGATAGCAGCCATCATCACACCTACAACCGATGTCTTCACACTTACGGTTGTAGCCGTACCAATCTATCTGCTATACGAGGTAAGTATCGGGGTGGTGCGGAGTGTGCGTCATTGAACGCTCTTCTCCTGCTTGTATTTCCAGTGTGCGGCTATTCCCTGCTCGGCCTCATAGTCCATACGCTCCGAACGTACCTGAATTTCAATCCAGTTGAAATCCGGCCCCATTACCGTAAGCTGCAAAGCCTGATAGCCTGATGGCTTAGGGTTGGTTATCCAGTCCTTTACACGGTCCGGATGTATGCGGTATAGCGATGATATTACTGTATAAATGCGCCAGCAGTAGAATTTCTCCGCATCCATATTCTCAAGCTGCCACTGTCTCACCGCTGCTGTGTCAGGATTGCCGTCAACGATATTCGGAACGGTGTGCGGCAACATATCAATTACAGACTTCGGCTTATATACAATGCGGGTGGCGAACAGGTCATAGACATCGTCAAAACACTTGTTGTCAACGCGCATCTTACGCCAGATGCTATAAACAGACTTCATTCGGTATTTGAACTCGTACTCAATGCCAAGCTCGTCCAGCATGGCACGGATAGGCAGTGCAAACGAGCGGAATACCATCTCGCACGACATCTCCGCCTCCTGCAGCAGGTGCTTCAGATGCCTGTAGTCCTCCGGATATCCAAGCTTCATAGACAACTCCTGAAGCTCTCCTTGCTCCGGGAACATACCTATGGTCTCTGCCATCGGCGCCCATCGCTCCAGAATGTCAGATACGTATGCGTTGATGTCAACATCCTCTGGAATACCGTTGGCCTCCCATTCCTGCATCTGCCTGAGATGCTCCAGTATCTCCTGCTGTTCCATTACTCAAAGTTGAAAAGGGAAGAGAATCCGGCAATTGTGAACACCTGCCTCACACCTGGCGTTACATTTCTCAGAGTCACGTCTCCGCGCTTTGCTATCGTCTCCTTGCGAAGCAGAAGCAACTGTCTCAGACCAGAAGACGCAACGTACTCAAGATCAGTACAGTCTATCACTATATGCTTGTCCGCGTTGTCCATAAGCGGCATCATATCTATAGCAAACTGCGATGAGCTGGTGGTGTCGAGTCTTCCACTCAAGACCGCAGTGATAATGCCTGCATTCTCTGTAATACTCAGTTCCATTGAAATAGTCTGTTCGTTGGTAATACCGCAAAGATAATAAACTTTGAGTATATCCATATATTGCCGGGGCCTTTGTTTTTCCCGATGGAATTTATACTTTTGTCTTGTTATGACAAAACAAGAGCCACGACAACAGTGATATGAAAGGCATTCTCAAGTTATTCATAATATTGATGATGGTATCTCTCTTTATGCCAGTTTATGCCGAAGATCAGAAGGAGAGGAGTGGTATAACCATAACCCGGGGTACTGATATGGAGGCGATAGTGCAGGAGGCGGCAGATAAATTGCGGGTAAATTGCGCCACTATATTTACGAGGATGGTGTGGTAATGGGCTCGGTCCGCAATGACCTGGATTTGTTTAAGGAAATAGAATAATTGCCCGTCTTATGAGAAAAGTCAGAATTACGGTAATGAGGACGGCCTGCTATCAGGACCTTATAGAGAAGTACGAGAACCCTATGGAGCACGCCTGTGATATGTGCGTGGGGCAGGTGTTCGTTGCAAACGGCTGGCAGAGGCCCGAAGGGTTCTGCGACAGTGCCTGGAGCAGCATATCGCCTTTCGTGCTTGCTCTCTCCTGTGGAGGAGAGGACTTCTACGACGGCTGGATGAAAGATAAAAAGTCCGCTATGATATCCTGCAACGACGGTTTCCGCCCTGTATCGTTCCTGCTTGAGGCCACAGATGAGGCGGCAGACTGACATTGCCTGCGGTTCCTGTTTTGATATTGACGTATTAGATTCCCGGTACAAGCTCTACGGAGCAGCCAAGGGCATTTGCAATACGGAAGAACACTCCAACACTGGGAATCAGAGCGCCGGTCTCGATTCTTGAGATGTAAGACGTGTCGGTGCCGAGTCTTTTGGCAAGCTCGCCCTGGGTGAGATGCATCTGCTTGCGTGCATTGCGCAGTATCACACCGGAATAGTAGTTGAAAGCCTCCTCCTCGGCGGCCTCTCTCTGAGGTGTGCCCGGCATTCCGTACTTTCGGTCAAGCACTTCATCAAAACTGCGGATGTCATCATTTGCTGCCATAATACTCTCTCATTATTCGTTTTGCCTTTTCAATCTCTCCGGTTGGTGTCTTCTGGGTCTTCTTCTGTTGTGCTTTCTCTGGTAGAGAATTGTAGAAGTCAAGAAAGTAACGTTTGTATGTCTTTATCTCTCTCACGCTACAAATATACGAAATTTGTATTATCCTGCAAATTCTGCACGATGTCTTTTGTGATGTTTCACTTGAAACGGTGCGGATGGAAAGTGGAGAAGGTGACAGGTGTTTTTCATTTCATTTCCACTAATTTTCGGGTGAGCCGACATTTGCTGCCGTAGTTA
>JAZLLE010000026.1:0-5594 GCA_045597985.1 Bacteroidaceae bacterium | reverse complement strand
CGGCATTATTAGTTGAGGCCACGTTCGTTTCATTTCAAGTAATGAAACGAACGCGGTGAGGCCTCATTCCATTCGTTTCAAATAATGAAATGAAACCGCGCAAAGTATCAGTGATTATTGATGTGGCTAAGCCTTCAATTCAACCTTGCAAACTCTTGCCGGAAACAGCGTGCGGGAGTATTTTAGGAGAAAGAAATTGCGGAAAGCAGCAATGCCCTCCGCACACAAGTAGCTCCGCTGGGAATCGAACCCAAATTTAAAGTTTAGGAAACTTCCGTTCTATCCATTGAACTACAGAGCCATCGTTTCCGCCCGCAAAATTAATGTATTTTTCCAAATAAAGCCTATACCGCCCACAAATCTTACCCAAACAACTGATTGAAATGCTCCTCACTCATCTTGCTCTTAAGGCGATACTTATACATCCTAAGCGAATCGGACTTCACAGCAAGCACCTGCGCCGAGACAAACTCCCTCACATTCATATAGTTCAGCACGCAATACAAAGCCTCTTTCGGCGATACCTTGGCATCGCCCGGCTCCATAATCAGACTGATGGCTTTCGAGAAGCACACATTCAGCTCGTGGCGGATGAATGCCGCATCATCGGGGCTCAGAGGCTTTGAGCCAAGCTGGCTGTCGCGTATCAGCACAAAAGATGCCGTATCCTGAAACTTCTCCTCACACTCGCGCAACTGCAAGGAGAGCGTATCGAACGACTTTATCTTGCCTTTGCGCAACTCGTCCTGCATCTGGTTGTATCGGCTCTTCAGCTGATTCTCCTTGCGATAATATAGCAACAGCAGCAACAAGGCGAGTGTGAAAAGGCCGAATCCGGCTAATATCCAACTGTTACGCCTCTGCTCACGCACCTGCCTGTCCTTCAGCTCGGAATAGTGATTGTAAAGCATACGGTTCATCTCAGCCTGATTCTCCTCATCGTACAGAGACTCTATTGCCTCAATGTGCATCCCGGCATAGTATGCGGCAGAGTCAGTAACCCCGTCCATTGCCGAAAGCTCAGTCAGATAGCGGTAGTTCACCGATGCGCCAGCCTCATTCACATCGTGCCGCTGCGACTCCAAAAAGTAGTACCTTGCAGAGTCGTACTGGCACATTGCATAGAAAATCTGCCCCTTTAAGGTATATGCCGCGCCAAGCAGGTCCGGCATCTCTGCATTGCTGATATAGCGGTCTATACAGTACCTGGCAGCATTGAGGTTGCCATTCACGTACATATTGATTTTGGATAGTTGAAGATAGCACTGGTTACGGTAATACCCCGACAGCCACGCATCGTCAGCCAATTTCCCGAACTCCGTCTTGGCTTTGTCAAAATCCATCTGATACATTGCTATCAGCGCCAGATAATAGTCGGAGAATGACACGCCGGCTGGATCGTTCAGGCGCTCAGAGTTCATACGGCTTCCGGCAAGATAGTGTTTTGCCTCATCCAGCATATCGCGGGCCACGAAATGACGGCCCAGGCCATTCTCGCAACGGGCATAGCATCGCACCAGCGTATCAGGAAAGAGCCTCAGAGCTTTGAGGTAGGCGTCTATAGCAATGGTATCGTGCCCTAACAGGTCATTCACACAGCCCAGATAGTACCAGCTGGCGGCGGCATTGTAACTCTTGCGCCTATCGCCATACCAATCTGTGGCAACGCTTATCAGGCTGTCGGACTCAATGTCATCACCACTGTCGCAGGCCGTCTGAGTGGTGAGCAACGCGTACAACGCGCGCGACTCTCCGCGTAATGCGCCGGCATCAATACTGTCCAGCGCGATGCGGGCCATATCAGGCTTTGCATCGGCATACTGCGAGATAGCCTCAAGTCTGTCAAGACTCTTCTTCCAGGCGCACGATGCCAGCAACAGCACACCTGCCACAATCAACAATACATACCCTCTTCTCATCATTCTCTTAACTATTAATACAACAAAGGTACAGGCGGCATATACATAAGGCAAGAAAAGAGCGTCACAATACCGTCACGAGGGTCAGATAGGGCGGGTTTTCGCATAAAGCCACTGAGCATCCGCGGCATCGAGCAGAGAATGAAGCGTATCATACACACGCTGGTTATAGGCATTCAGCCACTCCAGCTCCTGAGCGTCAAGCAGCTCGCGGATAACCGGGGCAGTATCAATGTGGGTGCAGGTAAGAGTCTCAAAACTGAGCCATCCGCCGAACTCGTTCTGGCCGGCAGGCACACATAGAATCATATTCTCGTGACGTATGCCGTGAAAGCCCTCACGGTATATTCCCGGCTCGTTCGATGTTATCATTCCGGGCTCCATACTCTGCGCCTTCAGATTCTGGCGGATTGTCTGCGGCCCCTCGTGTACGGACAGCACATTACCTACACCGTGACCGGTACCGTGTCCAAAGTTGCGCATTGTCTGCCAGAGCGGCCTGCGGCAAACCGCATCAAGGCGGCATCCGGGAGTACCCACCGGAAAGACTGCCATTGACAGGTCTATCATCGCCTTAAGGCCTATGGTGTAGTCCTCGCGCTCCAACTGCGTGGTGGGGCCAAGCGGAATGGTGCGGGTAATGTCGGTAGTGCCATACCGGTAATGAGCGCCGCTGTCGTTCAGATAGAGCCCCTTAGGCTGGAGCACGGCATCCTTGCCGCGTATGGTGGAGTAATGCGGAAGCGCTGAGTTCTCCTGATATGCCGATATCGTCTCAAAGCTCTCATCCAGAAAATCGGGACACTCCGCACGGAGCGCGTGCTGTCTGTCGGCGGCATCGGCCTCCGATATCCGCTCACCCGCGGCCATGGCATCCTCCAGCCAGTGATAGAAGCGTGTCTGCGAAATGCCATCCATAATGTACGCCTTGCGGAAGCCATCAATCTCAACAGGATTCTTCATAGACTTGGCCAGGTCTATAGGCGATGCGCAGCATACGGTATTGCCTGCACCGAAAGCCTGGTCAACCGCCTTGCCAAGCTCAAAGTTCAGAGTGGCCGGGTCAATCATTATCTTGCCTCCGGCCGGTATTGACGCAATGTATTCCGATACCTTGCCGTATGGATACAGCTCTATGCCGTCGGCACTGAGGGCGGCAGTAACATCGGCATCGAACTTTGACAACTCTGCGAACAGGGCCACACTGCGTGGTGCTACAACGGCAAACGAAATCACAACCGGACAGTAATCTATATCATTTGAGCGGATATTCAGCAGCCACGCAATCTGGTCCAGTGTGGATACAAGGGCATAGCCGCAGCCTTTCCCTGCCATAACACCCCTGAGCCATTCCAGCTTAGCCGCGGTGGTCTTGCCAGAGTATTGAGGCCCGTGCAGCCAGACGGCATGGCCCGAAAGTGACGGACGGTCTGGCCACAAGGCATCCAGATAGTCAGGACGCGACACCACCTGACCGCCCTTGCAGGTAATCAGTGACTGAAGCCGTGCGGCATCGGAGCGGCTCATACACAGGCCGTCAACGCCTACCTTGCCATTATCCGGCAAATTGGCGGCAATCCAGTCCATCCACTCGCAATCCTCAACCGACGACACCATCTTGTGCATATCAATGCCGCTGCCCGCAAGCTCGCGCGCAGCCTGGATGTAATATCGCGAGTCAACCCACAGACCAGCGTGCTCCATAGTAACCACCACTACACCAGCCGAGCCTGTGAATCCGCTGATAAACTGACGCTGACACCATCGCAAAGGCGTATATTCGCTGTTATGAGGATCCTCGCCTACAATAACCGCGGCACACCATCCCCACTCTCTCATCAGCCCGCGCAGGGCATCTATTTTCTGTCTTACCTCCATAGTCTGACTGTTGATTCCACAAGTTTAAGAAATCTTCTCCTACAAAGCAAAAAAAATCCCGAAACCATACAGTTCCGGGACTTTAAAAAGTTATATTTCGCAGGATTATCCCAGATAACCCTCCTCAAGCATAGCCTGGGCAACCTTCATAAAGCCGGCCACATTGGCACCCTTCATATAGTTGATGTAGCCATCGGCCTCGGTACCGTACTTCACGCACTGAGCGTGGATGTCGGCCATAATGGTATGCAGTCTCGCATCCACCTCCTCGGCAGTCCACGAGATATGCATGGCGTTCTGAGTCATCTCAAGACCCGATGTAGCCACACCACCAGCGTTCACAGCCTTGCCCGGGCCGTAGATGATGCGTGCCTTGATGAATGTGTCGATAGCCTCCGGGGTACAGCCCATATTCGATACCTCGCCTACGCACTGAACACCGTTAGCAACAAGCTGTGCGGCATCGTCGCCATTCAGCTCATTCTGAGTAGCGCACGGCATTGCCACGTCAACCTTGCGTTCCCAAGGCTTGCGGCCCGCGATGAACTCCGCGCCGAACTTCCTGGCATACGGCTCAATGACATCATTGTTGGTGGCACGCAACTGAAGCATATAGGCAAGCTTCTCCTCGTTCATACCATCCTTATCGTAGATATAACCGTCAGGACCAGACAGAGTCACTACCTTTGCGCCAAGCTGTGTGGCCTTGGTGGCGGCGCCCCAGGCAACATTGCCGAAACCGCTTATCGCAACAGTCTTGCCGGCGATGCCCATACCGGCGGTCTCAAGCATCTGGCTTACAAAATAGAGGGCGCCGAAACCGGTAGCCTCCGGACGAACCTTGGAGCCGCCGTAAGTCAGGCCCTTGCCTGTAAGAACGCCGGTGTTCTCGCGTGCCAGCTTCTTGTACATACCGTACATATAGCCAATCTCGCGTGCGCCCACACCTATGTCGCCTGCAGGAACATCGGTGTCAGGACCAATGTTGCGCCACAGCTCCAGCATAAAGTTATGGCAGAAACGCTCAATCTCAGCAGCCGAGCGGCCACGGGCTGAGAAGTCAGAGCCACCCTTGCCGCCACCCATAGGCAGTGTGGTAAGAGCATTCTTGAAAGTCTGCTCAAAGCCCAGAAACTTCAGAATTGACAGATTGACCGACGGATGAAATCTGAGACCACCTTTGTACGGTCCAATGGCATTGTTGAACTGCACACGGTAACCGGTGTTTACGTGAATCTCGCCCTGATCGTCAGTCCAAGGCACCTTGAAGGTGAAGATGCGGTCCGGCTCAACCAGACGCTCAATAATCTTAGCATCCTCAAACTCAGGATGCTGGTAATACACCGGCTCAATGCTGATAAGAACCTCGCGCACAGCCTGTAAGTACTCTTTCTCTCCCGGATGCCTCCTCTCAAGGTCGGCCATTACATTGTCAATATTCATAATTACAGGAATTTTGATTAATCATTTCGTTTTTAACGCCTCACATCGTTTCAATGCCTCAAAAATAATGACTGTTTTAATAAGTTGTTCTCAAAAACAGATAAATTTCACTATCATTTTGTAAGCAGCGATTACTGAAACAGACCGTTATCGAACTCCGTCGCTTACAAAATGTCACTAAATTAGCCCAAAAACGATAAGTTTCCCTAAAATGTGTAAATAGTAACGTAAAATTCCACCAGGAAAATAATTGAAAAAGGGACCATCGAGAGAAGGTTTTTAGATTTACGGTGAGTAAATCTTTAAACAATGATCTCTATGGACATTAGACAACAAATTCTTCACTTCTACAGG
>JAZLLE010000025.1:0-2187 GCA_045597985.1 Bacteroidaceae bacterium | reverse complement strand
AGTGGGCCGACAAAGACATCGGAACACTGATATTGTCTGCCCGGATAGGGAATGAAAACTGAAATCAACGCTTCCGCCCTAAACTTTGCCTCCGGCACACGTTCAATTAATCGCAATCAAACTTTCTTGCGGAATTGAGGTTTTCTATGAAGACATTCCAGAAAGGCTATTTCGGCCTGAATCTCCGCGATTTCTATGGATATGCCGATGTCCGTATATCGGCTAATACACGCGTGCATCGTTTGCGCGGCACGGACTGCCGCCTTATGCTTGAGCGTTCCGTGCAGCCTGCGCCCAGGGCATTCAACCGGCTGGAGCTGTACTCTCTTCTCAACCCGCTCACATCGCAGAGACAGCTCCACCACTGGAATGCTCCAGAGGTATATACCGAGAAAGAGGACACGTTGCCGTCCGTCATCAGGGATTACGGAGTGCTGCTTCCCGACGTTGACATAAAGGAACGTGTGATGTTCCGCGATTATGATACGTTTCAGGCATACGATGTGCGTCGCGATGTGGAGGATGAGGAGGACAGGGCGGAATTCACTACAGATCTGCTTGGGTATCTTTTGCGCAAGGGCATCTCTCCGTTGAGTTACGGCTCGGGTATAGTGTATTGCGTACACGGCGATGACAAGGCTACCTGTACTGCGTTGTCTTCGAATCCTCTTATGATAGACTCGCATAACGTGAGCAGTGTGCTGGTGTTTGATCCAATGCCCTATGATGAGATGGAAAAGGTTATTTTCGAGTTGTATAGGAAAAGTGAGAGGGAATTCGGCGTGGCTAGTGTCTGGGAGGCGGATAGATCGACTAACCGCATTCTGATTGATGTGACTCTCAGGCCGACAGACGAGTTGCGCAGTTCATACGAGCTGTTTGACATCAGCAAGCGCAGGACACGCTTTCTGGGCTATTCCAGTCCGGTTGACTATTATAGCCCCAGTTATCCGGACGGACCGGTCTTTGGCGCTATTGACTACCGCCGCACGCTTTACTGGAATCCGAACCTGATAACCGATCAGGAAGGCAAGGCCGAGGTGGAGTTCTACAACAACTCCTACTCCCAGCATTTTGATGTGTCGGCCGCAGGCATCACCGCCGGCGGCACACCGTACGTGCTCGACGCAGAATTCTGATCAAGCAATAAATAGGTAGGTATCTGGGTTCCTGCGCATTCCAAAATTGCGAGACTATCAGGAATCTGACTATCACCTCCCCGACCCTTACGACTATCCCGAACAATGCTTTCTATCAGTGCAAGTCTCTTGTGAACGTGTACATTTCTTCAAGTGTGACCGAAATCAACCAGTTCGCATTCTCTGGCTGTATCGCATTAACTGGACTCAGTTATGAAGGAACAAGCAAGATTGGAATTAACCTTCCAGAGGGGCTCACGACCATCGGCGACGCCGCTTTCGGAGGATGTCTGTTGATAAAGGACGTTACTTTCCCTTCGACCGTGAACACAATCGGCGCCAACGTCTTTAGGACTGAAATCGTAGACAGGACAACCGGAACCGTGACACTTGATTCCTGGACTGTTAAGGCGACCGCGGTACCGTCACTTGGTGCCGAAACATTCAAGTACATGTCTGTGGCTTCAGATGCAGGAAGCGTTGCTAAGATTCTTGTCCCCTCGTCATGTGTGGATGCATACAAGGCAGCTGCCAACTGGAATAAGTTTGACAGTGTGATACAGCGACTATAGTGGTAACATTCAAGACTTACAGAAGATTCTTTCTTCTTCGCCATGAAACAGACATTTTTAGGCGGCTTAGGCATATCAGCGTATGGCCGGAATTTTCTATCTAAAACAGATTGGGTATAAAAAATTATACCTATATTTGTGGCAACATAAAATTCCACGCTATGCCAACAATCTTATTTCTATTCGGTCTTCGCTTTTTCTTCTATTCAGATGAACACCTTCCTATGCACGTTCATGTTAAGAATGGAGATGGCAAGGCAAAAATCAACATTGAAACTGCAGAGGTTGTAGAAAACAATGGATTGAAACCTGCGGATTTGAAGAAGGCCGTGGATGCAGTGGGGCAATATAAAGATGAGCTTATCAAAGCGTGGAACGAATATTTTGATGAGGACTAAAAGTATGGAATCAATTGTCAAACTCTGGTTCGATGATGGTCGGATATATATACTGACTGATCAGAACAACACATACAG
>JAZLLE010000024.1:0-25744 GCA_045597985.1 Bacteroidaceae bacterium | reverse complement strand
CTTTCTCAAACTCTTCTCAAGTTGTGACTTCAAGGCTTCAAACGCATCATACCAGGATTTTGGGATGTCTCCTGAATACCCGATACGCTTAAGTGCATTGAAGAATACGGACATCTCATCCTTCTTTGTTCCGTCAATCACTCCGGTAACGTTAAAGGCGAACTTTTCCGAAAACATCTGCTCAACCAGATATGTTTTGCCGACACGCCTTCTGCCATAAAGGGCGATAAACTCAGGTTTCCCTGAACCGTAGTATGACTTCAACTTGGAGATTTCCTCTTTTCGTCCGATGATTTTCATTTTGACTTCCTGTTTACACAGGCAAAGATATGCAAAATTAATTCAACTCGAAAGAGAATGCGGGCCAAAATTCTTTGTTTTTGTTGTTTTTGGCCCTCATTCAAAGTGAAAATTCTCTTGAAAACTCAGTGGAATTGAAAGAAAAATGCCCATTTTCGCTGAGTTTTAAAAAGCACCTATCGGCCTGAAGTTGTATCTTTATGTAGATCAGTAGGAAGATTGATTCCTCCGTATGACAAACATAATTGTTTAACCGCCCTGGCCATGTCAGTCTTCAAATATAGCTAAGCCTATCCATGTATGTTTCCGTGCGGCGGAAAAGTGGCTTTTCAGCCATAAATCACGATATCTGTCGTCTATTATGTCCATTCCTTTTGTAAAACAATCGGAATGGACTAATTTTGTAGGATTAATTGATAATCAGCTCACTTTATTCTGAAACAAATTCGTCGAACTCACGTTATATTAGGCTGGGTTAATCTTTGAGTCTTTGAGCCCAAGGAAATAAAGTATTCCGTCCAGTCCGGTAGTTGATATGGACTGCTTGGCTGTTGCCTTGACTTTCGGCTTGGCGTGGTATGCTATGCCAAGTCCGGCCAGATTCAGCATAGGCAAGTCGTTTGCTCCATCGCCAACGGCTACCGACTGCTCCAGGTTGATGTTCTCGAACTGACATAACAGGCGTAACAGCTCTGCCTTACGGCGGCCGTCAACAACCTCGCCTACATAACGGCCTGTCAGCTTGCCGTTCTCTATCTCCAGCTCGTTGGCGTAGATATAGTCGAATCCGAACTTGCGCTGCAGGGCTTTACCGAAATATGTGAATCCACCAGAAAGGATGGCGGTCTTGTATCCCACGCGCTTCAGTACGGTCATAAGCTGCTCAAGCCCCTCGTTGTATGGCAGGTTGTTCGCTATCTCCTCCATAACGGACTCGTCCAGTCCTTTCAGCAGTGCCACACGGCGTGTGAAGCTCTCGGTGAAGTCTATCTCACCGCGCATCGCGCTCTCGGTGATGGCACGCACCTGGTCGCCGACACCGGCACGCTCGGCCAGTTCGTCAATGACCTCAGTATTGATAAGGGTGGAGTCCATATCGAAACATATCAGGCGGCGGCTGCGACGGTAAAGGTCGTCTTTCTGGAATGAGATGTCAACGCCAAGCTCTGCCATCTTCATCAACTCATCCTTGAGCGCGTTTCGCTGCTCGTCGGTGAGTATTCCGCGAATGGACAGCTCAATGGATGACTTGGTGTGGCTGTCATCGTCCTCAAGTGGCACACGGCCGCTCAGACGCTGTATGGCGTCTATGTTGAGCCCGTGGCGATATACAATGTTGGTTGCCCCGGCAATGTGCTTTGCCGTGATTTTGCGTCCTAACAGCGTGACTATGTAACGGTTCTTTCCCTGACGCGATACCCAGGCGTTATAGTCGTCTATGGCTATGGGGGTGAAGCGTATCTGAACGCCCAGCCCGGATGCCTTGAAAAGCAGGTCTTTCATAATGAAGCCTGATTTGTCGCGTTGTGTGCGGAATAGTATTCCAAGTGTGAGAGACTGGTGTATGTTGGCCTGTCCGATGTCCAGAATAAAGGCATCGTATCTTGCCAGAATGTCAGTCAGTGCCGTGGTCAGTCCGGGCTTGTCATCGCCTGATATGTTTATCTGGATAATCTCAATCTCGTTTATGTTCATAGATGCTTTCTTTTGTCCCGCTAAGATAAGAATTTTGCGCTATCTTTGCAACATAATAATGAGATTGTATGGTTGAGACCCTGATAGTAATAGCAGTCATCATATTCTTGTGCGTGTTCCTGAACCGTGTGTCCAACAAGTTTGGAATACCTGTGCTGCTTGCCTTTATGGCGTTGGGTATTGTAATGTCTGCCATAGATCCTGAGCCATTTCAGAAATTCCAGATTGAGGCGGTAGAGAAAACCTGTACGGTGGCGCTGATATTCATAATGTTCTATGGCGGTTTCGGCACAAGGTTGGAGGCTGCCAGACCCGTACTTGTGCCTGCCGGAATCCTTGCCACCGTGGGCGTGGCCGTCACAGCCGGTCTTACTGGCCTCTTCTGCCATTATGTGCTTGGCTGGGGATGGGCAGAAGGGTTCCTGATGGGCTCGGTCATAAGCTCTACTGATGCTGCATCGGTTTTCTCTATATTACGTTCGCGAAAACTGGGATTGAAGAATAATACGGCTCCTATGCTTGAGGTGGAGAGTGGAAGCAATGACCCGATGTCTTATATGCTCACAGTGGTGATGCTCTCTGTCTTGCAGGGAACGGCATCTGGCGGACAGGTGGTAAAGCTTATTCTGATGCAGCTTGTGATAGGCGCCTTGTGCGGTCTCGTGCTGTCCAAGGTCTTGATAAGGCTTTTTGATACCAGATTCAAGCTTGGCTCATCCGGATTTGATTCGGTACTTATCTTCGCTGTGGCGATATTGTCGTATGCCGTGCCGTCGCTTCTTGGAGGAAATGGTTATCTGAGCGCATACATCGTTGGCATCCTGCTTGGCAACAGCTCGGACTTCACCGACAAGAAATCACTGGTCAACTTCTTCGACGGGCTGACAAGTATGATGCAGATTCTGATATTCTATATGCTGGGTACTATGGCACATATTGGCAGCCTGCATAAGGCTGTGCTGCCTGCGCTTGCCATATTCCTGTTCCTTACTCTGGTGGCCCGTCCCGTATCGGTATCGTCGGTGCTGTGTCTCGGAGGAAAGCGTTATCCTTTCCGCCAGCATGCTCTTGTCTCATTCGTGGGATTGCGCGGAGCGGCGTCGATTGTGTTTGCAATGATGGTACTGACAAGCGGCGCATTGCTACAGAATGACATATTCAACATTGTCTTCTGTATAGTGCTGATCTCCATTCTGCTTCAGGGCTCACTGATACCTGCCGTTGCCAGGAAACTGGATATGATAGACCAGAATGAGAACGTACTCAAGACATTCAGCGATTTCAGCGAGGAGGCTGAGATGACATTCGGCAAGGTTGAGATAGAGGAGGACAGCTTGTGGAATAATAAGAAAGTGCGTGATCTTGGCCTGCCGCGCAATATGCTGCTGGTGCTGATAGTGCGAGGTGAGTACAGGATTGTGCCGAAGGGTGATACCGAACTGCAATGCGGTGATGTGGTGGTTGTATGTACAAAGGCGTACAGCAGCCTGTCTTCTGACAGTATCTACCAGCATCGTCTCAGCCGGAACAGCAAATGGATTGGTCATACAATCAAGGAGTACCCATATAATGCAAGCAGTGTGGTTGTGCTTATCTCGCGCGGGAAAGAGCGCATTATTCCTAATGGTGATACGGTATTGCAGGACAACGATGTTCTCACAATCCTGAACAGGAAAAGTGATGAACCTATGAATAATAAGAATCAGAATGGATAAGGCTCGTTTTAGGAAAGTGCTGCGTGAGACCACTCCCCGCGCCTTCAAGACGATATGGTGGATATTCAAGATTACAGCTGCGGTATCTTTCGCGATGCTGTTGCTGAGATATACCGGTATCCTGCAATGGATAGCCGTGGCTGTCAGTCCCGTATTTAACCTTTTCGGACTGCCGGGCGATGCCTCTATGGCATACGTGAGCGGGTATTTCATCAACGTATATTCCTGTGTGGCCGTGATATCCACGTTGGAACTCACTGCACGCGAGATTACCATACTGGGCACTATGTCGCTCGCCGCCCACGCAATTATTCTGGAGAGCGCCGTACAGCACAA
Organism: Bacteroidaceae bacterium; assembly: GCA_045597985.1. GTDB lineage: Bacteria > Bacteroidota > Bacteroidia > Bacteroidales > Bacteroidaceae > Colenecus. The sequence continues at coordinate 21,698 of JAZLLE010000024.1, read as the reverse complement.
GACGGGAACTCCTACGACATACGTTGTGATATTGCGTACTGTCGCATCGCTGCTGCTGGGAGTGCTGCTCAACCTTGTACTTCCCGGAAGACCTGAGGCTGACGCCTCCGCAGGTTTGCGGCTGGCAGATGTTCCCTTTTTCCAGATACAGGGCGATTTCCTGCCGCTTTTTGTCCAATGGCTCAAGGGGATACTTAAACTGGCTGCCTGGATGGTATGCCTTATTTACCTCCTGAACCTTTTGCAGCGTATGTTCTATGAGTATGGGGTGATGGAGAAGATTGCGCGTTTCTTCCATCCGTTGCTCCGTATATTCGGTCTTGATGGCAGTACGTCATTTCTCTGGATAGTTGCCAATGTGGTTGGCCTGTCATACGGCTCGGCCGCTATTATGGATGAGATGCAGCGTGGCAAGATAAGCAAATTTGAGATTAATCTGCTGAATACGCATATAGGAATAAGTCACAGCAATCTGGAGGACCTGCTGCTTCTGTCGGCCATGGGAGGCGCGTGGTACGTGATGCTTCTCGCCCGGTGGGTGATGGTGACATTCCTTGTCTGGATGGTCAGATTCCTCAAACCGCGCTTTTTGCTTGGATAATTGCAAAATTCTGTTTAAATTTGAGCGGTTTGCCCGTAATTCCGGGCTGATTCAGACAATTTTAATAATATCTTATATGTTTAAAGGACAACCAAAAGGCCTGTTCGCACTTGCTTTGGCGAATACAGGCGAGCGTTTTGGCTACTACACAATGTTGGCCATATTTACGCTTTACATGAGAGCTAAGTTCGGCTGGAGCGAGGATCAGGCCGGACACGTTTATGCGTTATTCCTTGCCGGTGTCTATTTCATGCCTCTGCTTGGCGGTATCCTTGCCGATAGGATTGGTTATGGCAAATGCGTGACAATAGGTGCTTTCGTTATGATTCTGGGCTATCTGGGACTGGCGGTTCCAATGGCTACACAGGTTATTGACAAGTGGACTCTCTTCACCGGACTGGTGCTGATTGCAGTCGGTACTGGCCTGTTCAAGGGTAACCTGCAGGTTCTGGTGGGTAATCTTTATGATGCCCCGGAATACTCTGCCAAACGAGACTCCGCATTCAGTCTCTTCTATATGGCCATCAATATCGGTGCTATGTTCGCACCGGCTATGGCAAAAGCCCTGTACAATCCGCACATCGAGGCCGCCGGCTTCCACTTCGTGCCTATTGACAATGCCGCCAATGAGTTCGCAGGTCAGGCACCCGCTTATCTGCAGTCTCTGGCAGAGGGTTACCGGCTTTGCTTCTACGTTGCCTGCGCCTCTCTGGTTCTCTCGCTGCTTATCTATTTCTTCTGCAGGCCTTGGTTCAAGCACGCCGATGTGAACGCAAAGCAGGCTGCCAAGACTGACGCGAATTATGTTGAGCTTACTCCGAAACAGACAAAGGACCGTATTGTGGCTCTTGTGCTTGTTTTCGCTGTGGTGATTTTCTTCTGGATGGCATTCCATCAGAACGGCTCCGCACTTACGTTCTTTGCCGATAAATATACCCAGCTTAACGGCATTCAGGGTACTACCCGTATTTGGTTCAACATCTGGTCTCTCGCACTGATTGCGGTATCTATCTATACACTCTTCTCAATGTTCCAGAGTGATACCAAAAAGGCAAGAATCATATCTGGTATCGCAACTCTGGCCTTATGGGGCGGCGCGATAGCATTCTATCTGTCAATGCCTGCGTCATTCAACGCCGCTACATCTGATTTCCAGCAGTTCAACCCGTTCTTCGTTGTGGCGCTTACTCCTATCTCGGTGGCTGTATTCGGCGCTCTTGCCAAGAAAGGCAAGGAACCGTCTGCTCCTTTGAAGATAGGGCTTGGTATGATGCTTGCGGCTGTTGGCTTTGCTGTGATTACCGTAGCATCTACAGACCTTATATCACCAAAGGACCTGGGCGATTCCGCACAGAGCATACTTAACCCGCACTGGCTTATAGGTACCTACTTCACTCTGACTGTGGCGGAGCTGCTTCTCAGCCCTATGGGCATCAGCTTTGTAAGTAAGGTTGCTCCTCCAAAGTACAAGGGCCTGATGATGGGTGGCTGGTTCGCTGCCACCGCCATAGGCAACTACCTGAGCCGTATTCCATCTGCTTTGTGGAACAAGATTCCTCTTATGGCCAACTGGGCTATACTGATTGGCCTCTGCGTGATTGCCGGTCTTATTATGTTGGTGCTCCGCAAGAAGCTTGAGGCTGCTACAAACGATTGATGTAGCCGAAAACAATAAAACCGGGGCTGGTCACAGATATGCGAGACCAGCCCCGGTTTATTATATGTGTATTAGTCTGTTTACTTGATGTTCGGCTGCTCCAGACCGTAGTCGTTCTTCTTGTCAACAGCCTTGAGGCGGATGGCCAGTAACAATGCTATTACGCCGAATGTCGCGAAGATGCACATCGGAAGAGTGTAGTTGTACTGCGTTACCTCGGTACCATTTACAAGACGAGTGCCATCAATGCAGTATTTGTCAAGTATCATACCAATAAGCAGTGGAACGAAACCGAGACCGATGTTCTGTACCCAGAATATGAGAGCGTAGGCTGAGCCAAGCAGTTTCTGTGGGATAATCTTAGGTACGCTTGGCCACATAGCTGAAGGAACCAGCGAGAATGCCACACCCAGAATAACCATTACGAAAGCGGCGAACCACCAGTAGTTAAGTATTGGTAAAGCGAACAACACGTGAACCAGAATAAGCAGGAGTGAGCCTATTATCATAATTGTGGCTCCTTTGCCTTTCTTGTCGTAGATGCCGCCGAACAGAGGTGTCATGATAAGATTGCCGAAAGGAATGAGGCTCGGAATTATTCCGGCCAGAGTGGTGGCAACACCATATTTATTCTCCATCAGTGATGCCGCGTATTTCATAAACGGGAATACTGCCGAATAGAACATAAGGCAAAGCAATGCGATGAGCCAGAAACCACGATTGGTAATGATGAGCTTCAGGTCGCTTACCTTGAAGATGTCGTCTGAGTCCTGTGACTGCTGGGCCACCTCCTGGTCAAACTGACGGTCCATCTTGCAATAGACAAGGTATGCCAGGAATCCTATGCAAAGCAGAATAGCCGAGAAAAGCAGCGGAGCTGACATTGAGAAGTGCTTTACAATCATCGGGCTGAATACCAATGCCGCCGCCGTGCCGAGTCGCGCCACAGCTACCTGTACGCCCATAGCCAGTGCCATCTCGTGTCCGGTGAACCATTTGGTGATGACTTTGCTGACCGTGATTCCGCAGTTCTCAGTACCCACTGCGAATATCGCGTAGCCAAGGCAGGCTACAAACACCTGGGTGCGAAGACCGAATACTGTTCCCGCCTCCGGTCCCGGTGATATGAACTCAACGGCATAATACTTGATTATTGCTCCGGCCAGCATAAGTATGCAGGTAAGCACTCCGGTGAATCTCACACCCATCTTGTCCAGAATTATTCCTCCGAACACCAGCATAAACAGGAACACGTTGAACCAGCAGTAGGCCCAGTTGAATGTTCCGAACTCCGAGCTTGTCCAGCCCATACTCTCCTCGAGCATCGTCATAAGAGGTGACAATGCGTCTGTCAGGAAATATCCCCACATCATTGTGAAGGACACGATGATAAGCGCAACCCAGCGGGCAGTCTTACTGTCGCTGACTCTTTTTTTGATTTTCTCTGCCATATCTAATGTGATAATATTCATTCTACGTTGCAAAAATATGAATAATCAACGATGAAGCCCAATATTATTCTCTCATATCGGAAAAATATGTTAACTTTGCGCTGAGCTGTGAAGCTTGATTGAATTTTCAGGAAATATCATATATAGTGAAAACTAATGAACTTGTGGCGGTGTCGCCGATAGACGGACGCTATCATTCCAAGACACAAACTCTTTCAGAGTATTTTTCAGAGTATGCGCTTATCCGCTACAGGGTAAGAGTGGAAATTGAGTATTTTACCGCACTTTGTGAGTATCCGTTGCCTCAGCTGGCCGCAGTTCCGGCAGAGGCCCTCAAGTCGCTCCGTTCTGTGTGGGAGAATTTTACGGTAGAGGATGCTGAGCGTATTAAGGACATCGAGAAAGTGACAAACCACGATGTCAAGGCAGTTGAGTATTTCATCAAAGAGAAGTTTGATCTCTGTCCTGAGCTTGTTCCTTTCAAGGAGTTCATACACTTTGGACTTACATCGCAGGATATCAATAATACATCAGTGCCTCTGTCAATCAAGGAGGCGATAAATGACGTCTATGTACCGGCTTTGCGTCAGCTTATCGACAAGCTGAACGAGTATGCCGAATGCTGGGCTGACGTGCCTATGCTGGCCAGGACTCACGGTCAGCCGGCATCGCCAACTCGTCTTGGCAAGGAAATCAAGGTGTTCGCATATCGTCTGGAACGTCAGCTGGAGCAGCTTATGGCTGTACCGGTATCGGCCAAGTTCGGAGGCGCAACCGGTAATTTCAACGCCCATCACGTGGCATATCCTCAGATTGACTGGAAGGCATTCGGCGAGCAGTTCCTGAGCCGGAAACTTGGTCTTGTCCGCGAGGAATATACCACTCAGATATCTAACTACGACAATCTGGCGGCACTGTTTGATGCGATGAAACGCCTGAACACCATTCAGATAGATATGAACCGCGATTTCTGGCAATATATCTCGATGGAGTATTTCCGTCAGCAGGTTAAGGCCGGTGAGGTTGGCTCGAGCGCGATGCCTCATAAGGTGAATCCTATTGACTTTGAGAATGCCGAGGGCAACCTTGGCATGGCAAACGCCATACTGGAGCATCTTTCCCGCAAACTGCCTGTCTCAAGACTGCAGCGCGATCTTACAGACTCGACGGTTATCCGCAATGTGGGTGTTCCGTTCGGGCATCAGATGATTGCCATTGCCAGTTCGCTCAAGGGACTTGGCAAGCTTCTCATAAACAAGGAGAAGATTGCCTCGGATCTGAGCCAAAGTTGGAATGTTGTGGCAGAGGCTATTCAGACTATTCTCAGACGTGAGGGATATCCTAATCCGTACGAGACTCTGAAGCAGCTTACCAGAACAGGCAAGCAGATGGATGCGGCCACTATTAAGGTTTTTGTTGAGGGATTGGACGTGCCGGAGAGCGTCAAGGATGAGCTTCGTGCCATTACTCCTGAGAATTATTACGGTATCTGATAATACTTTTAATACATAGTTTTATTTAATTAATTGGCCGTGAGGCTGTTTTATTGAAATGGATAGAGAGAGAAGGAATCACTACTATGGTGATGATGGTCAAAACGAAGAGTTTGACAACAACTTCAACCGCTTTGACAGCGGTGAGCAGAGAGACTATTCTGAAGAGCACAGACAGCGTCCACGCTTTGTACGTGTGGATTCTGGAAATCGTCAGTATTCAAGAGTGGAGCGTAACTCCCGCTCAAACGATTCTGATAACCAGGGCTATGACAGACCAAGAGCACAGTATCGTCAGCAGGATGGCGAGCGCAGCTACCATTCCAATCGTGGCGGATATGTCCGTCCGTACGGTCAGCGTCAGCAAGGAGGATACCGCAACTACAATCAGAGCGGACAGTCGCAGGACCAGTCAGATGGTCAGCCTCGCTTCTATCGCGACCGCGCCCAGAATGGCGAAGGCGGACTGATGGGCCAGGAGCGTCCGTATCGTCCGCGTCAGAATTACGCAGGCGGTCAGCAGGGTGGCTATTCTCGCAATAATCAATATGGAAATGGAGGATATGGCCAGTCAAGAAAGAAAAAGCCGGCTATTCCAAAGGGGAAGCGCATTCAGTATCAGGAGTCTGTTCACGATCCGAATGAGGAGATCCGCCTGAACAAGTTCCTTGCAAACGCTGGCGTGTGCTCACGCCGTGAGGCAGATGACTTTATCAAGGCTGGTGTCGTGAAAGTGAATGGCGAGACCGTAACTGAGCTTGGCTCAAAGGTACGCCGTGGCGATAATGTTCTCTTCCACGATCAGCTGGTAAGCATTGAGCGCAAGATATATATTCTGCTTAATAAGCCGAAGGACTGTGTCACAACAGTTGATGACCCTCAGGAGCGCAAGACTGTGATGGACTATGTCAGGAACGCCTGCCGTGAGCGTATCTATCCGGTAGGTCGTCTTGACCGCAACACCACAGGCGTGCTTTTGCTCACAAACGATGGCGAGCTGGCCACAAGGCTTACACATCCAAAGTATCTCAAGAAGAAGATATATCATGCCCGTCTGGACCGCAATGTGACACCGGAGGATTTGGATAAGCTTCTCACCGGTGTGGATATAGGTGATGGCGATCTTGTGGCTGCCGATGAGGCCAGCTATGTCAACGAGGACAGAAGTCAGATAGGCATTGAGATACATTCCGGAAGGAACCGTGTGGTAAGGCGTATGTTCGATGCTCTCGGATATAAGGTTGCAAGGCTTGACCGTGTTCAGTTTGCTGGCCTTACCAAGAAAAGACTTCGCAGGGGCGACTGGCGCTTCCTTACCGACAAGGAGGTAAATATGCTCCGTATGGGCGCTTATGAATAATATAATAAGGTAGAGACTATGAGTGATATAAAAAGAACAAAGGTGGTTGACCTGCTGGCACGCAGGGATTTTGGCAGTGATGTTCTTGTTAAGGGTTGGGTGAGAACCAAACGAGGCAGCAAATCAGTAAGCTTTATCGCGCTGAACGATGGCTCCACAATCAAGAATGTTCAGGTGGTGGCCGATCTGGAGAAGTTCGACGATGAGCTGATGAGGCAGATTACCACTGGCGCCTGTATCAGTGTGACTGGTACAATAGTGGAGAGCATAGGCTCTGGCCAGGCTGTTGAGGTTCAGGCAACCGGAATAGAGCTTCTTGGAGCCTGCCCTGCTGATTATCCAATGCAGAAGAAAGGCCAGTCCTTCGAGTATATGCGTCAGTATGCCCATATGCGTCTGCGTACCAATACTTTTGGCGCTGTGATGCGTATCAGGCACAATATGGCTTTCGCTATCCACAAGTTCTTCCACGACAAGGGCTTCTTCTATTTCCACACTCCGCTTATCACTGCGTCGGACTGTGAGGGAGCCGGCCAGATGTTCCAGGTTACCACACTTGACCTGAACCGTGTGGCAAAATCCGGAAAGGTTGACTATGACGATGATTTCTTTGGCAAACCAGCCAGTCTGACGGTTTCCGGCCAGCTTGAGGGCGAGCTTGGAGCTACGGCTCTTGGCTCTATCTACACATTCGGTCCTACATTCCGCGCTGAGAACTCCAATACCCCACGTCATCTTTCCGAGTTCTGGATGGTAGAGCCGGAGGTGAGCTTTATGGATCTGCCGGAGCTTATGGAGCTTGAGGAGGAATTCATCAAGTATTGTGTGCGGTGGGCTCTTGACAACTGTGCCGATGACCTTGAGTTCCTGAATAATATGATAGACAAGGGACTGATAGAGCGTTTGAAGAGCGTTGTAAATACCGAGTTCGTTCATCTGCCATATACCAAGGGCATTGAGATTCTTCAGCAGGCAATTAAGGACGGACACAAATTTGAGTTCCCGTGCGAGTGGGGCGATGACCTTGCATCAGAGCACGAGCGCTACCTTGTTGAGGAGTATTTCAAGAAGCCTGTCATTATGACCAACTATCCGAAGGCCATCAAGGCGTTCTATATGAAGATAGACGATACCAAACCGGTCTGCAACGGCAAGGAAATGGCTGAGACCGTTCAGGGTACAGATGTGCTGTTCCCGCAGATTGGCGAGATTATAGGCGGCTCCGTTCGTGAGGAGAGCTACGACAAGCTGATGGGCGAGATAGAGAGCCGTCATATTCCTATGAAGGATATGTGGTGGTATCTTGATACCCGTAAGTTCGGCTCTTGTCCGCACGCTGGTTTCGGTCTGGGCTTTGAGCGCCTTATACTGTTCGTGACGGGTATGCAGAACATACGCGACGTTATTCCGTTCCCTAGAACTCCGCGTACCGCAGAGTTCTAGGAAACGGAATGGACCCTTTTCCGACCCTATCCCCAAACCCCTTCCCTGTGGAAGGGGCTTAGTCGCTACTCCGTAGCTCCGTATTGTCAACTCCGCGTACCGCAGAGTTCTAGGGAACTATGTTACTGATAATGACTTCTCCGGAGATGCTCCGGGTACGCTCCGTTTCAGACTGACTCTATTACATTGAGTGCGAGCGCGACAAGGCAATAGCCTACCACAACACCGTATTCCCCAAGATGGAGGAAATCCGCGAGCATATCGACGCCATAGAGCTGATGGTGGACGATGAGCTCTGGGCCCTGCCCAAGTGTCGCGAGATGCTGTTCATCTGACCTGGCCAGGGCACAGGTGGCCAGACAAAAGAGACCAGCTGTATTCAAAAACAAGCGAGACCCTGGAAGATTCACACTCCGGGGTCCCGCTTTATCAGGAAATCACACCATTAATCAGAACGTGCTGATAGTCCAGCCGGACGGGATATGAGACGCATCACGTGTCGATGTATCCAGTGCCGACGGGCAGTAGAATGTACCGGTGGATGATGTAGATATCAGCCATGCTCCCGTGGCGCTGCCTGCCCAACCCGTAAAATAGACCTTGATGCTGTTCAAACTGTTACAACCTGCAAACATCTGATAATAACAATTATCTTCGAGATCAGCAGCAGGAAGGTCTGGTGCTTTGGTCAGACTAGTACATTCCTCGAACATAGCATAATAACAGTCATAAGCAAGATTCATAGCAGGCAACTCTGGTGCATTAGTCAAACTTGTACACCTAGCGAACATTTGACAATAACACCATTGTGCGAGATTTCCAGCGGGTAGCTCCGGTGCCGCAGTCAGACTGGAGCAATCAGCAAACAACCTATAGAATGCATAAGAAGGAACAGTATTACTTGATAACGTAGGATCTACAAGTGACATTATGTTCCCACTTGCTGAGATTTTACCAGTCATAGAGAACTGAACATATTGAGCCGATGAATAGCTGAAGCTTGCGTTGCTCCCCACGAAGTAAACCTTGTCACCGATATTGTTTAGCGTCACGGTAGTGGTACCCGGCATAAACTCATTCCATACAACGCCATCAGTGCTATAGGAGATTTCCGGTAACGTCCAGCCCGTGCCGGTGACTGCCATTGCTACAGAAGAGTTTGCTTGCTGTGCAGTGAAGCACAGATAATCATCGAGCACGCCTGCTGGGGCAAACAAGTTAACAGTCCAACCATCAGGAATATGACTAACATCATGTACAGAAATGTCAAGACCGGCCGGGCAATTGATTACACCAGTTGCGGCAACGCCATCCAGCCAGGAAGTTGTATTCAAGCCGCCATTGCGCTTCCACTCTGTAAAGTTGACTGTCACGCTGTTCAGGTTGCTGCATCCTGCAAACATCTTGTCATAACACCAAGTCGCTAATATCTGTGCGGGCAGCTCAGGTGCCTCGGTCAGACCCGTGCAGCCGCTGAACATCTCTTCATAGCAATAATCGTTCAGTGTGGTAGCAGGTAGATTTGGAGCCTCGGTAAGGCTGGTGCAATCCTTGAACAGGCTGGCGAACTCATAATTGTGCTCTATTCTATCCGACGTGCCCAGGCGGTCAACCAGCGACATCACGCTTCCGCTTGCCGCAATCTTGCCTGTCATAACAAACTGCTTATACCTGTCGTAACTTTGGTTGTTTAGAGGCACATTGCTGTTATAGCCTCTGAAATAGACCTTGTCGCCGATATTGGCAAGTTTTACATCAGGAGTGGTTCCCGGCTCAAAGTCAGCCCAGTTGATTCCATCGGTGCTATACTCAAACGTAGGCACCTTGAGCCAGCCGGTTCCCACCAGACACAGGTCCACTGTCGAGTTGGCCTGCTGCGCTGTGAAGCAGAGGCAATTGTCAAGGTTGACGCCCTGAGGAGTAAGCCAGCCATTCGGAATATTGTTGCTGCCATTAATGAGCGCGAGCTCGTCCGGACAGTAGAAATCACCTGCAGTATTCACATCATACATCCAATAATCAGTAGCACCTTTGGCCTGCGCCCAGTCCTTGAACGACACCTTAAGCTCGCGCAATGAGGTACAGTCATAGAACATTGCATAGCAGCTTCTATAATCAAGCGCTCCGGCATTGATGTCCGGGCCTTTCACAAGGCTTGTGCAACCAGAGAACATATTGGAGTAGCAATACTCCTCAAGAGTAACAGCGGGTAATGCGTGTACCTCCGTCAAGTCTTTGCAGTCCTCAAACATAGAACTGTAGCAGTATACAGCCAGCACTGTGGCAGGGAGCTCCGGCATCTCGGTGAGACTGGTACACCCTGAGAACATTTTCTCGTAGCAATGCTGGCTGAGCCTGGTTGACGGCAATTCAGGAGCCTTAGTCAGGTTCTCGCAATCGCGGAACAGACCATAAAACTCATACCCGTGAGCCAACATATCTATTGCCGCATCGCCTTTCAGCAGCGAGGTTACGCTTCCGCTGGCGGCTGTCTTGCCTCCAAGCACAAAATAGTAGTATGAGTCATCAGCAGCGCTGAGAAAGTTAGAGTTGCCCCTGAAATACACTTTGTCACCGGCGCTTTCCAAAACGATGTCTGTCGTATAACCCACATTATACATCAGCCAGTTCTGACCATCAGTACTATACTGAAGCGACGGCACTACATCCATAGTGCCTTGAAGCCTCAGGCCTACCGAGCCAGGCTCCTCGGCGGTGAGGCAGAGGTAGTTGGCATCAAGCTGGCCGGTGCTCGTGAATTTGTATGCGCAAGCCTGATTCCTGAGCATATTCTTGCCGTCTGTGGTGAATGTGTATATCTTGCCGTCGGTATCCGTCACGGTCATTGTGATCTGATACGCGCTCAGGTTCTGGGGAGCCATCATCATATATAACAAGATATCAGTACCATCCGACTCTATGTCGCCACATTCCAGAGTCACGCTCTTGGAGTAAGCCGTAGGAGTGATGGTGGGCGATGACTCAGTGAATGTCTCGGTCAGGTCAAGGGTACCCTGGGTGATGAACTTGCCGTCGCCACTCAGGCTCAGCACGGCCTTGACGGGCACGACACCCGACGGGAGTTGAAGCCTGAACCTGGCAAAGCAGCCGCTCTGCTTGAACTGGAGCGACACGTTGCCCGTAGCGTCGGGTTGTGATGCCTCGGCGGCCATAAACGAGAACTTGCCAAGATGGGCGGGGTTGTTGTTGCCCGTCTGCCTCTGGCCTATAAGGCTGATGGGGATGCGCCTCTCAGACACGGTGTAGTTGTCCGCGCTGAACGGGAAGTAGGCGGCGTACTTGTAACTGGTCTTAAGAGACCACGAGCCGCCGTTGAACGAGGCCTTGTCGCCACTGACGCCCGACAGCGGAAAGGCCACCTGATCACCACCTACAGGATAAATGCCCAACACGTCGCCTATGGACGACCAGCTGAAAGCCAGGTTACCGCTACCGCTCAAAGTGAAGTCAGCCCTTGTGGCTCCGGATTCCGGCTCCGGCTGCTCAAGGCTGGCATTGATGCTTGTCACATACTCAGGCATAACCCGCAGGCTGTTATCGCGCGTGCAGGAGACTATGCAAAGAAGGCCCGCGATGACTACGGGCAACAGGATGTCACGTCTTAACATTTCAAGTATATTATTGATTAGACAATCTCATTACAAAACGTCTGGCAAGACTCACATACTGCCATCGTGCCAGACGTAGGAAAATTACTCCTCACCAAATCCTTCTGGTTGCTCGCCTATACCACCTACGCCACCGGGGGAGGTGGCGATAAGGTTTGTCGGGTTCATCTCTACGACTCTGGTGACAGGTTTCCTGTAGTTCTCTTTCTCGTTACTCATAGCAGAATAGAGGCCCGCCTCAGCCCTATGGCGGGTGCGAAGTGTCCATTCACTTCCGTTAAGTTGGTATGGCGGGAGGGCCTTGTCCCGCTGGTTAATGAAATCTTTGACAGACCTGGCAGGCACATATACGACGAATGGCCATTACCGCATTGCGGCAATGGCCATCGTATATGCTCAAATTCTATAAAATACTGATTTACAGCGGTTTTACCCCCCCCCACACGCTTAATAAAGTAAGAGAAGCCACACAAGCGTTTGATTTGCTGGTAATTCCGCGCATAGACAACGTGTTCGTATTCTGCAAAGTTACTTTATTTCTAACAATTAGCAACTTTTTACAGAAAAAAACACAACGAAAACCAAGTGTCCGTGAGATCGCTCTCACAAGCCTCGGCCTATTCCAAAACTCTGGCTCTTGTCAGTCATTTTATTTTAACGTGAGTTCGATGAAATATATCTAATTGATTCACCCGCCATCTTCATCAAGAAAGACCTGCTCGGGAAGTGTACGGGAATCAGTTTCGTTGACAGCACCCCGCTCAGGGTGTGCAAGAACCAGAGGATACATATCCACAAGGTGCTTCTTAGAAAGCGCGCAATAATCGAGACCATCAACGATGAGCTGAAGAACATGGCTCAGGTGGAACACTCCAGACACCGTTCTTTCGAGAATTTTGTCGTAAACATGCTCGGAGCTATTGCCTCATACTGCTTCTTTCCGAAGAAGCCATGTATCAACATCGTCAAAGTAACTGATAATCAGCTCACTTTATTCTGATACAAATTCGTCGAACTCACGTTATATTAATAACGTGACTAGCAGTCACAGTCAATATTTTTGGACATGCCAATATCAAAATGTAATAAAATGTGTATTTTTGCAAAAGTCACTACCAATACTATGTTGTTCCTTCAAGGGATAATTTAGTATTATTCAGGTAGGGACTGACATAGGAAAGGCGTTGACATTACGCTTTATCCGCGGCTTCCGGAACATCGAACACTCAGGCAAGCTAACAGCGCGATAAAGGCAGTGAGCGACGCCCCACAGTACAATTGTGAATTTCAGCTACGCTGACTACGTTCGGCAATTGTATAGTGCGGGCTTCGTCATTGTTATCTACTGTTTGAGGCAAGTTCGATGGCCACGGAAGCGGGATAACAAGTGATTGAATCCCGCCTTTTTTGTGCCCGTTTGTAAAGAGAATATGGTTTGATAGATATTTTATAAGATTCTAAAAATTAAAGTGTTATGAAAAAGTTTCTATTTATGACAGTTTTGGCTTTATGGCAATGGGCGTGGTGAATGCACAGACAGACCGTAAGGCGGTTGCAAAGATGACAGAAAAGGAATTAAGTGAAAAGGCTACAAAGGCAGCACGTAAGGAGGCTAAGAGTCTTGAAAAGGAGGGCTGGCAGATAGCACCGGGAGCCCTGCCTATTGACAAGCAGCTTGACAAAACCTACAGAATGCAGTATGAGCAGGATGATTATGGCTATCCAAAGTATCTGATGGGCGAGGCAATGAGTATCGGTCAGAATTATGATGCCGCCAAGATGCAGGCTTTGGAGTTGGCAAAGCAGAATATGGCAGGACAGATTCAGACTGAGGTTACTGCACTTATTGAGAATACTGTCGCCAACAATCAGCTTGGCGAGGAAGAGGCTGCGTCTGTAACAAAAAGTGTGATGGCAAGCAAGAACCTGATTTCCCAAAGCATAGGTCGTGTGGTTCCGGTGATGGAAGTATATCGTACAGATGCAAAGACAAAGAACAAGGAAGTGCTGGTACGCATAGCCTACAGCAGCGATATGGCAAGAAGAGCGGCCATAAATGCTGTAAAAAAACAGCTTGAGCAGGAAGGTATGGATTTGCACGGCAAATTGGATAAACTTCTGGAGAACAATTAAGTACTTATCCACATGCGCTGTTCTCCGCTTATTATACTGTCATCAGTCCTGATAATGTCTTCGCTCCACCTCAGTGCCCAGCGCACTGAGAAGTGGTGCGGTGAATACGTATATTACGGCTCCATTTATGAGACACCAGGGTTGGCGAAAGAGAAAGCACTTGAGCGCGCGCAAATAAAAGCAGTAGAAGAGGTATTTGGCCTCAGTATATCGCAAAGCAATTTCACCAATATAAACAACAGCAGTGGTAACTCATCAATAGACTTCACATCAATAGGTGGAAGCGATGTAAATGGTGAATGGATAGAGACCATTGGTGAGCCGGAGTACGAAATCTCAGTTGATGGTGAATTTCTTGTGGTAAAAGTTAAGGTATGCGGTCGTGTCAGAGAGATTGTCTCTGCGCCGATTGATTTCTCCGCACACTTGCTTCGCAACGGGATTGATGACAAATTTGAGGACTATGATTATTTCGAAGGTGATGACCTGTATCTGTCATTCGTGTCGCCTGTCAACGGATACCTTGCCGTCTATCTGTTGGATGATGACGGAGAGGCATATTGCCTGTTGCCATACAGCGGGATGCGGGATGGCGCTTTTGATGTCAGAGCTGACAAACGATATGTGCTGTTCTCGGAGAAATGCGCGGAAGGCACTCTTGAAAAGTCGCTTGTGGATGAGCTCTATCTGACTTGCGACAAGGACATAGAACATAATCAGGTGTATATAATCTTCTCGCCAAACAAGTTCACGAAGGTAAATGACAGCGATGGAGGACTGGATGCAACGACAGAACTTATTTTGCCTCGGCATCTCAATAATCAGAATTTTCACAAGTGGTTGGCCACGTGTCGTAAGCACGATAAGGATATGCGTGCTGACAGACGGATAATAACGATAAGGAAAATAACAATTTAAAAGAAAAGCTATGAGAAAAGTATGTATTTTGATAGTGGCTGTGCTGGTGAGTCTGTCGCTATCGGCACAGGAGACGAAGTCTCTTTCAACAGTTATTCTGAATAACGGAATGAGCATAAGCGGTTATGTGGAGCCTCAGATGGACGGAGGCTACAAGGTGACTTCTGAATCCGGTGATGTTTTCTATTACTCATCTTCCGATGTCAAACGTATTAATGGCAACTTATCTCCAGAGGTGCAAAGAGATTTGAAGTATTGGCAATACAAGAAAATGTACAATGCGCGTGACTATTCGTATGAGTTGGGAGACAAATATAGAGTCGGAGGTGTCGGTGCAGCATCATTCCTTTTTCCTGGACTCGGCCAGTATATAACGGGGTGTCAGGTTGGTATTGGAATTTTGCAGACCGTCGTCGCTGGTGCAGGCATTACATCAATTATTCAAGCGTATCAATATAACCGAACTTCGCATAAAGCTGACTATGAGACGCATTTGTGTGTGGGAATAGCTATGGTAGCCTCAATGTCGTTATGGTCAGGCTTTTCTGCAATCAGGGCCGCCAAGATAAAGAATATGTATCTGCGTGACAAGAGTCACGGTTCTATCGGGGTTGATGTGAAGCCGTATCTGTCATTTGATCCAATGTCTTTGCAGAACAATTCCTTCCAACCTGTTTTCGGCGCAACGCTAACTTTAAATATCTAACAATGTTTACAATGAGACGCTGGCTTTTTGTTATCACTATTGCAGTATTACCTTTGTTCCTTTATGCTCAAAGTGATTCTTATCTCTATATAAGGCGACCATTTCAGTATGTAGGAAGTGGGGTTACGGAACATATAGAGGTAAATGGAATATATGCTGGTAAGCTCCCTGTTGGAAAGTGTATGAGAATTACAGTACCGGCAGGCTCTACTGTGGTGAAACTCTTTTTCGGCTTGGCAAGTTATGATAAGCTCAAGTCGAGTGGAAAATGTCTGATTTATACACAGGATATTGATGCCGGAGAGTCGTATTATCTTGTTGTGAACGATGCTCGTGGAACTCTGTTGCAAGATAGGAATTTGAAAAATTTCAAGGATTACATAGCAGTGGATTTGTATGCTATTTCCTCTCTTCGCAATCAGGAAGTTTCGGATTCCCCAGAACCGATGGCCTCGTCTTTTGCAAAAGATGTCAGACAGGATGAGAAAAATCAGGAACCGGTGTATAAAGCGGGTGACTATATACCTTCCGTAGAAGGAAATCTATGGGGCTTCAAGCAATATGATGAATGGGTTATAAAACCACATTATGAATATGCCTCACCTTTCAGTGAAGGGAAGGCGCGTATTAAGCTTGGCGGCAAGTACGGTTATATTAACAAATCCGGGGAGAATATCATTCCATATAAGTTCAATGATGCCAAATCTTTTTCGGAAGGCCTGGCTGCCGTATGTCTGAATGGGAAATGGGGTTATATTGATGAAAATGGAGTACTTGCCATACCTTACAAATATGATAAGGTTGAAGACTTCAAGGACGGATTAGCTTCTGTAAACCTGCGCGGTAGGACAGGTTATGTGGATAAGGATGACGTGTGGTATGATACACCGGAAGCACGAAGAGTCTCTTATAAGGGATTTGCGAAACAATACGTGGAGTATAGAATCAATGAGTGGCAGAGGAAAGGTAAATATGAGAAAACCGAGGAATGGAAGGCTCGTGTTACAGATAAGAATAGAGCTGAAATGATAGACAAACTTGTTGCGGAGTCTAAATTGTCATATATTAATGAGCAGAGCCGTTCAATCAGTTCAACTGCTGTGATTAGCGACTACGATGCTGATAATGAGGTTTTCCTTATTCGGGACAGCCGTTTCGGAAATCTGCTGATACCGGTACCTGTAAGAGAAGCGGAACAGTTTGAGAATGAGTTCGACAAGTATGACAGGACCAATAAGTATTATGTGGAGGGAGACGGCATCGGACTAGCCGAGGTCGTGTTCTCAAAGGACGGAAAGTCTTACTCCTACAACAACAAAGAGTCTCTCGTGTTTTCCTCTGTTAATATTGACTACAGTTTTGAAAGTGTTGATTTCGACAGCGAGGAGGAGAGTGTAGTGAAAGGTAGACAGTCCATTAGTAGCAGGTCCGAGAAGGCTCTTGCGAAGTCTGATGTAGATGTTGGTATTCCGACTTCCGATATAAATAATGATAATACTTTTGCCGTTATTATCGCAAATGAGAATTACAAGAGGGAGGTAGCCGTGGAGTATGCTGCCAATGACGGCGCAATATTCAGGGAGTACTGTATCAAGACATTGGGAATCCCAGACAAAAATGTGAGAATGGTTGCCGACGCATCTTATCTGGATATGAAGGCAGAGGTGGATTGGATAGCAAAAGTTGCAGAAAGCTACAAGGGCGATGCAAGATTATTGTTTTACTATGCAGGTCACGGAATACCTGATGAGAGTTCAAAGGATGCCTACCTCCTTCCTGTAGATGGGATGGGTAGCAATCCTTCCACTGGTTATAAATTGAGTGATCTTTATGCCAGTCTTGGCAAGTTCCCGACCAAATCTACTGTTGTCTTCCTGGATGCCTGTTTCTCCGGCGCACAACGTAGCGGTGATATGATGGCTTCTGCCCGTGGAGTTGCCATCAAGGCGAAAACGGTGACTCCAGTCGGAAATATGGTGGTTCTGTCTGCTGCGACTGGTGACGAGACTGCGTATCCTTATAAAGAGAAAGGTCACGGAATGTTTACGTATTTTCTGCTCAAGAAACTCCAACAGACCAATGGAAAAGCCACGCTTGAGGAAATCGCAACATACGTCTCGGATGAGGTTGGTAAGCGTTCTATTGTGGAGAATGCGAAATCACAGACACCTACTGTCGTTTCAGCTCCTGGAATGGAAAACGAGTGGCAGACTATACAGCTATATGGCGCGTGGAACAAATAAATGTTTGAGAATTATACATCGGATTCTTATAATTGGCATAATCCCTGTATGTCCTGTGAAGCTATGTGCACAGGACTCTTTTCGGGAGATTTTCGATGAATTCTCGCGCAATACGAGAAGCGAATTCTACAGTTTCAAGGATAAATGCAATAGTGACTATGCAACATTCCTTGAGGCCAGCTGGAAATCGTTTATTGCCTGCGAGGCGGTACCAGAGCCATACGAGGAGCAGATTCCACCTGTGGTATATGATACTCCTGATGAGGAACCTGTCATTGATAAGAGACCAGTCATCAATCGGGAATTGCCGATTATTGAGGTCATTCCATCAGTAGAGCCTGCTCCTCAGCCACAGCCTGTAGAACCCATTGGAGAAGCCCCAGTCGTGAAGGCAGATGATTTTGAGTTCTCATACTTGGATATGCGGCTAAGTGTCAGAGCCTGGAACGGACTTAAATTTCAGTTACCATCTGTAAGGGAAGCTGACATATCAAAAGGGTGGAAAAAGCTTTCAGCTCACGATTATGACAATCTTATTATGGATTATCTCTCAATCCGTGAAAAATATGCATTGTGCGATTGGGCATATCTGCAAATGCTCAAGTCGTTTGCTGTTTCCTTTCTCGGAAACGGAGACAGTGCAACATTGCTTACGGCATATCTGTATGCTCAATCAGGTTACAAGATCAGATTGGGCACATCTTCGGGACATCTGTATCTGTTGTATGGAACTAAGTATGTAATTTAACGCGAGTTCAATGAAATATATCTAATTGATAATTTGGCGATTAGCGAGATTTGTCGTAAATTTATAGTGAACTAAACAACAAACTACAAACTACAAACTACAACAAACACCCGCTATGCTCACCGACGATAAAATTTTTCACTTCGTTCAAGCGCAAGCGTAGTCCTGAAATATTCTGCCTTGCCGATGATTTCTGCAAGTTTTCCGATTCACAGGTCAAGAAATACACGTTGGCAGATCAGTCAGGCAGTGAAAACAAACGCAAGTATCATAGAGAGCCTACAATGTCCAAAGCTGAGATTATGCTGATAATGATACTGTTTCACGATTCCGGTTACAGATGTTTGAAACATTTCTATAAGGATCAAGTCTGCAGGCACCTCTCACATCTATTTCCGAAGACTGTTTCATACAACAGATTCGTAGAACAGGAAAAGGAGGTTGCCGTTCCATTGGCCATTTTCATCAAGAAGGTCCTGCCCGGCAAGTGTACCGGAATCAGTTTCGTTGACAGCACCCCGCTCAGGGTGTGCAAGAACCAGAGGATACATATCCACAAGGTCTTCAAGGGAATAGCACAGCGCGGCAAATGCTCCATGGGATGGTTCTTCGGCTTCAAGCTGCATCTCATCTGCAATGAGAAAGGTGAGCTCCTGAACTTCGTGTTCACACCTGGTGACGTCGATGACAGAAAGCCGCTTGAATATGAATCATTCATCGGTCAGATATACGGAAAGTTGGTTGGTGACAAAGGCTATATCAGCAAGGAACTGTTCAGCAGATTGTTCGTTGATGGAATCCAGCTGATAACCAAGCTCAAAAGCAACATGAAAGGTGCAATAATGAGCGTTTCGGACAAGGTGCTTCTTAGAAAGCGCGCAATAATCGAGACCATCAACGATGAACTGAAAAACATTGCACAAGTCGAACATTCCAGACACCGTTCTTTCGAGAATTTTGTCGTAAACATGCTCGGAGCAATCGCCTCATACTGCTTCTTTCCGAAAAAGCCATGCATCAACATCGTCAAAGTGGCTGATAATCAACTGACTTTATTCTGATACAAATTCATCGAACTCACGTTATTTAAGAAGCTGTTTTGAAATGTTCGATTAAAAATTTAATGAAAGGTTTTCGAGATGAAAATTCGGTTATTTGAAGGAGCAATGGGGCTCCATTGTGACTGAAAAGAAACGGATTTTCAGCCGGAAAGATTTTATAATAGATTAATTGGAACATTTCAAAACAGGTTCTAAATCTTTTCATTTACGAATAATATACTAAATTTGCATAGTCTTGTTGTGTGCGGATTCGTATATGTGGGAGACAAGCATGGAGTGGCAGGGGTGTTGTCGTATTTTCCAGGTATGAAGAGAATAAATCTGAACGATTGGGTAGAAAGCGGTCGCGGTGGCCGGGGATTATCGTTTTTCCATAAGGATGACCCGGACTATATGCTTAAATTTGACAACCTGCTGACCGACCCTTCAAGTATGGAGGAGGAACTCTCGGCGGCTTCCGTGGCATACTCTCTTGGCATAAGCACCCCGGAGCCGGGTGAGGTGGTGACTGACGGGACACGCTACGGGCTGACCTTCAGGCGCATACCGGACAAAGTCTCCTACGCCCGTGCCATAGGTGACAATCCAGGAAGACTGGAGGAGCTTGCAAAAGAATTTGCCGGACAGACGCGCGCCCTGCACGCCATTGAGGCTGACACCGCAAGGATGCGGAACATCAAGGACATCTACCGCCCTCTGATAAGCCGCAACACCCTGCATGAGCCAGCCCTCATCGCTCACGCCCTGAAATTGCTGGACACGCTGCCGGAAGGCAGGACCTGCGTGCATGGAGACCTCCACTTCGGCAATATCATTCTCTCGCGTGGCAAGAGCTACTTCGTAGATATGGGAAACTTCTCCTACGGCTGTCCGTTGTTCGATCACGCTATGGTGAAGTCAATATGCCAGTTGGCAACGGTTTCTCCTTCTGTCTTCAAGGACATGTTTCATTTTGAACCGGAACTTGCAGACCGATTCTGGACCCTGTTCGCAAAAGAATATTTCGCTCAGGACGATGATATCAAGAGCATCGATGAGATGGTGAAGCCATATGCGGTACTGCGAAAGCTTACGATGGAAGTCGAATCGGGAATGCCGTTACCGAAGCCGGTACTCTCGGATGTTTATGAGATGCTTACTAATAATGTATGATCAGGCTCTTCCTTATATGATACGCCATGCACTGGTGGAAGAGCCGATTTCGTGACGCTCGACAAGGATGTGTTTGAGCTGGAGAAGACAGACAAAAAGGAAATCTTCAACACAAAGGTTGAAAGCACCTGGTTCGAAGGAAAAAAGGTTTATGGGAAATAGACATTAGATATGTGTTCCGCGAACGCCTCTGACACGATAGCCTACGGCAATGATCATCTCCAGAGAGTAGAAAACAATGTTATATTGCTTGCTATTAGAGGCAGTTGTAAAGTATTTCTTTACAACTGCCTTCATAGTCAATTCGTTTTCTTTTAGTATTTTAGATATTAATTGCCCTATGTTTTGCTTGGAGGTGGCAAAAAAGTTCAGGAATCTGTAGCCTTGCATCAAGAAACCGGTAGCGCAGCTTAAAACAATATCGGCGTTTCTGCTTGAGTTTCAAAGATATAGAAATTGTGCACGCGCGCGTGCACAATTTGACGTGGACTCACTCGCGTATCATAATGCGTAAAACAACGCCAGAAGGGAGATTGTGTAGTTTAGCTACCTTATGCCCGCCAGACTAAACTGAACCTATTCGGGACGGCACTTCCTTGAACTCCATTATGTCCAGCATCGAGAATAGTATTTCATCACTAGTGTCTCTTAATCAATGTTAATCAAATTTGAAATCCAGTTGAAGTTGTCGGTCATCCTCCGTTTTTGCCTCCAGACGTATCGGTTTGAGCAGTTCGTCGATGTCATCAGTAACGAGCAGGGAGTGTCCCAAAATGCGCATGACCTCGACAATCGGCCGTCCGACTTTATGCTGGTTCTCAATGATTCCGATGAGACAGTATGTAATGATGGCAACATGGATTTGTATGCGTATGGCATTTTCACTCTCACCCCAAAATGTCTTAACTCTGAGATGCTGCTTGATCCATTTGAACAGCTTATGATAAGCTTCTCATAAGCTGTTTTATGAGAAGTGAATCGTTATGAGAAGTAAACATAACTGGTAGGAATGATTCCATTATTACTCAATAGTTTAACTAACATACTTCTCATAAAAACTTCGCATAATAATATTGGCATTAACTTGAGAATTATTGTTTTTG
>JAZLLE010000023.1:0-15314 GCA_045597985.1 Bacteroidaceae bacterium | reverse complement strand
CTTCTCAACTGATCGCTCAGAGCAAATCTCTCTTCAATGGGAAACCGATTCACCAGCCTATACACTTCCCCCACTAACGCTCTACCCTTCTGATAACAGATTAATCTTCTGAAATTAAATTCAGTCTTCTCCATAATCTCTCACCTCTCAGCTCTCAGCTCTAATCTCTCACCTCTAATCTCTCACCTCTAATCTCTCACCTCTAATCTCTCACCTCTCCTTACGCCAAACCATCTTGTTGACTACACCTACGTAACTCTGGATAATCTTGACCACCTTGTCGGAGACTTTGTCAATGTAGTTGGGCACGGGAATGCCGTGGTTGCCATCGGCAGTCATCTGGACGGCCAGGTCAACGCTCTGGTGCAGGCCCTTGGTGTCGATGCCTGACAGGATGAAGCAGGCCTTGTCAAGTGCCTCGGGGCGTTCGGTGCTGGTGCGGATGCAGACGGCCGAGATTGGTTTGCCGATTGATGCATAGAACGATGATTCCTCGGGCAGGGTGCCGGAGTCGGAAACGACGCAGAAGGAGTGCATCTGAAGGCAGTTGTAGTCATGGAAGCCCAGGGGCTGCTGCACCTGTACGCGCGGGTCAAGTTGGAAGCCACTTGCCGCAAGGCGGTTGCGCGAGCGCGGGTGGCAGCTGTAGAGGATGGGCATATCGTACTTCTGGGCCATCTTGTTGATGGCGGTGAAGAGGCTCAGGAAGTTCTTCTCGGTGTCTATATTCTCCTCGCGGTGGGCGGAGAGAAGGATGTACTTGCCTTTCTCGAGGCCCAGACGCTGGTGGACGTCGCTCGCCTCGATGTCAGCCAGGTTCTCGTGGAGCACCTCGGCCATGGGGCTGCCGGTGACGTAGGTGCGCTCTCTTGGGAGTCCGCACTCCGCAAGGTAGCGGCGGGCGTGTTCGCTGTAGGCCATGTTGACATCGCTGATGATGTCAACGATGCGGCGGTTGGTCTCCTCGGGCAGGCACTCGTCCTTGCAGCGGTTGCCGGCCTCCATATGGAAGATGGGGATGTGCAGGCGCTTGGCGCCGATGACTGACAGGCAGCTGTTGGTGTCGCCCAGCACGAGCACGGCGTCGGGCTTTGTCTGGTTGAAGAGCTTGTACGAGCAGTTGATTATGTTGCCGCAAGTGGCGCCCAGGTCATCGCCCACGGCATCCATATAGACCTCGGGGTCTTTCAGTTTCAAGTCCTTGAAGAAGACGCCGTTCAGGTTGTAGTCGTAGTTCTGGCCGGTATGCGCCAGGATGACGTCGAAGTACTTGCGGCACTTGTTGATGACGGCGGCCAGACGGATTATCTCGGGACGGGTGCCTACTATGATGATGAGCTTGAGTTTGCCGTTCTCCTGCCACTTGACATCGCTATAATCGAATTTGGGTTGCTTGTTGTCCATATGACGCTGATTGCTTGATATTGTCGTTTGACTTGTTTGATGCGTTTGATTCGTTTGATGCGGTTGAGCCTTACTTAGGGTCAACCGGATCAAAATACGTATCCGGGCGCTGGGGGTTGAAGACCTCGTTGCAGTACATCACCGTGACCAGGTCCTGGGTGTGGGACAGGTTGATGATGTTGTGCGTGTAGCCAGGGAGCATTATGACGCTCTGGATCTTGTCTCCGCTCACCTCGTAGCTCAGTACCGGGGCCGTCGGGTCGGCCTCGTTGCGGAGCTGGATGAGTCCGTGGCCTGATACCACGATGAACTGCTCCCACTTGGTGTGGTGCCAGTGTTCGCCCTTGGTGATTCCCGGCTTGCTGATGTTGATGCTGAACTGACCGCACTTGAGGGTGTGGACAAGCTCGGTGAAAGAGCCTCTGTTGTCTACATTCATCTTGAGGTCGAAGATGGCCTTCTCCTTGGGGAGGTAGCTGAGATAGGTGCTGTAAAGCCGCTTGGCAAACGAGTCGGCCGGCATCTCGGGAATGGTAAGGGTCTTCGGCATCTCGGCGAACTGGTGCAGCAGGTCAACGATCTCGCCCAGCTTGACGTGATGGGTGACGGGAGCGGCACAATAGCGGCCGTCCGTCTTGAATACGGTCTCAACGCCGTCAAACTCGCAGTAATGCTCCTGTCCCCGGAGGGCGCGGATCATCTCCTCTACAAGGTCGTCTATATAGAGCAGCTCCATATCGACGGTCGGGTCGTTGACGGTGATGGGAAGGTCGTTGGCGATGTTGTTGCAGAAGGTGGCAACCGCGCTGTTGTAGTTGGGGCGGCACCACTTGCCGTACAGGTTCGGGAAACGATAGACTAGCACCCTGGCGCCTGTTTCCTGACCGTACTGGAACATCAGCTCCTCGCCCGCCTTCTTGCTGCGGCCGTACTCGCTGTTGCCAAAGCGGCCGGCAAGGGTTGCCTGGATGCTGCTGCTTATCATTACGGGGCAAGTGTTGCCGTATTTCTTGAGTGTGTTCAGGAGTACGGTGGCGAATCCGAAGTTGCCCTCCATAAACTCCTTGGGGTCCTGCGGGCGGTTCACTCCCGCAAGGTTGAAGACGAAATCGCACTCACGGCACCACTGGTCAAGTTCCTCCGGCGTGGAGTCGATATCGTACTCATACACCTCAGTGATGGTAAGGTCGCCATAGCACCTTGCCTTGCCATCGCGGATATTTTTAAGTTGCGAGCACAGGTTCTTCCCTACGAAACCTTTTGCTCCAGTCACTAGAATTTTCATATTATCTGTTTGTATATTAATTAGAAATAATCTAATAATCGCCAAAAGTGACGTTACCATCCATTCCTAATTGTCAAGATTACTATGATTCTTTTATGATAATCTCAAATGATTTACACACACTTTCAAGCTATCGGTCCAGTAAGGAACAATGATAGCAAAAGTCTCCTTGATTTTTGTTTTGTCTAAAACGCTATACGAAGGGCGGGTTACCGGACTTGGAAACTCACTGCTGTGGCAGGGATTCACACTGCAAGCTATCTGACCACTATACTCCTGTATCATCTTTGTAAAGTCGTACCAGCTGCATACGCCCTCGTTGCTGAAATGATACACACCGGCATGGGCAGGGCCATTGGCGTTGTAATCGGTTAGAATTACCACAATTGCCTTGGCAAGGTCTAATGCGTACGTTGGGGTACCAGCCTGGTCAAAGACCACATTGAGTTGTGGCTTGGTGGCTGTAAGGTTGAGCATTGTCTTGCAGAAGTTCTTGCCAAACTCGCTGTATAGCCAGGCGGTGCGGATAATAACATAATTACAGCCTGAGTCTTTTATATTCTGCTCACCGTGAAGTTTGGTAAGGCCATATACACCTGTAGGGGTGCCTGTCTGGTTCTCGCGGCAAGGTGTGTTGTAAGGTTCCTTGCCAAAAACATAGTCTGTACTAATCTGCACCAACAAGCCACCGGTCTCTTTCATAACCTTGGCAAGGTTGGCAGGAGCCTGGGCATTCAACAATTCTGCAAGAGTGTAATAGCTCTCTGCGGCATCTACATTGGTATAGGCCGCACAATTTACAATGACATTTACGGCATTGTCTGTTACCATCCGCCCTACAGCATCAATGTCTGTTATATCTAACGGAATAGTTGTTGTATCAACTTTGTCACCTGCCAGTTTATGCAACATATCTATCTGCTCCGGCGAAGCCTGGGTTATATCGGTGAAAATGTACCTATCGGTTGAATTACAGGCTACAATACGCATTGCATTGCCAAGCTGTCCGTTTGCGCCGGTTACCAGTATTGTCATATCAGAACTCTCCATAGACAAATGGTGAGGTAAAGGCACTCAAGACAGGTGCCTTTGTATCTTTTTCACTTAGAATAGCCTTTTCCAGCGGTATGCGCCAGTCAATGCCCAGTGAGAAATCTAAAACTGAAATGCCGCCTTCGGACTCCGGGTGATAGAACTCATCGCACTTGTACTGAAAAACCGCAGTCTCGCTCAATACGGCAAAGCCGTGTGCAAAGCCTTTGGAAATAAAGAACTGGCGGTGATTATCTTCAGTAAGCTCTACAGCTACACACTGCCCATATGTGGGGCTGCCCCTGCGGATATCAACTGCGACATCGAGAACCGCCCCCTTAACGCAACGCACCAGCTTACTCTGAGTAAAAGGAGGACGCTGGAAGTGCAAGCCACGCATAACGCCATAGCTGGACATAGACTCATTGTCTTGCACAAAATTAACAGGGTGGCCAAGAAGTGGCCCTACCTTATTGTCGAACTCGCGCTGCGAGAAACTCTCAAAGAAGTAGCCTCTGGCGTCCTTGAACACCTTTGGCTCTATTATCAGAGCACCCTCTATTGCGGTCTGTATTACATTCATAACCTGAGCAACAAATTGTACTTATTCCCAATTCTTAGGCCAGTTAAGACCTTGATTACGCAACCAGTCAATGCCAAGTACTGAGCCGCAAGAGACAATAATTCCGAAGAATATCCACCCTGCAAGAGTCTGGGAACGGCTGTTACTTTTCTTTACCGGTACACATACTGGCTCAACGGCTGAAAGAATTGGAGTGTCTTCCTTGACCTTCATCTCTGCCTGAAGCAGTTGCTTGGATATCTCTGAAAACAGAGCAGAAGATATCTGAAAGTCTGACTCCAGCTGGTTGCGGCGAATCTGAGCAGTAGCGGTCAGTGCGCCACGGTTGGCATCGGAGAACTGAGCCAGGGCAAGCTGCTTGGCATCGTAGTCGGCCTTGGCCTCTTTGTAACGCTCGCGGATATATGCCTCAGTGGAGCGGGCGTTCTGCAGCTTGAACTCCGATACGTAGGTCTGCATAAGGTCAAATGCTGCCTGGCAAAGCTCAGCGGCTGGAATAGGCTCGTTCATACTTGTACTAAGGGTAAAATAGCCATCTTTTTTTTCAATGTTAAGAGAGAGCATCTGGTTCACGGCCTGAATGCACTTATATTCATCGTTAGTCAAGGTGCTGATTGCAGATTTCTCACTGCCGGAAGGTAATACTACGTCTTTTGGCTCACCTTTGATGGCGGTCATAATAACGCCTGGCAAACCAATAGTATATTTCTTTATGAAGCCAATCAAGTTGAATTTCTTATACTTGGGGTTAGTTGCCAAATCGTACATTGACACCGGCTCATCGTATTTTTTGAGGTGTAGCGGGACGCGTATGAGTTCCTTCTTAAGCTCGGCATTGGAAAGCAGCTGCGGATAGATAAGCGGTGAGAGTGTCTGGCCTTGTGTCATATCACCAAGATTGATTCCCGCCATAGCGGCAAGTGAGGACAGAGAAGACGATGAGGTCTTTGATGAAGTCTGTGGCACAAAGACACACTTGGCATTATAAACCGGTGTCTGGAATATTGCAACCAACAGTCCAAGCACTGCAAAGCAGGCAAACACCTTGAGTATGTACTTACGCTTGGCCCACAGGCGTAATGCTATTGCCTTGTAGTCTATTGATGACTCCTCGGGATCTTGAATCTGATTATTTATTTCCTCCATAGCGCAATCAGTTTTTAATGATGTTTGAGATGGCAATGGCCATTGTGGCAATTGATGATGTTGATGAGGCAATGGCGGCAATCTCTGCTGCACTTACCTTGTGCTCGGCTTCGGGATTACGCTCAGGAACCACAAGCTCCATACCTGGCTCGGGCTTGATGCCAAAGCCTTTGGCTACCTTTCCGTTCATATAGACAGCGTAGCTCTTGCCGCCGCGGGCCAGTTTGGTAAAGCCGCCGGCCTGACGGATATAGGCCCTCCAGCCCTGCCCCTTTACATAGGAAAGGGTATTGGGATAGAACACGCCGCCGGATACCTTTACGGTGCTGTTATACTCTGGCACATTGATTACATCGCCCGCACGCAGAACAACATCCTGCTCGCTGCCAGGGTTCTTGAGCGCGGCCTCAAGATCAATACCAATCATAAACGAGGTAGCAAGAGTAAAGGTTGAGTCAATCTGTACGCTCTGGCCAAGGCTGTTGCTGGCAATCTTCAGGGCCAGGTCCTGACGGTCCTGCTCCTCTTTGGTAAGATAGCGGGTTAGACTAGTGCCGTGAACGTAGGCCTCGTTAGTAAATCCGCCGGCACGGTTGATGACATCAGACAGGCGCACCTCGGTCTTATCTACCACGTATGTACCCGGAGAGACAACCTCGCCTCTGACAGTTACGGCCACCTGGTCTTTGAAGTAAGTAAGACGGCGCACGGAGACAACATCGTATGGTTTGAGCGGGGTCTCGGCCAGAGCCGGATTCTCCTCAAGGTTATATACTGCTACGGTACCGCGCTCACGGCCGCCACGGCTGGCAACCTCTATGTTGCGCATATCGGCGCCGTTGGTATAGCCGCCTGCAAGCAGAATGGCATCGGCAAGCGTGGCACCCTCGTAGTACTTGAATTTGCCGGGATTGCCAACCTCGCCGTTTACCGAGAGCTCGGCATCCTGGATAAGCTCGCGGATTCCATACACACGTACGGTATCCATACGCATAAGCTCCACGTTCTGACGGCCGGCCAGGGCATCGTTCACATTGAACGGCACCAGAATGGTGAGTCCGTCCTTGTCAATACGGCTTATCTGGCCGCGGTTGCCATAGACATCCTCAAGAACGCCGTCGGCCATAAGGATTACATCGGCAACGGTCATTCCCTTGTGGAACCTGAAGGTGCCGGGGTTCTTTACGTGGCCGCTGATGGTTACGGTCTGCTCCTGCAGGAAGGAATCCTGGCTGTAGAGCAGTACGCTGTCCTCGCGCATAAGAGCTACGCTCTCCTTGCCGTCAAGCACATCCTGAAGGTTGAAGGTTACGAATGTGGGCAGGTGGTTCTCGTCTATGCGCTTAATCTGGCCGCGCTCGGTGTATGCGCCCTTTACCAGGCCTCCGGCTGCGCGGATAAGGCTGGCAACATCGGTTACATTGGCATCGATGGCATATGTGCCGGGATAGAGCACGGGGCCTGATATTGACACTCTGTTGGAGTACATATTGGAGTAGCTGCGTACGTTTACAGCATCGCCGTCCTTCAGCTTGAATGAGCCGAACTGGGCGGACTTGACATCGAACGAGACACCGTCGCTGCTCTCAAAGCGGGTGAGGTTCACCTCGTCGCGGCGGGCCTGGGTGGTGAAGCCGAGGGCATAGTCAATCAGATCCTGGATGGTCTCCTGGTCCTTCATCTCGTACTTCTGACCGCGGGCCACGGCACCGTCTATGCTCACCACGTTGGTGTAGGCTGGAACATTGATTACATCGCCCTCCTGCAGGCGGATATCCTGTGCGGAGGCGCCCCGGAATATGAAGTCGTAAAGGTCAAATGTGGCAACCTTGCGCCCCTGACGGAACACATGGATGTTGCGCACGGAGCCACGGTCGGTAAGGCCGCCTGCCATATAGATTACCGACGGGATAGCGCAGAGCGACGGAATGGTGTATGCGCCAGGGACCTTGACCTCGCCGGACACGTTTACCACCACGCCCTTTATCTTGCCTATTGAGAGGCTCAGGAAGGTATCGCCCTTATCGTTGGAGAGGCCTGAGTAGATGCGGCTGAGCTGTGCCTTGAGCGATGCCTCGGCCTTGCGGAGCGGCATGCCTGCCAGATAGACAGGGCCGAGGTCTGACATATTGATGCTGCCATCGTTGCCGATTGTGGCTACCACGTGCGATACGGTGGAGCCCCAGATGTCAACAATGACCTCGTCGCCGGGGCCAAGCACATAGCTGTCCGGCGCAGGCGCGTTGTAGCTTGGTATAAGGGCAAGACCCTGAGAGGTAAAGTAGGAGTGGCCATAGATGCCGGTGGTGTCCGCAGCAGGGGTGGCAGGCGCTACTGCGGTGCCTACGGTCTCGAATGCGAGCGGCTGGGCAGCTGCTGGGGTTGCCACCACAACCTCCTCCACACCGGTTGCCGATGTTGGTGATGGAACGGTGGTTGCCGATGCGTTTGCGGCCTGAACACCCACCTTGTGGTTCATAATGGCGTTGATCTCACTGTCGGAGTAGCCATAGGAGCGGGCCATGGATTTGGCCATAGCTATCTCTGAGGCACTCTGGGCCTGGGCGCCTACGCCCATAGAGAGGCATAGCGCGGAAAGTAGAAAAACTCTTAACTTCATATTGATTATTTGATTGTAAATCAGGAAGGATGCTCGCGGGCAGGCGCGCTCCGCGGTTGCGTGCCACACGTGCGCGCAAGTGTATTATTTAGCAAAATTAAAGATTATAGTAATAACGGCCAAAAATATTCAGCCTCAATTTGGTAAAAAATAAAAAGCCGCAACGCGTTAGCGCTGCGACTTTTTCTTACAGAAGCTATTTATTGGCTCCGCTTCCCCTGTCGTACTCCTCAAAGCGGGAGTTCTTGCTCTTGAACTCGGGCACAATCTGTTTCATAAGGCGTACCATATCTGGTATCTCTACAACGCGAGCCAGGTGCTCCAGCTGGTCAACGGCGTTGGAGGCCTCAATGAAATCGTACTCACGGGCACGTGCCACACGGATACGGTCGTGCGAGGTGGGGTCGGTGTCCTCGGTCGTGGCGAGTACCTCCTCGTAGAGTTTCTCGCCGGGGCGCAGGCCGGTGTACTGTATCTCTATGTCCTGACCAACCTTCAGGCCGGAGAGTTCAATCATACGGCGGGCAAGGTCAACAATCTTTACAGGCTGGCCCATATCAAACACACAGATGCGGTTGGCCTGAGCCATAGTGGCGGCCTCCATCACAAGGCGGCAGGCCTCGGGTATGGTCATAAAGAAGCGGTTTATCTCGGGGTGGGTTACGGTTACGGGACCGCCCTTCTCTATCTGCTCGCGGAAACGAGGTATTACGGAGCCGTTGGAGCCAAGCACGTTGCCAAAGCGGGTGGTCACGAACTTGGTGGTGCCGGTAACCTCGCCCTGCTCAATGGCATGGGCCAGAGACTGCACGTAAATCTCGGCCAGACGCTTGGAGCAGCCCATTATGTTGGTGGGGTTCACAGCCTTGTCGGTGCTGATCATAACCATTTTCTCTACGCCGTACTCAAGGCACTTGTCGGCCAAGTTGCGGCTGCCGTACACGTTCACGAGGACGGCCTCGCAGGGGTTCTCCTCCATAAGGGGCACGTGCTTGTAGGCGGCTGCGTGGAAGACTATCTGCGGGTGGTGCTCGCGGAAGGCATAGTCAAGGCGCTGCACAATGCGCACATCACCGATGATTGGCACGAAGTCCAGACGCGGGAAACGCTCCTCGAGCTCCAGACGGATGTAGTGCATAGGGGTCTCGGCATTGTCGTACAGGACAATCTTCCTGACATCGAAACTGGCCAGCTGACGGCAGAGCTCGGAGCCTATGGAGCCGGCGGCACCGGTTACAAGGATCACCTTGTCCTTGAAGTTGGCGCGAATCTCGTCCATTGATATCTTAATCTCCTCGCGCCCCAGAAGGTCCTCAATCTTTACGCGGCGGATGTTGTTCTTCATAACCTTGCCGGCGGCGACTTCCTCTACCGAGGGCGCTATGAGGGAGCGCACCTTGTTCTGCAGGCAGAAGTCAAGGATGCCGTGCTCCTGTGCGCGTGCATCCTCCTCGTTGGCAAAAAGTATGGCAGACACGCTGAGCTCATCGATGAGCCGCTTGAGGTCCTCGTCTGTCTTATAGGAGTACACCTGAAGGCCGCTCATTGTTATGTTGGAGGGCTGGAACTCCTCGGCCAGGAAGCCTATCACATTATAGTGCGAGGAGTTTTTGAGACGGGTGATGATGGCGACGGATTTCTCGGAGGTGCCATAGACCAGCACGCGCTTGCGGCCGCTCAAGTCTTTTACCTTGCCCTTGTAGGCATCGTAAACCACAATCATGACCACGCGCACGGAGAGCAGGAACCCGAAGGTGAGCATCATATCGAAGAAGATTGCCGTGAGGCATCCGAACGAGAACTGAAAGATGATGAACAGCGCCACGAGCATTACGCTGAACTTGACGAACACCTCGAGGAAGAAACATATGAGGTCTCTGATTGAGGAGTGGCGGATAATGACTTTGTAGCCCTTGAAGACGAGCATTGCGGTGATGGTTCCAATAGCCGCGGAGCACATCCACGTGAGAGCGAATGCAAAGGAATCGTACGATGACTTGGTTACGTAATTAAGCAGCATCAACACTACAAACGAAGAGATCAGAGACAGCAGGAAGTCGATGAAGAACACGCTTCTTGAGTCCAGATATTCCGAAAGATATTTCTCTACCCGCCTCATTGTCTGTTATAATATTATTCGGTTTATTATTCTGTCCAGCCCTGAAAAGACGCCGGCATTGCCAGTTCCGGCATACGCTACGCAGCGATTCCTTTTAGGTACAATTACAAATTTAGTCATTGTGTAGCTAACAAGCAAGTCTAGACAGGGTCATTTTTCACTATCAGTGCATTTTTATAAAAAAACGTTAAGGATGAGCTACGAATATGGCATATATGGCGTTTAATAGCACTATCTTTGCGGTATGACAAAGATTCTGTTTATTTGCCACGGCAATATATGCCGCTCGCCGATGGCGGAGTTCATTATGAAGAGGCTGGTGAGCGAGGCTGGGCTGGAGAGGGAGTTTCACATTGAGTCTGCGGCGGTATTGACCGAGGAGATTGGGAACGGCATCTACCCGCCTGCAAGACGATGCCTGCGCGATCACGGGGTGCCGTTTGACAGCACGCGCACTGCCTGGCAGCTCACTCCGCGCGAGTACGGGCGGTTTAACCTGCTGATTTATATGGACCGCTCAAATCT
Source organism: Bacteroidaceae bacterium (assembly GCA_045597985.1). Taxonomy (GTDB): domain Bacteria; phylum Bacteroidota; class Bacteroidia; order Bacteroidales; family Bacteroidaceae; genus Colenecus. The sequence goes on along the minus strand of JAZLLE010000023.1, from coordinate 4,600 downwards.
GAGGTGGCTGCAGCGGATTCTGGGCGAAGGCCAGGGTAACGGAAGGGGCTTTGACCCGGAGGGAAAGGTGCACCTGATGATGGAGTACGCTGGGCTGACGCGCGATGTGGCGGACCCTTGGTACACTGATGACTTTGAGACTACGTACCGGGACCTGACGACGGCCTGCACGGCACTGCTCAGGCAGCTGACGGAGCGGAGCTGAGATTACGGCCCGGCGGTCTTAGACCGGTACCGGTGCTAACAGAGAATACCGTAGAGCAGAAGGAAGGCGGTTACGGCTGGCACTGCCATAAGGGTGCTGTCGAAACGGTCCAGGAAGCCGCCGTGGCCTGGCAGGATATTGCCGGAGTCCTTGATGCCGAGCTCGCGCTTGATGAGAGATTCCACAAGATCGCCGAATGTGCCTGCCACCACTGTGACAATGGCAGTAGCGGCCCACACCCATACAGGCAGGAAGCCGAAGTAATGCGGCATTGTGAGCGCCAGAATGATTGCCGCCGCTATTGTTATTGTGGCGCCTCCGATGGAGCCCTCCCACGACTTTTTGGGCGATACACGCGGAAAGAGGCGGTGACGGCCAAGAGTGCAGCCCACGCAATAGGCGCCCACATCGTTGCACCAGATAAAGATGAACAGCGCCATTGGCATAAGCCCGTTGTACGGCACACCAGTCTTGGAGCCGCACCAGAGCCCCAGCACGGGTATCAGCGCCAATGGTATGGCAATGTATGGCAGCGGCATAAGGCTGCCGGAGAGGTGAGAGACGGGCGATGCCGCCTTGCGGAAAAGTTCGTACTCCATAAGGGCCACCAGAGATAGCAGGAAGCCGGCCAGCACCAGGAACGCTATGGCGCGGCCGTTGTACTGGAAGCCGCAGTCTATGAGCGAGGCATCGGGCTGGCAGCAGACAAAAGCGTATGCGGCCGGCACCGACAGGAACAGCAACGCCGCCGGCAACACCGACCACTTTGATATGGCTATGCCTTTGCTCTTGTTGATGATGGATACGAGTTCCTGTGTCATAGCCAGGGTGAGGAAGCAGAAGAATGCGATACACCATCCGTAGCCGCAAAGGATGCTTGCGGCTATTATCGCCACGATGACGATACCGGTTAGTGTTCTGGCAAGGAAGTTCATACTGTGAGGGTTGTGTTGATGTTATCCATTGCCTCGGGCTGTCCGGGTTCCGGCTGTCCGGCCTCGGACTGTTCAGCTTTTGGCTCATTGGAGGCCGGTATTTCGGAATCCTGATTCGTGGAGTCTGGTGTAAGAATCTCCTCGCTGCGCGATGCCCACGGACGCTTGCCGAAGATGCGCTCCACATCCTCGGCGAAGATGACCTCGCGCTCCATAAGTACCTGCGCCAGCTGATGATGGCCATCGGCGTGCTCTAGGAGTATCTGTTTGCCGCGCTGGTACTGACTGTCGATGAGGGCTTTGGCCTCGGAGTCAATGAGCTCGGCGGTCTTGTCGCTGTATGGTTTCTGGAAGGCGTACTCGTCGGTGCTGCTGTAGTAGCAGAGATTGGCCAGCTTGTCGCTCATACCGGCGTATGCTATCATTCCGTAGGCCTGCTTGGTGACACGCTCCAGGTCATTCATTGCTCCGGTGGAGATGTGGCCGGTGAAGAGCTCCTCGGCGGCGCGTCCGCCAAGGGTGGCGCACATCTCATCGAGCATCTGCTCCTTGGTTGTTATCTGACGCTCCTCGGGCAGATACCAGGCGGCGCCCAGCGCACGGCCCCGAGGCACGATGGTTACCTTGATGAGCGGATTGGCGTGCTCCAGGAACCAGGAGAGGGTTGCGTGACCTGCCTCGTGCAGGGCGATGGTCTTCTTCTCATCAGCAGTAAGCACCTTGGTTTTCTTCTCCAGACCACCGATGATGCGGTCAACGGCTGCCAGGAAATCGTCCTTTCCAACGTTCTTTTTGTTGTGACGGGCGGCATAGAGGGCTGCCTCGTTGCAGACATTGGCGATATCGGCTCCCGAGAAGCCTGGTGTCTGGCGGGCCAGCAAATCGACATCGAGGTCCGGCGCCAGCTTGAGGCCACGCAGATGCACGCCGAACACCTCTTTGCGCTCGTTGAGATCCGGCAGGTCCAGATAAATCTGGCGGTCGAAGCGGCCTGCGCGCAGCAGTGCCTTATCCAGGATGTCAACGCGGTTGGTGGCCGCAAGGATTATGACACCGCTGTTGGTGCCGAAGCCATCCATCTCGGTGAGCAGCTGGTTGAGGGTGTTCTCGCGCTCATCGTTGCCGCCCATAGCAGGGTTCTTGCCACGGGCGCGGCCCACGGCGTCTATCTCGTCTATAAATATTATACAAGGTGATTTCTCCTTGGCCTGGCGGAAGAGGTCGCGCACACGCGATGCACCCACGCCTACGAACATCTCCACGAAGTCCGAGCCGGACAGAGAGAAGAAAGGTACATCGGCCTCGCCTGCCACAGCCTTGGCCAGCAGGGTCTTACCGGTTCCCGGAGGGCCTACCAGCAAAGCGCCCTTTGGTATCTTGCCGCCCAGATCGGTGTATTTCTTGGGGTTCTTGAGGAACTCTACTATCTCTTGCACCTCTTCCTTGGCCTCGGACTGGCCTGCCACATCCTTGAAGGTGATGCGCTCCGCCTGGCCTTTCTCATAGACTTTGGCTTTAGACTTGCCGACGCTGAACACGCCGCCACCCTGGCTGCCACCGCCGCCCATACGACGCGCCATAAAAATCCAGACGCCTATGAGCAGTATGAACGGCAGGAAGCTCCAGATAAACTGCCTGACCATACGGTCTCTCTCGCGGTAACTTGTAGTGCCGGTGAAACAGCCATCTGCCTCGGCCTGATCCAGGAACTCCTGAAGGTTCTCGAGAGATCCAAAGCCCACGCTGACCATTGGATTGCGCATCTTGGTGCCTTTGAACTCATCGCCGAAAACGTGATACGCCGAATCGGGTATAAGATATAACTCCAGATTGCCAGCGTTGGTATAGACCATTATGTTGCGGGCGTATCCGCTGCGAACAAACTCCTTGAACTCGGTGTAGTTGGCCGTGCTTCTTGTCTGCGAGTTCTCGTTCTTCAGCATTATATATCCGAATGCTACGAAGAGTATAACATAGAACCAGGAGAGATTGAATTTGGGGCCCTTCTGGTTGGTCTTCCTGGGGGTATTGGGGGTATTGTTGTTCTTGTTGCTCATTGTTTGGTTGTGTTGGAATATATCAGAACTCTTCTGGAAGCTCATTTATTACGGCATCGGCCCAAAGATGCTCCAAATCGTAGAAACGACGAAGCTCCGGCAGGAAGAGATGCACCATAATATCGCCATAGTCAATGGCTATCCAGTGCGCATAGCGCGTTCCTTCCACCATAAGCGGCTTCTGGCCGGCCTCAGTCCGCGCCGTCTCCAGCACCGAGTCCATTATGGCCAGCAGCTGGTTTGCCGTGTCTGCCTGACATATCACAAAGTAACGGCATACGGTGTCCTCAATCCCGCGCAGGTCAACGGTTGCTATCTTATTGCCTTTTTTTTCCCTGATTCCGTGAATGATACTCTCAAGAAGTTGTTCTGTCTCGTTCATCTGTTCTGTTTCGGTTCTTATTTCTTTTGCAACAAAATGCTGTCAACGACTTTTTGCTTTGGTCGCTCGGTTACTGCCTTATCCGCACAGTTGCTGTCGGCCACATATTACACCTTATATATTATAATGGGTACACCGACACCATTTGTCACTTTACAAAAGTAGTTACATTTCTAATAATACAAATCCTGTGCCATACAAATAATGATTAAAAGCAACAAAAAAAACGTTCAAAGATGATACAACTCTGAAAAAAGCTGTATCTTTGTACCGCTCTTTGAGAGCATTGGGCTATGGTGTAATGGTAACACTGCAGATTCTGGTCCTGCCTTTCCTGGTTCGAGTCCGGGTAGCCCAGCCAGACAGACGAGCAACAATCAAGTTGCCCGTCTGTTTTTTATCACTGTTTTTCCGCTGCTATTCCGCAGCTCTCTTTTTGCTCCGGTAAGGGCTAACCCGAAAAAGTGTGGGGACTTTTGCGGAGAAAAATCATTCGCGTTACGCTTCAAGGCCGCAGTCAGAGACTATTGCAGCAAGGCCGCAGTCAGAGACTGTCTTTGGGGCTAGGCTCTACGAAGCCTACTCCCTACGCCGTGAAATGCTGAAACGCGGAACTCGCTAACGCTCAGACATCCGCGTTTCTCAACGCATTTCGCGGCTACTCGCTTAACGGCTTCTCCGAGAGACGCCCCAAAGACAGCCTCTGACTGCTACGGAATTGCCTTACCCGTCCTCAAAGGGGTTTGGTCGGGAGGTGGAGTTGGTGCTGCCGGCTGATGAGGCGCAGCCGCCGCCGGCCACCTCGGAGCCCAGCGCATCCTGACGCGCTGCTGGCGGGGTGTGCGTCTGTTTGACGTGCGGGTCACTTTCTCCGACACAACTGTCTTGCCGCCGGACTTTCTGAAAGTCAGAGCACCTGCGGATCCAATCAACTTGCTTACTATTCCTGTGAAAATCGCCATTGTCTTGAGTTTTTAAAGCCCCTCGTCTCAGGTTCACGCCGCAAAGTTATGGCGTCTTT